>JAXEEN010000182.1:0-12232 GCA_034104065.1 Sutterella sp.
CAACGCCCCTTAGTTTTCCCCTATCCCATCGGAGTCTCAGGTCTATCCCTTTCTACTGCTACTACCGTTGCATAAGGACTTTTAGAATGGAAAGGTAGTCTTAGACCCAGTGAGGCCCCATGAATTATTCCGGCATCGTCATCACTCTCAATGACGCAAAGTTCGACGACACCGTCGAACGTCTCGGCAAAATCGAGCAGCTTGAAGTTTTCCAGCTTGACCGCCCGACCTGCCGGGCAGTTGCAGTTATTGAAGCACCCACCACCCAGGGCGAAGCCGATGTATTCGACATCGTCCGCCGAACCGACGGCGTCCTCGACGTCAGCCTCATCAATCACTACTTTTCCGACGAAGCCGCGAAGTAAAAGCGGCATCTCCATGCTCTGTTCAGGAGAAATTCAGCCATGACCAAGCAAACCGTGAATGAATCCCGCCGTATGCTCCTCAAGAGCGGCGTTGCTGCCGGCGCAGCCATGTCGATCGGCATTCCCGTGACGTCCGTCCAGGCTGCCCAGGCTCAGAAGGCCGACGAAGGCATCGTCTGGCAGAAGGGCGTCTGCCGCTTCTGCGGTACGGGCTGCGGCCTGCAGGTCGGCGTTCGCAACGGCCGCGTCGTCGCCACGAAGGGCGATCCGGACGCGCCTGTGAACCGCGGCCTCAACTGCGTGAAGGGCTACTTCAACGCCAAGATCATGTACGGCAAGGACCGTCTGACCCAGCCGCTCATGCGCAAGAAGGACGGCAAGTTCGACAAGAACGGCAAGTTCGAACCCGTCTCCTGGGACGAAGCCTTCGACGAAATGGCCCGCCAGTTCAAGCGCGTCTACGCTGAAAAGGGTCCGGCCGGCGTTGCCCTCGTCGGCTCCGGCCAGTACACGATTCCCGAAGCCTACACCGCCTCCAAGCTTTGGAAGGGCGGCTTCCGCTCGAACAACATCGACCCGAACGCCCGTCTCTGCATGGCCTCCGCCGTGGTGGGCTTCTATCAGACCTTCGGCGTCGACGAACCCGCCAACAACTACAGCGACATTGAAAAGGCCGACACGATGCTCCTCTGGGGCAACAACATGGCCGAAGCCCATCCGGTGCTCTGGTCGCGCGTGGCGAACCGCAAGCTCACCGAAAAGGGCACGAAGATCATCAACATCACGACGTACCGCAACATGAGTTCCGAACTCGCGGACGACACGATCATCTTCAAGCCGAACGCCGACCTCGCGATTCTCAACTTCATCATCCGCGAAATCCTGCACCGCGGCCTCGTCAACAAGCCGTTCGTTGAAAAGCACTGCATCTTCTGCGCCGGCGTCACCGACATCGGCTACGGTCTGCGCAAGACCGACAAGTTCGCCTATCCGGCTGAAAAGGACATCCTCGCCAAGCAGCTCAAGATCAAGCTCTCCGAAGCCGAAGGCATCGCGATGGGCCTCAAGGCCGGCATGGAAATCGAACAGAAGAATTCGGGCGGCTCCGCCGGAAAGCACTGGCAGATCTCGTTCGAAGAATTCGCTAAGGGCGTCGAACCCTACACGCTCGACTTCGTTGCACCGCTCGCCAAGGGCGACCCTGAAGAATCGCTCGACACGTTCAAGGCCCGCCTGATGCGCCTCGCCGACCTCGTCTGCGACACGAAGCGCAACATGATGTCCTTCTGGTGCATGGGCATGAACCAGCATCAGCGCGGCGTCTGGGTCAACGAACTCGTCTACGCCATGCACCTGCTGCTCGGCAAGCACGCGCTCCCGGGCAACGGCGCCTTCTCGCTCACCGGCCAGCCCTCCGCCTGCGGCTCCGCCCGTGAAGTCGGCACGTTCTCGCACCGTCTGCCGTCCGACATGCTCGTCGCCAATCCGAAGCACCGCGAAAAGACCGAAAAGATCTGGGGTATCCCCTCGGGCACCCTCAATCCGAAGGTCGGCGCTTCCGTGATGGAAATCTTGCGCGGCCTCGAAGACGGTTCGATCAACTTCGTCTGGACGCAGGTCGTCAACATCCTTCAGTCGACGCCGAACAACACGCACTGGGTTCGCGCCGCCCGCGATCCGAAGAACTTCGTGGTCGTCGCCGACGTGTATCCGACCTACTCCGCCCGTGCCGCCGACCTTATCCTTCCGGCCGCCATGCACTTTGAAAAGTGGGGTCTCTACGGCAACGCCGAACGCCGCACGCAGGGCTGGCAGCAGGTCGTCCGCGCGCCCGGCCAGGCCCGTACCGACGTCTGGATGATGATGGAATTCGCCAAGCGCTTCACGGTTGACGAAACCTACCGCGCCCAGCCGCTCAAGGGCGTTCCCAACGATCAGCTGCCCGACGTCCGCGAAGCCGCGGCCGCCATGGGCATCGGTCCGAAGACCACGCTCTTCGACGTGCTCTATGCGCCGAACGAAAAGCGCAACGCCGTCTGGCCCGACCCGCTCTACAAGACCGATCTGAACGCGACCGGCGAAGCGCTCGGTCTGCCGTACTTCCCCGAAAAGGCGATGTTTACGGAATACCGTCAGTTCACGCTCGGCGACGGTCACGACCTTGCCGACTTCGACACCTATCAGGATCCGAAGACCCGCGGTCTGATGTGGCCGGTCGTCAACGGCAAGGAAACGAAGTACCGCTTCAACACCGAGTTCGACCCGTATGCGAAGGAAGACAACCTCTTCTACGGCAAGCTCATGAAGCCCGTCGCCAAGGGCGATCGCTTCGGCGTGACGGATCCCAAGGCCGTCGCTCATCCGGGCACCGCGAAGATCTTCTTCCGTCCGTACATGGACCCGGTCGAACAGCCTGATGCGCACTACGACCTCTGGCTCTGCACGGGCCGCATCCTTGAGCACTGGCATACCGGCTCCATGACGGGCCGCGTGCCCGAACTGAAGCGCGCCGCGCCTCAGGCCGTGCTCTACATGCACCCGAAGGACGCGGAAGCCCGCCAGATGCGCCGCGGCGACCTCGCCGTCGTCACGAGCCGTCACGGCGAATGCCGCGCCGTGGTCGAAACTCAGGTCCGCAACACCATGCCGCGCGGCACGACCTGGCTCGCCTTCTTTGATCCGAAGGTCGAATGCAACGCCGTGGTGCTCGATGCCCTTGATCCGATCTCTCTTGAACCCGACTTCAAGAAGACCGCCGTCAAGGTTGTGAAGGCATAACGCCTCAGAGGTGATCAAGCATGACCGGCCGCAACGACAGTCTCTCGCGACGCACGCTCATCGTGCGCACGCTTGAACTTTCCGCCGCGGGCGTCGTCACGGCATTTGCCTGGGGCACCCTCGGTCTTCGCGACGCGAAGGCTCAGTGGATGCCCCGGCCGCCGGGTGCACTTGACGGAAAGGCCTTCCTTTCCGCATGCGCACGCTGCGGACGCTGCGTGACGGCCTGCCCCTATCACACGCTCAAGCTCGCCGGGCCGGGTGATCCGGCCCCGGGCGGCACGCCTTTCTTCGTGCCCGAGCAGATTCCCTGCTACATGTGCAAGGACATTCCCTGCGTTAAGGCGTGTCCGACGGGGGCGCTTGATCCTCTGCTCACCAACATCGCGGACGCCCGGATGGGCATCGCGGTCGTCGATCCGTCGTCCTGCCTCTCCTATCAGGGTCTTCGCTGCGAAGTCTGCTTCCGCGAATGTCCCGAACAGGACAAGGCCATTACGATCGATCTGCATCCGCGCTCGATCAGCCGTCACGCGATGTTCATCCCGACCATTCATCCCGATCACTGCACGGGATGCGGTCTCTGCACGAAGGGATGCCCGACCGACAAGCCGGCCATCCGCATCGTCGACAGAACCGCCGTTCTCGGCAAGATCGGCGAACACTATCGTCTCGGGTGGCTTTCTGAAGACGATCCGAAGAACCAGCGCGAGGGTCTGCCCGACGTCGTTGATGATCCCAACGCGAAGGCCGGCGGTCTCGACTTCCTCAATGAGAATGCGTTATGACTGAAAAGAAACCTGTCAGACACATGGCGCCTCCGAAGTCGGCCGGCGAAGCTCTTTGGCGCATGCGCTGGACGCTGGCCCGCCGTGCGGTTCAGCTCACCGTGCTGCTTCTCTTCGCGGGCACGGCCCGCTGGGGCTGGCAGCTCATGGGCGAACCCGTTCTCGACGGCACGCTCACCAGTTCGAAATTCCTCGGCCTCATCCCGCTTTCCGATCCGCTTGCCGCGCTTCAGCGTCTTGCCGCGGGCCATATGCCGACGCTCACCGTGCTCATCGGCGCGCTGATCGTTCTAGCGGTCTACGGCATTCTCGGTTCGCGCACCTTCTGCGGCTGGATGTGCCCGATGAACATGGTGACGGACCTCGCCGACTGGCTGCGCCGCCGACTGGGTCTCGACGCCGACGTCGTTCGTACGACCAACGTCGTCCGCTACGGCCTGCTGCTTGCCAGCATCGTCATGAGCGCCCTGCTCGGCACCGCCGCGTTTGAAGCCGTGAGTCCGCAGGCCTGGCTCTGGCGCGACATTGTTTTCGGCAGCGGCCTCGCCGCCCTTGCCGCAGGCTTTGCCGTTTTCGCCATCGACCTCGCTCTGATGAAGCACGGTTGGTGCGGCCACATCTGTCCGCTCGGCGCATTCTGGGCCCTCGTGGGACGCCTTACCCGCTCGCCCGGCGTGCAGGTCCATTTCAAGGACGAAGCCTGCACCCGCTGCGGCGACTGCCTGCGCGTCTGCCCGGAACCTCAGGTGATCCGCTTCAACGATCTGAAGAAGACGGGACGCATCCCCGCAGGCGAATGCCTCAACTGCGGACGCTGCATCGCCAACTGCCCCGAACAGGCCCTCAACTTCGTGCTCTTCAAAAAAGCCCCCGCTCAGAATCCTGTGCGCAAACAAGGAGAATAATCATGAAACACACCGCTACCGCTATCCTGGCTGCTGCTCTGATGCTTACCGCGGGTGCGGCCTTCTCGGCCGATGACCAGATCGTCGGCGCTCCCGGCGTCATCCCGCATCCGATCGACGGCTACCTGCCGATCTCCGTGGATAAGAACGCCTGCCTGATGTGCCACAAAGTGGCCGCCGGCGAAAAGCGCAATCCCGGTCAGATCCCCGTCAGCCATGCGACGAACGGCAAGGTGAACGGCGACCGCTGGAACTGCACGCTCTGCCATGCTCCGAGCGTTTCTCCGGAAGCCAAGGGCCAGTAACCTCCTCGACTGAGGCTCCTGTGTGACGAAAGGCCGGATCTCCGACGGGATCCGGCCTTTCCTTTTGCCGTACGGTTCAGCCGCTACTTGGCCTGTCGGCGGGACATGCCGTTCTGTGTCGCCCAGACGGCCGCCTCGACGCGGCTCTTGAATCCGAGCTTCTTCAGCAGATGCTTGACGTGCCCCTTCACGGTTCCGTCCGAGATATTGAGTTCTCGGGCAATCATTTTGTTCGTGCAGCCTTCTGCGATAAGACCGAGCACGTCGCTTTCCCGTCCGGTCAGGGACGGTCTTTCGGGCGGACGCCCGGAAGCCTTGGCGCGCAGAGACGCGGTGAGATAAGCCATCATCGACTGATCGACGATCAGGTAGCCTTCCAGCGTCTGAAGAATGCACTCGAGGAACTGCTCGGGCTCCATGTCCTTGAGGAAATAGCCGTCGGCGCCGGCCTGAATGCAGGCCGTCAAGTCCTTGCCGGAGTCGCTGACCGTCAGAATGACGATGCGCCGGGACGGATCCTCTTCCTTGAGCGTCGAGAGGATTTCTATGCCGGAACTCCCCTTCATGTTGAGGTCCAGAATCGTCAGATCGGGTTCGACACGCCGCACCAGCGCCAGCGCATCCTCACGCGTGCCGGCCTCTCCCACTACCTCGATGCTGGGCTCGAGGTCCAGAAGTTCCCGAACGCCGCGCCTCAGAAGCGGATGGTCGTCGATGACCACTACCTTATGCGTGCCGTTCTCCGTCATAACTCTCCTCTCAGATAGAACAACAAATGCACAGAACCATTTGTAATTTTACCGTTTTTGTTCGCCGGAGTTTCCGTGCGGGACGGTAAGGATTACGCGTGTTCCGCCCTCGGGCGCAGCTCGTTCGATGGTGAGTTCGCCTCCCAGGGCCTCCGCTCGTTCGCGCATGATCGTCAGTCCGAAATGACGGTAGCGGCCCGCCTGCTCCGGAATGCCGACGCCGTTGTCTTCGACGGTCAGGACGACTGCGCCGCTCTCTCTGCGGGACATCGTCACCAGTATTTCCGTCGCCCTGGCATGCTTTTCCACATTGATCAGGGCCTCGCGCAGAATGTGGATGACATGGACCTGTTCGTTGGGCGAAAGCTCGATGCCGACCAGCGTGTTTCTCACTGTCACGGGAAGCCCGGTTCGGTTTCGGAATTCGTCGGTCGTTTCTTCGATCGCTCCGTTCAGACCCGCGCTGCTGATCTGCAGTCTGAAGGCCGTCAGCACTTCGCGAAGCTGGGAATAGGCCGTGGAAATCCCCTGGGAGAGCTCGTTGACGGTGGAAAGCACCTTGTCCCTCGATTCGTTGCGCTCGACGAAGATCTTGAGCCGGTGCATCTGAATGCGGGAAAAGGACAGCGACTGCGCAATCGAATCATGCAGTTCGCGGGCGATGGTCGAACGTTCCTCGAGCACCGCCAGACGGCGGTCGTCCAACTGACGCGTCACGCGTTCGATGCTGCGCCCGACGGACTGGGCAAGCGCCAGACTGAGGTCGGTCTGCCATTTTTCCAGCGACTCGGCATGAAAGCCGAGTTCGAGCATGCCGGTCTGCGGGGTGGTTTCGGAAAGCGCCACCGTCTGAATGACGACGCGGTCCATGCCGTCCCAGCCGCTGCTCTTCGCCAGCACGTAAGACGACTCGCCGGCCCCCACGCGCACGCAGGCGCCTTCGGCCTCCATCAGACGGCAGGCTTCGTCCAGAATTGCGCTGAGGCCTTCCGCCTCGAAGCGCTCCCCGTAGCGGACCGACTGACCGACACGGCTCAGGAGCTGAAGACCTTCGTTGCGGCGGTTGAGATCGCGGGTCTTGCGCGCCACTTCCGCTTCAAGGTTGCCGTAGAGGCGTCCCAGCTCGTCGACCATGTAGTTGAAGGCGGAACTGAGCCGCCCGATTTCATTGGGAACGCCGACTCTCGCCCTGACGGAGAAATCGCCCCGGCGCACGGCGTTGGCTGCCGAGCCGATTTCGGAAATCGGTTCGAAAATGCTTTTTTTCATGACCCGGAGCATCAGCCAGCTTACGCCCAGCGCACCGATCAGAATGACGGCAAGCAGCCATTTGAGGAGCGCCAGACGTTCATTGAGCCCGGTTTCCAGCGTCTGAACGAAGCGGTCCACGTCCTCGACGAAGCTCGGAATCTCAGTCACGATCCGCCGTCTGGCTTCGAAATTCCGAATGCTTGCTTCAGCGAGCGGACGGATGTCGTTTTCGAAACGGGACTTGAGCGCCTTGTACTGCCGGTAGGCCTCGTCGCCCTCCGTCTGCTGAATGCCGTTGAGAAGACCTCTGCTGATCAGCTTTGCGCCGAATTCCTCGCAGGCGCGCGTGGTCTTGAGTTCCCTCTCTTCGAAATTGCTGAAGGGATCGGCGACGGCAAGCGCCAGCTTGTAGCTCTGCATGCGCATGCTTCCCGAAACATTGATGGCCCCGCCCGAGCCGGTGGACAGTTCGGTAAGAACAATGGCGGGCAGCGCCACCAGCATCATCAGAAGCGTGATCGTTCCGAAGACGAGCTGAAACTGACGGGCGATGGAGCCACGAACCCAGGCGATGAATTTGAGAAGCATGCGGCGATTCCGAAAAACGAGCACGAAAAAAGCGGACAGCCGAAACTGTCCGCCGGATTCAGAAAATATTTTAAAGCGTCTCGATGCCGGTCACCTTAAAGCCCGCGCCCGTGACGACGGCGGCGAGCATGACGTCCGAGCAGCCTGCCGCAGCCTTGACGCGGGCCTCGTTTTTCTCAAGGCTCACCTCGACATCCTGAACGCCGGGCAGCGCGCGAAGCGCTTTTTCGACCGCGGCTGTGCAGTGGCCGCAGTGCATGCCTTCGATATGAATCACCTTTTCCATCATTTTGCTCCCTGAAGAACTGTCCCCGGCCTCCTCCGGCATTTCAGCCGGCAGGCCCGCGGACTTGAAGAAACGCAGCCGCAGCGCGTTCGTAACGACGCTGACGGAACTCATGCTCATGGCCGCTGCCGCCATCATCGGATTAAGAAGCAGCCCGAAAGCGGGCCAGAGCGCGCCCGCCGCCACCGGAATGCCGGCAGCGTTGTAAAAAAAGGCCCAGAAGAGATTCTGGCGAATGTTGCGCATGGCCGCGCATGAAAGATCATACGCGTCGACGACGCCTGCGAGCGTGCTTCGCATCAGAACGACGTCCGCACTCGCCCGGGCTACATCCGTGCCGGCGCCGATGGCGAGACCGACGTCCGACTGCGCCAGCGCCGGCGCGTCATTGACGCCGTCGCCGACCATGGCGCAGGGGCCCTCCTGCTGAAGACGGCGCACGTGTGCGGCCTTTTCACCCGGCCTCACGCCGGCAATGACGTCCTTTTCGTCGATGCCCGCCTGCCGGGCGACGGCCTGCGCCGTTCTCCCGTTGTCCCCCGTCAGCATGACTACGCGCAAACCCCGGGCACGAAGGGCGCGCACGGCGGCCGCACTCGTCGGTCTCACTCTGTCGGCTGGCGCGATCAAGCCGAGCACCCGGCCGCCCGACGCGGCGAATAGCGGTGTTGCGCCCTGCTCAGCGGCCGCCCCCGCCTGAACGGACAGCGCTTCTCCCACTTCAATGCCGAGCGAAGCCATCAGCGCGGCGCTGCCGACCGCACAGCGGGTACCCGCAATATCGGCGGTCACGCCGCCCGGGATCTGCAGGAAGTTCTCCGCCTCCTGAATCGGAAGTCCGCGTCTTTCCGCCTCTCTGACGACCGCTCCGGCGAGCGGATGCTCGGACGGTTTCTCCGTGGCTGCAGCCACCATGAGAAGCACCGCCTCCAGTCCGGGCGCCGCCGGCACGACCCGGACGACCTCGGGCCTTCCTTCGGTCACCGTACCCGTCTTGTCGAGCACGACGGTCTTCACGCTGCGAAGCCGCTCCAGTGCTTCGGCATGCTTGAAGAGAACCCCGAGCGAAGCACCTCGTCCCATGCCGACCATGACGGCGGTCGGTGTTGCCAGTCCGAGCGCGCAGGGACAGGAAATCACAAGAACGCTGATCGCGCACGTCAGAGCGAATTCCAGGCTTTCCCCCGCAAGAAGCCAGCCTGCGAACGTCAGCAGCGCAATCCCGATGACGGCGGGAACAAAGATGCCGCTGACGCGGTCGGCCAGTCTCGCCACCGGCGCCTTGGAGGCCGTCGCCTCGTCCACCAGCCGGATGATCTGCGAGAGCACCGTGTCGTCGCCGACCCGGGTCGCCCGCATGCGGATGCAGCCCGCTTCGAGAAGCGTCGCCCCCGTCACCGTCGAGCCCTCGGTTTTTTCGACCGGCAGACTTTCGCCCGTCACGGCCGATTCGTTGACGACGCCGGCCCCCTGAACCACGACGCCGTCGACGGGCACGGTCTCGCCGGTTTTCACGATCACGGTATCACCGGACGCCACGTCGGCGGCATTGACCGAGATTTCACGGCCGTCACGCACAACCGTTGCCCGCGCGGGCGCCAGCTTCATGAGGGCGGTCACGGCCTCGGCCGTGCGCCGTTTGGCACCGGCTTCGAAGTATTTGCCCAGAGAAATCAGCGTCACGATCATCGCCGCCCCTTCGAAATAGAGGCTGTGTCCGAAGTGCGCCAGATGATGTTCGTCGTGCACGGCCGCCGCTCCCATCAGACGATAGATCACGTAAACGCCGAAGACGACGGCTGCGCCCGAACCGACGGCGATCAGGCTGTCCATGTTCGGGGCACCGCCCAGAAGCGTTCGAAAGCCGTTCACGAAATAGCGGCGGTTGATCATCAGAACCGGAAGCGTCAGCAGAAACTGCGTAAAGGCCATTTCCGGCGCACGGCCGATGCCCGACAGCATGTCGGGAAGCGGCAGTCCCATCATGCCGCCCATGGAAAGCCAGCAGAGCGGCATCAAAAAAGCGAACGATGCCAGGAGTCTCCTTCTCGCCGCTTCCGGAGAATCCGCTTCGGCGGTCGACGCCGGCCCGGAGACGGCTTCGGCCGGACGCTCCCGACTTCCGTGCAGCGATGCGCCGTAGCCGGCATCCGCAACGGCGCGCTCGATGTCGGCGGCCGACAGCCTGGCCTCGTCATACGTCATGCGAAGCGAATTGCGAAGCAGATTCACTTCCGCGCGCTCGCAGCCGTCGAGCTTCGAAACCGCCTTTTCCACGCGTGCCGAACAGGCGGCACAGCTCATTCCCGTAATGTCAAACTGCTCAGTGCGCACGGCTTTCTAACTCCCGGACAGGCGATGGCATGGATCATGCAATGAGTATACAGAGCGGTTCCCTTTTTACAAGAACGTACCGAAAAGGAATATAGTTCCCAAAAAGATACTAGGAGATCCGACGTGAGTTTTCAGGATGACCGCTCGCCTTCCGCCGAGCCGCAGTGTCCCGTGGCGCTGACGCTTTCGCTCATCGGAGGACGCCACAAGGCGCTGATCCTCTGGAACCTGCTGGAAGGCACCATGCGCTACAGCGAACTCCGGAGAGCAGTTCCGGCGGCGACGCCGAAAATGCTGACGCAGCAGCTTCGCGAACTCGAAGCCGACGGGCTGCTCACCCGCAGAATCTATCCCGTCGTCCCTCCGAAGGTCGAATACTCCCTGACGCCGGCGGGAGAGTCGATCCGTCCCATTCTGACCGCCATGTACCGATGGGGCAGAAGTTATCTTGAAAGCCGGAACCGGCCCGTCGGGTGCTCAATGAAACCGCCCGCCGAGGACGAGCCTCAGACGGGCGGCGAAAAGCCCGGGCAGGGACGATCCTGCTGCGGGCGCTGAAGAGACACTCAGCTGCGCTCCGGCGCATCCGAGCGGACCGGCGAAACGGCTTCCCCGGATTCCTCCGCCGGGTTCCGGCGGGCCATTTCCCGTTCGCCCCATCGGTCGAGCGTTTCGCGAACCGACTGCCACAGGGCTTCAAGGCGTCCGAGCCAGCCGTCCGCACGATCGGCGAAGCCCCGGCAGACGGCGCGGAATTCCTCGGGCGAGGCGAGCAAGGCGATCAGAAGCGCTGCCGCCGCCAGCACGATGCCGTAGAGAAGCAGTGCGGCGACCGCGGCGAGTGCGGACAGAAGCAGCACGGCAAGCGCGGCCGCCGTGAGGATCTTCAGCGTCGTCTTCAGCAAACTGCTCTCCTCAGAGCACTCGGCGGTGCTGGATCAGATGCAGTCCGAGAAGCGCCAGAAAAGCGCCACCCGCCCAGACATGGGTCCGCATCTGCGTCGTGCGCCAGTAAAGCGCGCCGACGCTCACCAGAAGGAGTCCCAGCATCGAGCGGTTCTGCAGCGTTCTGGCCGCCCGGCCCGCAGCGTGTGCGTAGGCAGCCGGCATCAGGAGGCGTGCGGCCTCTCCGAATACGCGGACGGCGCCGGTATCAATGGCCTTGGCCGCTCGGCCGGCATACTCACACACAGCGCAGTCCCCGTCCGAGTCCGTGCATGGCGGCTCAGCCGCATCCGTACCGAGCATGCCTGCATAACTCTCAATCAGACCGAGCAGCGCATCGGCATTCGTTTCGTTCTCGTCCCACTCGAGCAGAAGAGAACCGACGCGGGGATTGATCCGAACCCCGGTAACGCCGGGAAGAGCCGTCAGAAAGGCGGAGACTTCTCCGCAGGTAGCCTCGTCGAGACCGTGAAGCATCGGATGACGAAGCCGGGCACGGCCGGGAATCAGACTTCTGACGCAGTCGAAAATATCTGCCATATCATTTAACTCCTGCCGCTTCGACGGCGGTGACGGCCAGCCGGGGCACGCCCGCTTCGCTGCCCCGCATCACGTCGCCCAAGCGGGTGAACATGTCGGCGATGTCGAGCTGCAGCTCCTCTGCATAGTGCGTCTCGCCCTCGTAGTGACCGAGTTCGGGCCGCATCGCATTGAGGCAGACGCCGATCGTCGTCGCGTTGTGAAGCAGTGCGGAAACGGCAGGCATCAGAATGCCCGTCAGACCGCCCGCCAGAAAGGCGCTGTTGAGTCCCACGGAAAGCCCGACGTTCTGACGGATTCGGCGCATCGTGGCTTCGCCCAGATCAAGCGCCGTCAGAATGAAGCGAAGCGAAGGCGCCGTCACGACGTCGGCGACTTCCTGAGCGATGTCGGTGCCG
>JAXEEN010000183.1:0-4726 GCA_034104065.1 Sutterella sp.
GAACCCCGTGCGTTCGCGAACGCCGAACTGCTCGAAGGCGGAAATGCCGAAGGTTTCCTGCTCCTCGATGTTGTCGATCTTGCGGATTTCACCGGCAGGCTTGCGGTCCCGAATATAAAGACCGGCGGGCGTGCGGTAGAGATGGGCGTAGTAGGTGAGCGGAATCGCGGCGATGAAGGAGAGCGAAGCGAGGCCGTGAATCGTCCAGACCCAGGTGTGAACGCTGCGAAGGGTTTCCTCCGACAGTGAGGACAGCGCTTGGGCAATCAGATGGCCGACGGGCGACCAGTGGGACCAGGCGGGCGCCGTGGCAGCCAGACGGATGCCTTCGGTCAGAAAGCCCGTGAGGACGATAAAGGCCAATGACAGGTAGGCGCAGGCAAAGCGTGCGCCGCCCGGGAGCGTGCTGCCGGCGCTCCAGCGGCGAAGGGCGCCGAGGGCCAGGGTGATCAGCACGGCCAGGCCGGCGATGTCGAGTACGAACTTGTAGACGAGGTAGGTCGTTCCCGTCAGAAACTGCGTGCCGAAGGCATAGTGACCGACGTCCCAGTCAAGCGTGGCGAGCGCCGTGCCGCAGAAAAGCAGGAAAAAGCTCCATGCGAGGAAGGCATGACGGCGGCCTGCGCCGGTTTCGCGGATCTTTTTCTGGCAGAAAACCGCGCGGAGTACTTCGGTCAGACGCTCGCGCTGCTGATCCGCCGGTTCCGGCTTGCGTTCGCCGAGCCAAAGGCGGCGGTTGAGAATGACGCCGTAAATCAGGGCGGCGACGGCCGCGATGCCGAAGATGTAGACGCCGATTTCGCCCCACAGAGGGACGTTCCAGAAGCCCGGACGAATGGGAAGGTCGGTCATGGTAGAAATCTGTCCGTCGGGGAAGACGGGTGAGTAGTGTCGGAAAGCCTGTATTGTAGCTAAAAAGAACGGGCTTTCCGCAATGCGGAAAGCCCGTGAACAGGGTAGACCGTCAGGGAAGGTCAGATGATCTGACGGTAGCGCACGGCGTTCGTGCGAGGATCGCGGACGGTCTCGAGCAGAACGGGGCCCGACAGCTGAACGGTGCGGGACGGCATGGTCATCGTCGGATAGCCGCGGCGCCAGTCTCTGGCGAGCGTGATGTGGGCCCGGAAGGGCTTTTTGTCCATCGGCAGGCCCATGCGCTCGATGACGCTGCGCACTTCGCGGACGACCGGGTCGAGGCTTTCGGCCGGCGTCAGTCCGGCATAGAGAATGCGCTGGCGGTCGAACGTGCCGACTCGTCCGATGGTGATGGTTCGCGGCGTCAGCGTCGCCAGCGGACGGATGGCGGCGGAGAGACGCTGCGCGTCGGCGGGCGAAACGTCGCCGAGGAAGGCCAGCGTCAGATGCAGATTGGTGCTGCTCACGAAGCGTGCGAGCGGATCAAGGCGCGCGAAAGCCTTGGCATCGCGTGCGAGCTGATCGCAGACGGCATGCGGCAGCATCAGGGCAGCAAAAACGCGGGGCATATGGTTCTCCTATCTGTCTATATATAGTGTGGTTCGAATCGGCGGCCGACTGAGCGGCTGCACAAAAGAAAAGGCGCTGCGGTTTGCGACCGCAGCGCCCGATGTTCTGCAGAAAGCCCGGTGATCAGGCTTTCTTCTGAGCGGCCCGCCATCGGGCGACCGCTTCGGAACAATCGGCAATCAGGGCCGGACCGCTGTAAATAAATCCCGTATAGAGCTGGACGAGCTTGGCGCCCGCCTCGACCTTCTCGACGGCATCCTCGGGCGTCATCACGCCGCCCGAAGCGATGATCGGAAGTGCTCCCTGTACGTGCTCTGCGATGAGCCGCACCACTTCGGTGGAGCGTTCACGAAGCGGTGCGCCTGAAAGACCGCCGGTTTCCCGGCAGTTGGGAAGACCTTCGATGCGGTCGCGTGCGATGGTGGTGTTGGTCGCGATGACGGCATCGATGCCGCGTTCGATCAGCGTGTCGACGCAGCGCAGGATGCCGTCGTTGTCGAGATCGGGAGCGAGTTTGACGGCAATCGGCACGTGCTTGCCGCTGCGGCTTTCCTTCAGAAGACGGCGTCGTTCGGCGATCCCGCTCACGAGTGCGTCGAACTTGTCTTCACCCTGCAGCTCGCGGAGATTTTTGGTGTTCGGCGACGAAATGTTGACGGCGATATAGTCGGCATGGTCGTAGACGCGATCGAGGCACTTCTCATAATCGGACAGTGCGTTCTCGATGGGCGTCACGGCATTCTTGCCGATATTGATGCCGAGAATGCCGCCGCGAAGCCGGAAGGCATCCGCACTGCGCAGATTCTCGATGACTTTTTCGCAGCCTTCGTTGTTGAAGCCCATGCGGTTGATGATGCCCTTGGCCGGGATGACGCGGAAGCATCTCGGCTTGGGATTGCCGGGTTGGGCGAGCGGCGTGATCGTGCCGATTTCGACATGACCGAAGCCGAGGCCGCCGAAGGCGCTCACGCGGATGCCATCCTTGTCCATGCCGGCGGCAAGGCCGATCGTGTTCGGAAAGCGAAGCCCCATCACTTCGACGGGATCTTCATCGGGCATGTGCGTGATGAGCTTGTGAAGCCCCATGTGCACGGCCCAGTCAAGATTGGCCATCGTGACGTGATGCGCCGTTTCGGGCTGCATGGAGAAAAGCACGCGGCGGCAGAGCGAGTAGAGCATGGCTGTTTAGGCTTGGTCGAGAATGCGTGGATCGGCCGAAAACGACGTCTGCGGTATCCATTCTTCATCCCATCGGACGGAGAGCGGCTGAAAGCGCGTTTTGTAGTCCATGCCTGGATACCCCGGCAGCCAGTAGCCGAGATATACGTAGCGAAGACCGTTCTCACGCGCGTATTCGATTTCACGCAGGATGCCGAAGGTGCCGAGGCTCAGCTTCGGCTCGTCGGGGTCGTAGAACGTATAGACGGCACTGATGGCACCGTCTAAACGATCAATTATACAAACCATCATCAGGCGGTTGGGGTTTTCATCTTCGGGCGGTCGGCGGAATTCGAGAATCCGCGTGTCGACGCAGGTGGAGAAGAGGACCTTGCCGACATCGGTCCGGCTCATTCTGCCCATGGTGCCGTCTTTATGGCGCACCTTCTGATAACGCTTGTAGAGTGCATACTGCTCGTCGGTCAATTCGCCGAGCGGCAGTTCCGTCATGATCAGGTCGGAATTCCGGCGAAGCGTGCGGCGCATGGTGTCGTCGGGACGGAAGGTCCCGACGTCGATGCGGGTCGGGATGCACCGGCGGCAGTTTTCGCAGCCGAGCCGGTACAGGTAGCCGCTGTCGCGGCGGAAGCCCGAATCAATCAGACGGTTGTAGAGAAGCGAGACCTGCGGATCCGAAGGCGAGACCGGGATGACCTCCATGGTGGAGATGCGGGTGTCGTAGTAATTGCACGGCGAACGCACCGCGGCGACTTCCACCATCAGATTGCCGGCAAAAGCGAGACGGTGTTCGGGAACGAGCGAGGTCTTCGCCTGTTCGGGGCGGGGCTGCCGGGGACGAAGTTCGGGATTGGCGGCTCTGAGGAAGGGAATCAGGCTGAGATTTTTGGCCTGATGCCAGCTGAAGGGTTCCAGTTCGGTCAGCTGGCGGTTGATCGCCATGAAGACGTCGCCGCTGACGTGCTCTCCGCCCAGAAGACCGATATGACGGGTTGCCATCTGGCAGTCGATGACGGGCTGATGAGTCAGTCTGCAGAAGGACAGCAGGGCGGCAAGCGCCAGCTTCGAGACATCCGTCAGTCGGCTGAACATGCTTTCGCCGTAGAGCATGCGGCCGACGCTGGTGAAATAAAGACCGCCCGCGAGTTCGCCGTCGACCCAGACGCCGACGCTGTGGGCGTGACCTGCGCGGTGCAGCGTTTTCCAGACCCTGATCATGTCGTCGGAAATCCAGGTGCCGCCTTTTTCACGGTGATGCTCGGCAAGCGTATCCAGAACCTCGTCGAAATCACTGTCGAGGATGATGGACAGCGGATGACCGCAGTAGTGACCGGCCAGCGCGTCCCGGACGCGCTTTTTCAGCGAATGCGAGAGATGAAGGTGCGATGCCCGCAGCACGGTGCAGGGAAAAAGTCTTCCCCAGGGGTAAAGGTTCTGACTCAGCGAAAAAGGATCGGGCCAGGGGAATGCACCCTGCCGGTACCCTTCCACGACCAGCTCGGGAGAAATCCCGCGCGACCAGCAGCTGGGTCTGAAGGTGGGAACGGTGACGGCGGGCAAAGCCGAAGGACCGACGAACGCCGACGGGTCTGAAGCGTCGATAACGGGGTCGCCTTCGATAGTAGGATCAGACATGAGTGAGGGAGCCGGAAGAAGGGTTTTTCGCAATGATAATCCACACCGATGAAATATTTTTTCAAAAAGTCTTGACAAGCTCGAAAAGGATGTGTACTATTCAAGTCTCAACGGACAACACAGTCCTTACCGAATTGCCGCGGGGTGGAGCAGCTCGGTAGCTCGTCGGGCTCATAACCCGAAGGTCGGAGGTTCAAATCCTTCCCCCGCAACCAAGACAAAGCCCTCAGTTCTGACGGAACTGAGGGCTTTTTGCTATAGAGGAACTCCCGCCTAGCTAGTTCCCAAACGGGTTGATTGTCATCAACAAAGCAACGAATAATTTTCTTTAATCAATGAAATTCCTGCTTTTTCTGGTCCCGGAAGAAGCAGGAATTTTTGTTTTACGCTATAATAGATACATATTTATATAAAGGCATCTATCATGGCA
>JAXEEN010000184.1:0-3018 GCA_034104065.1 Sutterella sp.
TGGCACTTCAGGCACTGGTCCTTGACGGCCCAGGCGGTTTCCTTCGGGAACATCGGACCGTGCTTGGCGGCAAGCGTCGTTTCGGCAGCACCGGCGGACAGGCTCAGGCCCAGACCAAGGGCGACGGAGAGCGCGGCGATAATCGTTTTCGTCATTTGAATCACTCCTCAATTAGTGCTGGTTCTTCTTCGCGCGGGCAGCGAGTTCATTGCCGGCGATACGGCCGAAGACCGTGGCAGCGCCGAGCTGGGCGCCGCCGGCATAGTTGTGGAAGAAGATGCCGCCGGCGGCGTTGCCGACAGCGTAGAGACCCGGGATGCTCCTGCCGTCGAGGTTCTGGATTTCAGCCTTGACGTTGATGAGCGGGCCGCCGAAGGTGGCCGTCATGCCGCCCTGGAACGGGATGGCGTAGAACGGGGCCTTGGCAACCGGATGGGGCTTCTTGTAGGTGCAGGGCGGATTCATTTCGCCGAGCTTGCCGGCGGCGAGCGCGTCGTTGTAGGCCTTGACGACCTTGGCGACCTTGGCGGTCGGGAGCTTGACCTGCTTGCAGAGTTCTTCGATCGTGTCGGCCTTGCCGTACGGGCTGTTGAGGCGGTCGTACTTCGGAATGACCTTGTCGAGAACGGAGCAGTCGGAGTCGACGATGACCCAGGCCATGTTGTCGAGGGTCATCTGACCGGTCGTGCGGGCCTTGATCACGTAGGTATTGTTTTCGTCCATGAAGCGGTCGCCGGAGGTGTTCACCTGAACGCCGTAGCCGGAGTTGAGCACGTCGGCCGGGTTCACGTGGGTGGCGCCGACGATCGGGCCGGAGTGGAACTGGTCCATGTTCACGAACTTCGTGTAGAGCGGCATCGTGAGCGAGATGTTTTCACCGGTCGTGGACTTGGAGCCGCGCAGCACCATGCGGGTGGCCCAGCCGCCGATGTAGCGGTCGACCATTTCGGGGTTGGCGGAGAAGCCGCCGGTGGCGATGCAGACGCCGGCCTTGGCGTTGAAGGTGACGATGCCGTCGGGCGTGGCGGCCTTGACGCCGGTCACGGCGAAGAGGTCGTCGTGCAGAAGTTCGATGGCCTTGTGCTGGTACTTGATTTCAATGCCGCGCTTCTTGGCGGCCTTGAGGAGCGCCTGAACGAGAGCGGCGCCGCCGGTGATGCCGTCGCCGACCACGCGGCAGGTGCGGCCCAGACGCGGATAGGGCATCGGACGGATCTTGCCGAACTTCACGCCGATTTCGCTTTCAAGCCAGTCGATGCCGGCGGAGATGTTGTCGGTGTAGGTGCGGTTGAGCGCCTTGTCGCCCATCTGCTTGGAGATGTCCATCATCATGGCGTAGAAGGCTTCGGCCGTATCTTCGATGCCCTGTTCCTTCTGGTGACGGGTGCCCCAGCCGCAGACGGAGCCGAGAGCGAAGATGGCGTTGCCGTCGGGACGGTCGCGCTTTTCAAGAACGACGACGCGGGCACCGGCGTCATGGGCGGTGATGGCGGCGATGAGGCCGGCGGGACCGGCGCCGAGAACGACGGCGTCATATTCGGCGGCCTTCGGAGCGGCAGCCTGAGCCTGACCGGCAAGGCCGAAGCCCGTCGCGCCGGCAGCAGCGGCGCCGAGGAAGGACGTCTTCAGAAGACCGCGGCGGCTCAGATCCGTATTGGACATAGTTGTCTCCTTAATGATGGATTTCAAGTGCCGGCAGGCCGGTGTTGCCCGGGCCGGACTAGGGGTCAAGAGGGCGGGTTCCGTTCGTCGTCGGGAGGAGGGCCGGGGGGGCGGATCCGCCGTTCGGGAAGGAACTGCTGTTCAGTCAACTCTTTGACAGAAAGGCTGTGCCGCAGCTGTCTCGAGCTGAGGCGACATCCCGTCTGAAAGCATAAGTATTCTCCCCGATGCCGACCACTAAGTAGTTTGGCGCGAGGTCAAACGTTCGCGTTTTTCTTCACGGCGAAACGCATTTCAGAGGGAGCGGCCGATCGGCGGAAACGCCGAAGGGTTCTTTTGTGCGGACGCCGGTCGGGATGCCGATCGAAACAACACGGGGGCTCTCCGGGTGAGGGATTTCCGGAATGACAGGCGGCCGCCGCAGCCGTCAGGGAGCACGGCATGCGCAGGGGCTGCCGCGGGCGGCTGCGGACAGGAAAAAGATCGGACACCGGCCGAGGGGGACCGGTGTCCGACGGAGAGTATTCGCCGTCCCGCGGGCCTCCCCCGGCCCGCAGAACTCAGACGGCGTCTCAGGCCCTGAGGGCGTTCAGCGCGGAGCCGGCGCGGAACCAGCCGAGCTGCTTGGCGTTGTAGGAATGCTGGGCTTCAAAGCGTTCCTTGCGGCCGTCTTCGTGCGTGAGCTCGATCGTGACCGTCTTGCCGGGGGCGAGTTCGGCGAGACCGAGCACCGAGATGCGGTCCTTTTCCTGAATGCGGTCGTAGTCGGCCGGATTCACGAAGGTGAGCGCGAGGACGCCCTGCTTCTTGAGGTTGGACTCATGGATGCGGGCCAGGCTCTTGGCGAGCACCACGGCGACGTTGAGGTAGCGCGGTTCCATGGCGGCGTGTTCGCGGCTCGAGCCTTCGCCGTAGTTGTCGTCGCCGACGATCACGGACATCACGCCGTGGTTCTTGTAGTAGCGGGCCACGTGAGCGGGCGTGTCGTAGGCATTCGTTTCGTAGTTCCAGACCTTGCCGGCCACGCCGGTGAAGGCGCTCACCGCGCGTTCGAGCAGGTTGTCGGAAATGCGGTCGATGTTGCCGCGGTAGGGAAGCCACTTGCCGCCCGGGCTGATGTGGTCGGTCGTGCACTTGCCCTTGGCCTTGATGAGAAGCGGAAGCGCGGTGAAGTCCTTGCCGTCCCAGGCCTTGAAGGGTTCAAGCAGGCGGATGCGTTCGGCGGTCGGGCTCACCTTGATCTCGATCTTTTCGAAGTCGGGGATCACGCAGCCCTTGATGTCGGTCACGAAGCCCTTGCTCGGCAGCTCTTCGCCGACCGGTGCCTTCAGCTTCACGTTCGTGCCGTTGGCGGCG
>JAXEEN010000185.1:0-5732 GCA_034104065.1 Sutterella sp.
TGAATGATGAGGTCGTGGGAGCGGAAGGCGGTCCTCACCAGACGGTCGGCATCGGACGTCATGCCGCTTTCCCGCAGCTTCAGAGCAGTCGCGGCCACGGCTTTCATAAAGTCGGGCTGCGAGGCACGCCGGACGTTTTCCTGATGCTCCTGAAAGCCTTCCAGCGGTGAGGCATCGCTTCGGGCGACGAAGCCCGCGGTACCGTCGGGCAGCACGGCGGTCCAGCCGTCGGCGTACTTTTCAAGAATTCGAAGCTGCGTGCCCGTGCCGAGCATGACGAGAGAAACGCCGCTCGAGGCACGATTTTCGGAAAAGGGAACGCGCGGCGAAGTGACGACGATCTTGTCGGCACGGTTCCAGATGATGAGACCCGTATCGTTGAGCGGACGGATGAATTCATCCGGGGTTCTGACCACGGTGCCGTCGGGCAGCTGGATGCGGGTGAGCCCGTCCTTCGTGTCGTATCGGCGAACCGGCGTGCCGGCGGGAACGAGGTCTGCCGGCGGAGAGTCCGACCGATCGAAGACCGGCGCGTCGGGCGTTCGGATCAGGCCCCAGATTTTGTCCTTCAGCTGTTCCCGATCGGGAACGACGCGAAGCGCCGCGTCGGTGGGAACGCCTTTGGCGTAAAAGGCCGCCCGAAGCTGAGCGAGCGCCTCCGGCATGTCGGAAACGCCTTCAAGCCGCACGGTGCCGTCGGAAAGAACGGCGGCCGTCGCCTCGAAGAGGGCGGTACGGGCATCGGGAGCAAACCGGGCCCGGATGTCTTCGATCACGGTCTGCGGATCGGGTGTCTGCGGCTGGGCGCAGAGCCCCGCGGCGAAGACGAACTGAAGAAGGAGGGCGGCGGTCGGTCGTTTCATTGGTCAGGGCTCAGGGGCGGGCGGGTTCGGCTGTCTTGGCGGCCTTTTCAGCTTCGGCGCGGTCGGCCGCTTCGGCCCGTTTGGTGCAAACGGAGGCCGTCATGCCGGAGACCAGAATGAGGCTCATGCCGGCGAGCGCCACCGTGCTGGCGGCTTCTCCGAACCAGAAGTAGCTGATCAGCGCGGAGAAGGGAATCGCGGAAAAGCCGAGGCAGGACGAGAGCAGCATGTTGCCGTAGGCGTAGGAGCGCGTCGTGCAGATCTGGCCGAGCGTCGCACAGAGGCCCATGCCGAGAATGCCGATGAGACCCGTCGTATTCGGCATGTGCAGGCCGCCTTCCAGGAGTTCGCAGCCGAGGAGGCCGAAGACGGTGCCGAAGAGCGTGAAGTAGAAGACGATGCGCCAGGACGGTTCCTTCAGGTCGCCGAGTTCCTTCATCTGCCAGTAGATGATGAGGTCGATGAAGGAGACGAAGAGGCAGACCAGTGCCGGCACGAGTTCGCCTTCGTTGAAGGTGGGCTGCAGAACGGTGGTGACGCCGGCAAAGCCCGCGATGATGGAGAGCACCATCGCCCAGGGCGCGGGCTTGTGACGCATAAGGGCCAGAATGACGAAGTTGGCCGCCATGAAGAGCGGCGTCGTGTAGATCAGCGTCATGTTGGTGCCGAAGTGCATCTTTCCGAGCGTGAAGAACCACAGCATGATGGAAAGCGTGCCGAGCACCGAGCGCTTGATGTGGCCGCCGATGTGTTCGGTGCGCAGGGTCAGCGTGCGGCGGTTGCTCCAGACGAAGAACGAGATGGAGATGACGCCGAAGAGCGAGCGGTAGAAAACCATTTCAATGGGGCCGTGCTCGCCGCTGCAGAGCTTGACGAAGGCCGCCATGACGGAAAACAGCGCTGCTGCCGCCAGCGCCCACATTGACTGCTTAAACATGTTTTACTGTGAGGAGGGATTGGCCGGGACTCAAAATGCCCGACATTCTACGCCCGGCGGCAAAAGCGCGCTCTCGCCGCCGGTTGACCGGGGTTCCGTCCGGGGCTCAGGCCCAGGCTTCGGCAAACAGCAGCATGATGCCGTCGAGGCCGGCGGCGCTCACCGCCCAGCGGGCGGCCGCCCGGACGCGCGGTTTGGCCCGGAAGGCGACGCCGAGGCCGGCGGCCTGAATCATTTCCAGATCGTTGGCGCCGTCGCCGGCGCAGACGGCTGCGGAAAGCGGGCAGGCGTGAAGCGCGCAGATGACTTCCACCGCTCTGCGCTTGCCGTCGGCATTGATGATGCGTCCGCCGGCAGGACCGGTGACGCCGCCCGTCAGCCGTCCGTTTTCGATGACGAGTTCGTTGGAGACGGCGCCCTGCATGCCGAGACGTTCGGCAAGCGGCCGGGTGAGATGGGTGAAGCCGCCCGACACCACGTAGCAGTCGATGCCGTGGGAACGGCAGAAGTCGATCAGCCTGGCGGCGCCCGGCTGCAGTCGGATGCCCTTCAGTGCGGTATCGATGACCGACACCGGCGCATCCTTCAGAAGCGCCACACGCTCGCGCAGGCTTTCGTCAAAGCTCAGATGGCCCTCCATCGCCGCCTTCGTCACAGCGGAAACCGCTTCGCCCTGACCGCAGGCGGCCGCCATGTCGTCGATGCACTCGTTCTGAATGATCGTCCCGTCCATGTCGAGCGCAAGCACGCGGAAATTCCTGATCGAAAGATCATGGGGAACCGCAACCGCATCAATGCTTTCGCGTTGGGCAAACTGCTGCTGCAGGTTTCGAAGCGACATGGCCGACAGACCGGAAAGCCTCACGGCGCCGGGCTGCGTGCGAACTTCGGCGGCTGATGCCGCATCAGCACAGTCGCAGACGAGATCCGGCGTGACGCCGGGTCCCATGAGAATCAGGTCCATCATGACAGAGGCTCCTTGCATCGGGAAAATTAGACTCGAGGTTACCTCAGACGTTTCCGCAAGGCAAGTTCGACCGGTGAATCATTCGGCGCGGCGGACCGACGGTGAAAAAACGGCTTCATTCGGAGAGATGAAGCCGCAGCCGTCGGGTTCAGGTGTCAGATGGCCAGCATGCCCGCGGTGTCGAAGACTTCGTCGGAACGGGAGTCGGCCGAGCTGGCAGGCTGAGCGAGCAATTCCTTCCAGTAGCGCATCGCTTTGACGAAGAGCGTGAGCTTAGCTTCAAAAGCCGGATAAGACGTTCCGTCTTCACAGACGGCGTGAAGGGCGAAGACGTCCCGGGAGGCGTCAAGGGAAATCACGGCGCCGCCGGTTTCATTGCCGAGCACGACGCGGCCGGCCACCGAGGCACGGGAGGGGACGCGCACCGGCAAGTTCGGCGGGCGCGCGGGCATTCTCGGCCTGGTCGACGGCATGAGTGTTCTGAGGGATGACGGGAGGTCTCTGCCGCAGGGAAAAAGAGGGATTATCTGTCTGCCTGTTTTTTGAGAAGATCGACCCTGCCGGCGGCCGGACGGGCATCCTGCGCCGCTTTGGGCGATAATACAGGGTTTTCCCCGTTCCCTCCGGGCCTGTTTTATGACGCTCTTTCAGCTTCGCCAGTCTTTTCTGCTTTTCATTACCGCGGCCATCTGGGGCTGCACCTTTGTCGCACAGTCCGTCGGCATGGACGACGTGGGTCCCTATACGTTCATCGCGGCCCGCATGTTTCTCGGCGTGATCGTGCTGCTTCCGGTCATTCTTTTCAGACGCAGCCGCCTGGGAAGGACTCGTCCGGAGGAAGCCGCGCGGCTTCGCTCGCCGCAGTATCTGAAGACGCTCGCCGTCGGCAGTCTGCTCTGCGGCATCTGCCTTTTCGGCGGTTCGGCGCTTCAGCAGCTCGGCCTCGTTCACGATACCGAAGTCGGCAAGGCGGGCTTCATCACGGCGCTCTACATCGTGCTGGTGCCGATTCTGAGTCTCTTCATCGGGAAGAAGACGGGCATTCTGGTCTGGGCGGCCGTCGCGGTCGCCATCGGCGGTCTGTGGTTTCTCTGCGTGCCGCCGGAGGCGGGCTTCACGATCCGTCTCGGCGACCTCTACACGCTCTTCTGCGCGCTGGTTTTCGCCGTTCACATTCTGGTGATCGCCTTCTTCGTCAACAGCACGGAAGGGGTTGAGCTCGCCTGCGGGCAGTTTGCGGTCGGCACGGTGCTCGGCACCGCCGCGATGCTGATCACGGAAACGCCGACGCTCGCCGGACTGCAGGGCGCGATGATTCCGATTCTCTGGGCGGGCGTCATGAGCAACGGCGTGGCCTACACGCTTCAGATCGTCGGTCAGCGCGGCATGAACGAAACCGTGGCGAGCCTCATCATGAGTCTCGAAAGCGCGATTGCGGTCATTGCCGGGTGGGTGCTTCTCGGCGAAGTGCTCTCGGAGCGCGAGCTCTTCGGCTGCTGCCTGATGGCGGGTGCGGTCGTGCTCGCCCAGCTTCCCTCGCCGAAGTTCGGCGGCAGATAGGCGCCGGCCGTTCGGCAGGCCATAAAAAAACTCGGCCCGGTCTGACGTGAAGTCAGCCGGGCCGATGTCGTTCAGCGGACGGGATCCGTCATCAGACGAAGATCTTTTCAATGCCGCCGTTGCGGGCTTCGCGGATGAACTCCTCCTTCCAGTTGGCGCCGAGCATGCGGCGGGCCATTTCGACCACGACGAAGTCGGTGGTGAACTGAGCTTCGTACTGATAGCGGGAGAGACCCTGCAGGCAGCCCGGGCAGGTGGTGAGCATCCTGATCTGGCCCGGCACTTCGGCAGCCGCCTTGGCCTTCTTGATTTCCTCCATCTTTCTGAAGCGGACCTGGTCGGCGATGTCCGGACGCTTCACGGCGAAGAGACCCGATTCGCCGCAGCAGCGTTCGGTCTGAACGACGCTGGCGCCGGTGAGCTTCTTCACCGTTTCGAGAGCCGGGGCATGACGGATCGGCGAGTGGCACGGATCGTGATAGATGTAGCGCTCGCTGTTGGGTTCGAGCGTCACGCCGCGTTCGAGCAGGAATTCGTGGATGTCGATGATGCGGCATCCCGGGAAGATCTTGTCGAACTCATACTGGTCGAGCGCCTTGATGCAGGTACCGCAGCTCACGACGACGGTCTTGATGTCGAGGTAGTTGAGCGTATTGGCCATGCGGTGGAAGAGGACGCGGTTTTCCGTCATCATCCTGGCCGCGCGGTCGCTTTCGCCGTAGGCTTCCTGCGGATGGCCGCAGCAGCGGTAGCCCGGCGGAAGCACGGTCTGAACGCCGGCGCGCCAGAGCATGGCTTCGACGGCGAGGCCGACGTCGCTGAAAAGGCGTTCGGAGCCGCAGCCCGGGAAGTAGAAGACGGCTTCCGTATCCTCCGGCATGCCGGGACGGCGGAGAATCGGAATGGTGATTTCGTCTTCGATGCCGAGCATCTGGCGCATGGTCTTCTTGGGCACAGCTCCCGGGAGCGGTCGGCTCACGAGATGGATGACCTGCTTCATGAGCGAAGGCTTGCCGGTCGTGGCGCCCGGACGGTTGCGGTTCTGGTCCACTTCCTTCGCGAGACTCTTTTCGGCAAGTTCGACGCCGTAGCGCTGCAGACGGTAGCCCGTCTTGACGCCGGCCGCACGCAGCGTCTTCACGGCGAGCGGGTTGACGGCGTTGACGAGCGCGCCGCCGAGAAGCGACGCAGGATTCATTTCGCGCCATCCGCTGCGGATCAGGAAGGCCTTCACAGCCGTCGTAACTTCGCCGAAGTCGATCTTCACCGGGCATGGCTTCTTGCACCGGTGGCAGATCGTGCAGTGGTCCGCAATGTCGACGAGCTCGTCGAAGTGGCGCAGCGACAGGCCGCGGCGGGTCTGCGATTCATAAAGGAAGGCTTCGGTCATGAGGCCGAGACCGAG
>JAXEEN010000186.1:0-8333 GCA_034104065.1 Sutterella sp.
CGTTGCATTCAACTGACGCAGGCGGACATTCGTGATGTTCCGATGGTGTTTATAATTTTTAAACACGTTAAAAAAGTAAACACCTTGGTTCACTATGCTCGGCAAAAACATCAGGTACTACCGTCTGCGCAACCGACTGACGAAAAAAGCCCTGGCCGAACGCTGCGGCGTTTCTGCCATGTCCATTACCCATTATGAGAATGACCAGCGTACGCCCGACACGAATACGCTTCGTAAAATTGCCGACGCCATGGACATCAGAGTGATCGATTTTATTCGTGCGAGAAATTCGTCTCTTAAGTTTCAGCACGGCGATTTCAGGAAACACGCCGGTTTGACTCAGACTATGCAGCAATGCGTCAGAGAGATGACTGAAGAGTATTTCGACCGCTTTTTCGAGATCGTCGATCTTCTTCCCGACAATGTACTTCCTCCCCCTCTGTCACTTCATCAGCTGACGCCGTTGGCATCCAATGAAGAAAACGCCAGACGGCTCCGTCATTTTCTTCATCTGCCCTCAATCGGACCGACGGGCAATCTGGTTGAACATATGGAAAATCTGGGGATTCCCGTGTTCATGCTGGATTTGGATATACACGATTTCTTCGGAATGAACGGCTGCGTCAACGACCGGCCCTTCATCGTCCTGTCCGATCATATGACTCCGGAACGAATGAGGACCACGCTTCTGCATGAAGTCGTTCACATCGCCTTCAACTGGGAGCACATGAATGAGCAGGAAATTGAAACAAAGGCGACGGAGATCGCCGATGCCGTCCTATTTCCTAAAAATGACGCCCTTCGTGAACTGGGACCTCATCGAGATGGCATTTCCCGAGACATGGACAGAATCTGCATCGAGTACGGCATTTCCAAATCTCTGCTTGCGGTTCGGGCGGAGATCTGCGGCATTCTTTCAAAAGAAGCGCTCATCCGCTATTTCAAGTATGTCAATCGCCGTTTCGGGAAGACGCATGAACCGAGTCTGATTTCCAAGGAACGACCGTTCCTTTTTGAGCAGCTGGTTTATCAGGGCGTCACCACCGGTCTGATCACGCCCCAGAAAGGCGGAGAACTTTTAGGCATTCCTACTTCGGACGTCGAGGCCGCTTGTCAGATGGAGAATGACTTCTGATGGACATTGTCATCAGCACCGACACCAATGTCTGGATCGATTTCTCCCATGTCCGCAGGCTGTCCTGGCCGTTCAAACTGCCTTTCACGTTTGTCATAGAAGCCGACACGCTTGCAACAGAGCTCCGTAATCCCGAAGAACTTCGCCGGCTCGGACTGGTGCCGACTGATATCAACATCCAGGAAACTCTGACTGCTATCCGGTTTGCCGGGCAATACCGGGCCCTGTCAAGATATGACTGCGCGGCACTGGCCATTGCCTATGAGCGCCGTATCCCGCTGCTGACAGGAGACGGTGCTCTCAGAAAAACGGCAGAAAAACTGGGCGTCAAAGTTTTCGGCACCATTTGGATTCTTGACAGGCTGTCAGAATACAAACTGATTGAGCCTGAAGACATGCTGATGTGCTTTCGTGATTTGAAACAGGCCAATCACGGCCGCGTCCGTCTTCCTGATCGTGTGCTCGACGAACGTATTCAGCATCTTTCCGATTCTTGCCGGAACCGTCCCTTTTGAGGGCGAAAGAATCCGGCTGACAAATCATCCGCTGCGGCAGTTCGCTCATCGCAGCAATCTTCGCCGCTGTCGTTCCGAGTTCAGCATTGAGGCTTCCGCAGCCGTGAGCGCCGAGAAGAAGCTGATCGAGTTCAAACCGTTCGGGTAAAAAGAAACCGCCGGGGAATGATCCGCCGGCGGTTTCGCAGACTTGGCTGATGATCAGTCTCAGACGAGGAAGAGTAGATCCATCAGGAAGAACGTCGGGAAGAGAATGGTGACCGACCAGAGCATGTAGCCGAAGAAGGTCGGCATCTTGATGCCGCGTTCGTTGCAGATTGCCACGGTCATGAAGTTCGGGGCATTGCCGATGTAGGTCACGGCGCCCATGAAGACCGAACCCATGGAGATGGCCATCAGGGTCTTGTAGCCTTCGCCCATCAGCTGGACGGGATCGCCGCCCGCCAGGTTGAAGAAGGCGAGATAGGTCGGGGCATTGTCAAGGAAGGCCGAGAGGATGCCCGTGAGCCAGAAGAAGACCGTGTTGTTGAACGTTCCGTCCTCGAAGGTCACGAGGGAGACGACCGGTGCGAAGGCGCCGTGCATGCCCGCGCGGAGCATTTCAAGCACGGGAACGATGCAGATGAAGATGCCGAAGAAAAGCTTCGCCACTTCAAGAATCGGATCCCAGCTGAAGTGATTCGCTTCGCGGGTGGCCTTGGTCGTGAGCACGAGGGAGGCGCTCGCCGCGCAGATGAAGAGCACGTCGCGGACGATGCCTTCGAGCGTGAAGTGCACGCCGAGGACATGGACTTCGACGCCGGAGCGCCAGAAGCCGGCCATCAGCACGGCACCGATGATGACGGCGAGGAAGAGAATGTTGAGGCCGCCGTCGATGCCGAAGGCCTTCTGTTCATCAGGCGCCTTGAAGCCGTCGGCCACGTCCTTGCGGTACATGATGCTGTCGATCACGAAGTAGATCGCAAGCAGGATGCCGGCCGTGACGAGCCAGGGCGTGATGAGGTGCTGCGCCGTCCAGAAGAAGGACACGCCCTTCAGGAAGCCGAGGAAGAGCGGCGGGTCGCCGAGCGGGGTGAGCGCGCCGCCGACGTTGGCGACGAGGAAGATGAAGAAGATGAAGGTATGGATCTTGCGCTTGCGGTTTTCGTTCGCGCCGATGAGCGGACGAATCAGCAGCATGGCGGCGCCGGTCGTCCCCATGAAGTTGGCGAGGACGGCACCAAGCGCGAGAAAGCCCGTGTTGACGACGGGACGGCCGACGAAGCTGCCGCGGACGTGGATGCCGCCCGCCACGATGAAGAGCGAGCCCACGAAGATGATGAAGGGCACGTAGTCGGCGAGCAGAATGTGCACGATGGCGTCGAAGGCGGACTGTGCGCCCGTCACGAGCCAGAGGGGAACCGCGCAGCAGACGGCCCAGAAGACCGCCACCTTGCCGAAATGGTGGTGCCAGAAATGCGGCAGGAAGAGCGGAAAGAGCGCGATGGAAAGCAGAATGCCGGCGAAGGGCACGGCCCAGGCGATGCCGAGCTGAGATCCGTCAAGGCCCGAGGCGAAGGCTGCCGCAGGGGCAATGGCGGCCGCAGCGGCCACGGCGGCACTGCGGATCATCGTCGTCAAAGTCACGATTGAGACTCCCAGGGAGCGGCACGCCGGGGATAACGCGCCGCCGGTTGAAAATCGGCGTTTATTGGAAAGCGCCGGCCCGTGCCGGCGGGCCCGGACGCCTCCCGTCGAAGGATGCGCCGCAGCCCGTCTTTCCAATAAGCGCCGCGTTGGCTGGCTTGAAGCCTATTCTGTAAACATACACGTATTTTGTGACATCTGCAGGTCTTTCGACACAGTATTTACATTAGGTTTGCACGAAAAATTACGCGCACAAAAAACAAAAACCCGGGCGGAAACCGTCCGGGCTTTTCTTGAATACCGCTCTCAGAGAGGCGGCAGGCCGAAGACCTTGCGCAGATACTGCAGGTAGCTTTCATCCTCGCACATGCCTTTTTCGGGCGCATCGGAAATCTTGGCGACCGGCTGACCGTTGGCCTTCACCATCTTCAGCACGACGTTGAGGGGCTGCGGTCCGCGGTCGTTCATCAGATTGGTTCCGATGCCGAACGCGATGCCGACCCGGCCGTGGAAGCGCCGGTAGAGTTCGATCACCCGCGGCACGTTGAGCGAATCGCTGAAGATGAGCGACTTGCTGCGCGGATCGCACTTGTTGTGGCGCCAGTGCTCGATCATGCGCTCGCCCCAGACGAAGGGATCGCCCGAATCATGGCGGGCGCCGTCGAAGAGCTTGCAGAAGTACATGTCGAAGTCCTTGAGGAAGGGCTCCATGCCGTAGACGTCGGAAAGCGCGATGCCGAGGTCGCCGCGGTACTCCTTGGCCCACATTTCAAAGCCGTAGACCTGACTGTCGCGAAGACGGGGGCCGAGCGCCTGGCAGGCCTGAAGATACTCGTGGGCCATCGTGCCGTGCGGCGTGAGGCCGAGTTCCTTCGCGTACATCACGTTCGACGTGCCCGTGAGTATGCCGCCGAGGCGGGCCTGCATGATTTCGAGCACGCGCCGCTGCCAGGCGCGCGAAAAGCGCCGGCGGGTGCCGTAGTCGGAAATATGAAGCGCGCCGTTGTCGGGCTCGCCGAGCAGCATGTCGATCTTCGCATTGAGGCGCTTCAGGCCCTCCGTCTCGTCGAGATCCGGGTAATTGCGGCGGAAATACACCTCGTTCACGATGGCGAGCACCGGGATCTCAAAGAGAATCGTATGAAGCCAGGGTCCCTTCACCGTGATGTCGATGCCGCACGGATAGTCGTCCGAGGGCGACACCGAGACGTACTTTCTCTTCAGATGAAAGAGACTCAGAAACTCGACGAAGTCGGGCTTGATGAAGCGCAGACCTTCCAGATAGGCCAGCTCGTCGTCCTTGAACGAAAGCGAGCAGAGTGCGTCGAGTTCTTCATTGATCTCGGCGATGCAGGGCCGAAGATCAATCCCGGGCGTGCGGCACTTGAAGCGGTACTGCACGTCTGCGCCGGGAAACTGATGCAGCACGCACTGCTGCATCGTGAATTTATAAAGGTCGGTATCGAGCAGAGATTCAATAATCAAGATACGGCGTCCTTGCGTTGGTTGTTCAGCGGCGGCTTTTCAGCCGCCCGTCAAGCTTAGAGCAAAAATGCCCTCGCCGAACGATAAGCACTGTTGTCCTCGATCACACATTCTGCCTGCGGTTCAGGGCGAAGGCCCTCGTAGCGCAGATCGAATTCCGGGGTGCGGGTCCAGGTGAGACCGGCCAGAAGCTCGTCGGCGAGATCCGGACGGTTGCAGACGAGCACCATGTCGCAGCCGGCGCCGAGGGCTTTTTCCGCCTGTTCGACGATGCTGCCGCCGGCCGCCCCCTTCATGCTGAGGTCGTCCGAAAAGACCAGACCGGCAAAGCCGAGCTCGCCGCGGAGCACGTCCCTGATGAGCGTTTCCGAGAAGGTCGCCACTTCGCCGCCGAAGGCCGTGTAGGAAACGTGGGCCGTCATGACGGAGGCGAGGTCGGCAAGCGAACCGTAGGGCCGCATGTCCTCCCTGAGCGCCTCGATCGGGCGCTCGTCGACCGGAAGGGATGTATGGCTGTCGGCTTCCGCCCAGCCGTGTCCCGGGAAATGCTTTCCGCAGCTCGCCATCCCGCCCTTTCTGAGTCCGAGAATGAAGCTCGAGGCGTTGGCCGTGACTTCGTCCGCGGTGCGTCCGAGGCTTCTCGTCCCGATCACGCCGGAGCGGCCCCAGTTGATGTCGAGCACCGGCGCAAACGTCATGTCGACGCCGACGGCGCGCAGCTCCGCGGCAAGCACCGTGCCCGCCGCGGCAAAGCGCGCGAGCGCGTCGTGTCCCGAGGCGATGTCCGCCATGGCGGGAACCGGCGTAAAGCCTTCGCGAAAGCGCTGCACCCGGCCGCCCTCGTGGTCGACGGCGATCAGAATGCCCGGACGAACGGCATGGATCTCGTCGCAGAGCGCCTTCAGCTGACGACGCGTGCGGTAGTTGCGCGTGAAGAGGATCACCATCCCCGTCATCGGATGACGCAGTCTCTCTCTTTCGTGATCGGTGAGCGCCGTGCCTTCGATGTCGACGCAGACGGGACCGGGCTTCAGCATCTCGCTCATCATGCTTCTCCGCGCAGCGCAGCCTTGTCGAGAAGGTCGTTGTAGCGGCGGATCGTATCGTTCATGCCGTACTGCAGGGCTTCAGCAATGAGCGCGTGGCCGATCGACACTTCGGCGACGCCGGGACAGCCGACGAGGAAGGCTTCGAGATTCTCGAGCGAGAGGTCGTGGCCGGCGTTGACGCCGAGTCCGGCTTCGACGGCGGCGCGTGCGCTCGCGGCATAGCGCTCGAGCACGGCCGCCTGTTCGGGCGTGCCGTAGGCCTGCGCCCAGCCTTCGGTGTAGAGCTCGATGCGGTCGGCGCCGAGTTCCTTCGCCCTGACCATCAGTTCGGGAACCGGATCCATGAAGAGGCTCACGCGGCAGCCGTAGGACTTCGCCTCGGCGATCAGCGGACGCACCGCTTCGCAGACGGCGGGATCGGCGAGATCAAAGCCGTGGTCGCTCGTCAGCTGGTCCGTGCTGTCGGGCACGAACGTCGCCTGATGCGAACGGACGTCCCGCAGATGCGCCATCAGATTGTGAAAGGGATTGCCCTCGATGTTGTATTCGCGGCCGGGATAGCGGCTCACGAGCGCCGAGAGCGCGGGTACGTCGGACGCGCGGATGTGGCGTTCGTCGGGACGCGGATGCACCGTCAGGCCGGCTGCGCCCGCATCGAGCGCTATCGTACCGAAGAAGACCGGATCGGGCCAGTTTCCCTCACGGGAATTGCGAAGCAGAGCGACCTTGTTGAGATTGACGGAAAGCTGTGTGCGAAGCATATGTCTTTGGACTCCGAAATAGGTCTGGCCGCCTGCGAACGTTCAGTCCCTGGGCAGTCGGTTGAGTTCGGCCAGAATCCGGCGCGAGTGGATGACCCGGCCGTCGAGATGAAACTGAATGAGCTCCCGAAGAATATCACGTGCGGCGCGCATGGCAGAAGCGGGAATCGGATCGGCCGAAACGACCGCTTCGGCCTCCGCCGCAGTGTAGATGCGCTCTCCCTCGGAAACGGGCGCGTCTTCGGGGAGCCCCTCGATCACGCCCGCGCGCACGACGTGGCGGCGCGCGTCGGCCGGTCCCGTTCGAACGGGCGCCCAACCGGCGATCGTGAGAAGTCTGCGCTCGAAGCGCCTGAGGGCGGGCTGCACCGCGTCGCGGTCGCCGGAGGCGAGATCGTGAATCACGGTCACGTAGGCGTCGAAAAGCCCGCGGTGGCATTCCTCGCGCTCGGTGAGCTTCAGGATGAGTTCGTTGACGTAGAAGCCCGAGAGGAGCGCCTCTCCGGTCAGCGGCACCATGGTGCCCATCCAGTCGGCCCGGATGAGGTTCTTGACCTCCTTCGAACCGCTCCAGGTCAAGCGCAGCGGAGAAAACGCGGTGAGCAGTCCGCGGTACTGCGAGGACGGGCGCCTCGCGCCCTTGGCGGCGATGAAGACGCGGCCGTAGCCCGCCGTCAGCACGTCAAGGAGCAGACTCGTTTCGCTCCAGTCTCTGGCATGAAGAATAAAGCCCACCTCACCCGTCACGCGTCTTGGCATGGCGGATTCGGCGGGCGAAAGTCCCGAGAGCACCTCGTCGAGGGCGCTCTGGGCGGCACGGCGGCGCTCGATGACGCCCGCGACGCTCGAACTGCGTTCGAGCGAAGAGACGGAAGGCCGCGCCGGCGCATGCCGGACGGTCTTCGCCTCCTGCAGGGGCGCTTCATGAGGCTCGCCGAAGTTATTCATATCCGAGCGTCTTGAGCGCCTTCACGTCGTCGGACCAGCCGCGGCGAACGCGGACCCAGACTTCGAGATGAACGCGCTTGCCGAGCATGTCGGCGACGTCCGCGCGGGCGAGACGACCGATTTCGCGAAGCTTGGCGCCGCCTTCGCCGATCACGATCGGCTTGTGGCTTTCGCGCTCGACGATGAGGGTCGCCACGATGTCGGCGCTCTCTTCGTCCTCGACCCACTTGTCGATCGTCACGGCGATGCCGTAGGGCAGTTCGTCGCCGAGAAGACGGAAGGCCTTTTCGCGAATGGTTTCCGCCGCCAGGAAGCGCGGCGAACGGTCGGTGTACATGTCCGGATCAAAGAACGGCACGCTTTCGGGAAGGTGCTTCTTGATTTCGGCGATCAGATCGTCGAGCTGGCGGTTCTTTTCCGCGGACACGGGCACGATCGCCGCGAAGGGGAACTTCTGCATCGATTCGGCCATGAGCGGAAGCAGCGCGTCCTTCGATCTGCTGAGATCCGTCTTGTTGATCGCCAGGATGACGTTTCCGGCATCCTTGGGCAGCAGGCGCAGCACCTCGAGGTCGGCGGGACGCCAGCCGAGCGCCTCTATGACGAAGACGACGGCGTCCACCTCGCCCAGCGTCGAGCGGACCGTGCGGTTCATGCGGCGGATGAGCTGGTTGCCCACCTTCGTCTGAAAGCCCGGGGTGTCCATGAAGACGATCTGCGCGTCATGCTCGGTCACGACGCCGAGCACGCGGTCGCGGGTCGTCTGCGGCTTCTTCGAGGTGATCGACACCTTTTCGCCGATCATGTGGTTGAT
>JAXEEN010000187.1:0-5320 GCA_034104065.1 Sutterella sp.
ATTGCTCATTGCGAGCAGTGGTGCTTTTTGACAGATGCTTATGAAAGAATGACTCTCAGTGCAGAGGTGAGAGTGCGATAGGAGGAGTTCATATGTATTACGTACCGGATGTCGCCGGCATGAAGCGTCAGCCAGGCGGAAAGGAGCGGGGAGTCGGGAACGACCGCCGTGACGCGGAAGTCCTCTTTCTCGGGAGAGATCGTCTGGGAGGAGGAGAGCGGCTGAGCGCGCAGAGACGCGAGCAGCGGACCGGCGGACGTGAGAAAGCTGAGCCGGATCAGTTCGCCCCGGTTCGGATTGACGTCCTGAGCCTGCGCGTAGGCGGTCAGTGAAAAGGCGTCGGGCGCCGGCGTCGCGGCGAAGACCGTGACGCGGGCGTCGACGATGCGGTTGAGCGCGATACGGACGGGCGCCGCGTCTTTTTCGGGCAGACAGACCAGATAGAGGGCGCCCGCCGCTTCAAATAGTCCGAGCACGGTGACCGCCGCTTCCAGCGTGCGGCGGTTTTCTCGGTAGCGCATTTTCAGGCGCCTGGTTTCGGCATAGGCTTTGGCGGCGGCTTCGAGGACTTCGGGTCTGACGGAGGCCGGCGAGCGGGGGAGACAATCCGGGAGCGCGCAGACGGGAAGGACGGACGAGCCGCTGAGTCTGAGCTGAGGACGAAGGTCCGACAGGAGACGCTCGGGGACGTGCTGAACGAGGAGGCGCCCGGCCAGTCTGAGCAGCACGGCGTCGGCGTGCGAGGGCTCGGGGGCGGTGAGAAGCGCCGCCCTGGGATCCCATCCCCAGCGGTGGCTTCTGTCGGCGTCGTCGCAGATGACCGGAAAGTCCGGTGCGTCGGCCAGAGCGCGAAGCGTTCTCTGGAGCGATCGCTCGCTCATCGGCGTGCCGGCACGGGCGAGTCTGTCGGCGAGTTCGGCGGTGGTCGTCTTCGCTCCCGAGGGCAGCAGACGGATCAGCCGCAGGATCTTGAGCGCTTCAGCCGCGCCGGCGCCCCGGCGATCGGATTTTTGATTCAAAACTGCGTCTCCGGACAGAATTTACAAAAACTTTACATTTCTCGATGCAACAGCCTGAGAGCAAACGATTTTTGATGAAATCGTTTGAATATCATCCGGGTCTGAATGGGTTTGCGGGGAAACACGGAGAAGCCGGACGGAAAATGCGTCCCGTGCGGAACACAGTGCCCCCGGCGTTCGGCCGCCTTGATCAAGACGTTAAGCGATTCTAGTTAGAATACCTCTTTTATTTTCGAAAACCCTAATTCGGACGACGTTTTTGTCGGCTGTTTCTTCCGTCTTTTCATCATGTTCGGTTCCATGCTCCGCTCGGCGCGGGACTATCTGCTGCAGCACGCGTCGCTCTGGCGCAGGAACGGCGCAGGGCGGGCTGCCGTTGCGCTGAACCTTGCAGCGCTTGCCGTTCTCTGGGCGCTCGTGCCGATGGAAAGCGCGCCGATGCGCCGAATCCGCGGCGAAAAGGAAAAGCTTTTTCCCCGAATCTCTTTTGAAAAGCCCCGTCTTCTCGATCCCCTTCGCATTCTGATTCAGTCGTTCTGGCTGCTCGCCTTCAGACCGAGCCGCGAGGAGGGACCTCGGTTTGCCGATCCGATTCTCTCGCTTCTTCGCACGGCGGGCGGGTTCATCAACCGGGCGGGCGACGCCTTCGGAGCTCTCGCTCTGAAACTGCTGGGCGGTCTCGGCACCGACGGGGAAACGGGACAGCCGTCGGCGTCCTCCGGCCGGGGAACGCCCGCCTGGCTTCTCTGGCTGCTGGCTGCGCCCGGCATCGCGCTCGGCGCCCTCTGCATCACGCAGCCTTTCGACCTGCAGGGGCAGATCATCTTTCTGTCGCTGATGTTCTGCTCGATGGTCGTTCTCACCCGCATCAAGGCGCGTCTCACGCTGATGCTCCTCTTCGTGATTTCGATCGTGGTGTCGGGCCGCTATCTGTGGTGGCGCTGCACGGCGACCGTGCATGCGGAGGGCGCGCTCGATCTCTTTTTCTCCGGTCTGCTTCTCGGCGCCGAAATCTACGCCTTCATCGTGATGGTGCTCGGCTACTTCCAGGTCTGCTGGGTGCTCGACCGCAAGCCGGCACCGCTCCCCGAAGACCGGCGGCTCTGGCCGCATGTCGACGTCTTCATTCCGAGCTACAACGAATCGCTCGACGTGGTGAAGCCCACGGTGTACGCCGCGCTCAATCTTGACTGGCCCGCCGACAAGCTTCACATCCATATTCTCGACGACGGCAGCCGCCCGCTCTTTCGCGAGTTCGCGGCGCAGGCGGGCGTCGGCTGGATCATGCGCGAGGAGCACAGGCACGCCAAGGCGGGCAACATCAATCATGCGCTCACCGTGACGAAGGGCGAATTCATCGTGATCTTCGACTGCGACCATGTGCCCTCAAGCGACTTTCTCACGTCGACGGTGGGCTGGCTCGTGAAGGATCCGAAGATCGCGCTCGTTCAGACGCCGCATCACTTCTACTCGCCCGACCCGTTTGAAAAGAATCTGCATCTCGAAAAGGCCGTGCCGATCGAGAATTCGCTCTTTCACGACTTCATTCAGAAGGGCAACGACACCTGGAACGCCACCATGTTCTGCGGTTCGAGCGCCGTGATGCGCCGAAAGGCGCTCGAGGAAATCGGCGGCATTGCGGTCGAGACCGTGACCGAGGACGCCCATACCTCGCTCAAGCTCAACCGCCGCGGCTGGTCGTCGGCCTTCATCGACCGGCCGGTCGCTTCGGGGCTCTCGACGGAGACGCTCTCCGCTCATATCGGACAGCGCATCCGCTGGGCGCGCGGCATGATACAGATCTTCCGTCTCGACAATCCGCTTTTCGGCCGGGGACTGAGTTTCGCGCAGCGGCTCTGCTTCTTCAACGCCATGGTGCACTTCCTGCACGGGCTCCCGCGCATCGTCTTCCTGCTCGCGCCGCTTCCCTACATGTTTGCGGACATCTACATCATTTATGCGACGGCCGCTGCCATCTTCGCCTACGTGGTCCCGCACATGGTGCACTCGGCCGTCACGAACCAGATGCTTCAGCGCGGCTACCGCTATCCGTTCCTGTCGGGCGTTTATGAAACGGTGCTCAGCTGGTACATCCTGATTCCGACGACGGTCGCGCTGATTCTTCCGCACGTGGGCAGCTTCAACGTGACCGCCAAGGGATCGGTGATCGACCGCAAGTATCTCGACTGGGGCATCACCAAGCCCTTCCTGGCGATGATCGCCCTCAACGGCGCGGGGCTTCTGATCGGTCTCTGGAAGCTCTTCTTCGACCCGAGTCCCGAGTATCTGACGCTCGCCATCAACATCGGCTGGATCGTCTACAACCTGATGATTCTCGGCGCCTCGATGGCCTGCGCGGTCGAGGAGGTGCAGAAGCACCGCTTCCCGCGCATCGCGCTTCGCGTGCCGGCCGTGCTCGAGACGCCCGAGGGTCCCGCAGCGCTTTCAACCCGCGAGTATTCCCAGACCGAAGTCCGTCTCGAAGCCGCCGAAGGCGTGCTCGCGAAGTTCGCGCCGGGCGAACGGACGACGCTCCTGATGCAGGGCGAAAAAGGAGAAAAGGAGCCGCTTCGCTTCACGCTCGAAGCCGGTCCCGCCGAATCGGGCGCTGCGCGCGACTTCACGCTCCTGCTGACGAACACCGGAGAAGAGCGCGCCTGGAACAGCGTGACCTTCTCCAGAAAGGGCATGTGGGCGAAGAAGCCGGAAGGCACGGTCGACGACCGCTTCCTGACGGGCTTCATCCGTCTGGGCGACCTGGCGCTCTACGGCTACCGTTCGATGCTGGAATTCCTGCCCGGACGAATGCTGCCGGCGCTTCGCGACCGTCTGGCATCCTTCCTGCCGTCGCCTTCGGCGCCGGCGCTGACCGACATTATTGGATCGAAAGTGAAATGACACTGAACAAAACTGCCGTGCTGAGCGCTCTGCTGACCGCAGGGCTTCTTGCCGGCATGCCGCTTCATGCCGCCGACCCGGTCTCGGTGACCGCCGTGGCGCCCGTCTGGCGTACCGACGTCACGGGCACCCGCACCGAGTCGCTTCCGCTCCTCAGGCTCGTGCCGGGCGGCACGGCCCGTTCGGTGAAGCTCACCGGACTCACGAAGGCGCAGTATTTCGACTTCGGCGTCCGGGCCGACGACGTCGTCTCGGAAGCCCGGCTGGAGCTCACCTACACGCCCTCGCCGGCCGTCATTCCCGGCATCTCTCAGATCAACGTCTATCTGAACGGCCAGCTGCAGAAGTCGGCGCCGATTCCGAAGGAAGCGGTCGGTCAGGTTTCCGAAATGAGCGTGACGCTCAACCCGAAGGCGATGGAAGCCGTGAACCAGATCGCCGTGGAGTTCGTCGGCCACTACCGTCAGGTCTGCGAGAATCCGGCCAACGAGTCCCTCTGGCTCGACGTCGGTTCGGCGAGCCGCCTGGTGCTCGTCAAGCAGCGCATCCGTCTGGCCAACGATCTCGCGCAGTTCCCCGCGCCCTTCGTCGACGTGACGTCCGGTGCGCCGACCGTCCTGCCGATGGTCTTCGCCGGACGGCCGTCGGCGGCCGAAAAGGAAGCCGCGGCGGTGCTCGCGAGCATTGCGGGCCGCGCCGCCGAATGGCGCGGCACGGACTTTCCCGTCTACTACAACGCGATGCCGGGCGAAAGCCACTTCGCCGTCTTCGCGCCCAACGACGACCGCCCCGACTTTCTGAAGCTGCTCCCTCAGGCGGACGGCCCTCAGGTCTACGTGGCCGATGCGCCGGGCAGTCTCTGGGCCAAGATGCTCGTGATCGCGGGCCGTGATGAAAAGGACCTGATGGCCGCCGTCCGCGCGCTGGCGCCCGAAAAGCTCGTGATGATCGGCGAGCGCTTCCGCGTGAGGAATCCCCGGCTTCCCGAGCCGAGAAAGGCCTACGATGCGCCGCGCTGGATCAACGAGGGCGAACCCGTCGCCTTTGAAAAGCTGATGCAGTATCCGGGCCAGCTCACGTCGCGCGGCTACGTGCTGCCGCCCGTTCATCTGCCGCTTCGCCTTGTGCCGGACCTCTACATGGTGGGCGGCGCTTCGCTCGGCATGCAGGTGAAGTACCGCTATACCAAGCCGGTGAACGGCGAAACCTCGCAGTTCCGCGTTTTCGTGAACGGTTATCTGGTCGACTCCGAAACGCTGTCGGGCGGCGACGGCCGAGGCGCGCGCACCGTGATGCTGCCTTCCTTCTACGGCCCGCTGGCCGACCGTTCGGCGTCGGGCCTCGCGCTCACGTCGGTGAACGATCTGAGCTTTTCCGTCGGCTACGAGCGCGTGACGGAAGGC
>JAXEEN010000188.1:0-8390 GCA_034104065.1 Sutterella sp.
ATTGCCCGCATGCGCGTTGCGCTCTCCGAGCTCGCCGTCGAAGGCATCAAGACCAATACGAAGCTGCACCGCGAGCTCCTCGCCGACGAACGCTTCTTCCAGGGCGGAACCAGCATCCACTATCTGGAGGAAAAGCTTCGGACGCGCGCCGCGGCACACCGTTGACCAGACCTTTTGCAGCGGGGGTTTTCAAACCCCCGCTTTTCGTTTTACGCGGAACTCATTTTTCCCTTATGCGCCAGATCAAAATTCTTGCCGATGAACGCAGCGCCGAAGCGCTCTCCGACATGCTGATGGATGCGGGTGCGCTCTCCGCCTCCATCGAGGACGCCGACGCCGAATCCACCGACGAAAAGCCGCTCTACGGCGAACCGGGTCTCGAACCCGACAACTGCGCCTGGCCCCGCTCCATCGTGTCGATTCTCGCCGATGACGACTTCGACGCAGAGACGGCCGTCGCCGTCGCCGTGAAGGCGCTCGGCTGCGACGCACCCGAATTCCTCGGCTCCGAAACCGTGGAGGACGCCGACTGGGTCCGCATCACGCAGGCCCAGTTCCATCCGACGCAGGTGTCCGAGCGTCTCTGGATCGTGCCCACCTGGCACGATCTGCCCGACGAAAACGCCATCAACCTGCGTCTCGACCCGGGCGTCGCCTTCGGCACGGGATCGCATCCAACGACGCATCTGTGCCTGCAGTGGCTCGACGCGCATGTCGGTCCGTCCGACCGCGTGCTCGACTACGGCTGCGGCACCGGCATCCTCGCCATTGCGGCCAAGCTCGTCGGCGCCGCCGAAGTCCTCGGCACCGACATCGATCCGCAGGCCGTCGAAGCCGCCTGCGACAACGCCGTCATGAACGGCGTCGACGCCCGGTTCGTGCTGCCCGACGACATGCCCGAAGGCACGTTCGACATCGTCGTGGCCAACATTCTCGCGAACCCTCTTAAGATTCTTGCGCCGGCCCTGCTCGGCCGCGTGAAGCCGCACGGCACGCTGGTGCTCTCGGGCGTGCTCGCCGCCCAGGCCGACGACGTCATCGCCGCCTACCGTGCCGTCGACCCGTCCGTTCCGCTCGCCGTCTGGCGTCAGGAAGGCGACTGGGTCTGCATCGCGGGCCGCCGCGCCTGATCCATTCATTTCTGACGGAGGCACACATCCATGGCCAAGGTTCTTCGCTGTCCCGCCTGCGGCGCCCTCTGGCGCGTCGACGACGCCTTTTCCGAGCCGATGCTCCGCTGCTCGGAATGCCAGGCGGTCTTTTCCGCCGACAAGGTCGAGTGCGTGACCGTTCCCGACGAGGTGCTCAGCGCCCGGCTTCAGCTTGTTGAAAAAGCCCAGGCCCGTCAGGCCGAGGAAGCCGCTCAGGGCGAAGCCGCCATGACGAAGCTCGCCGGCGACCTCGAGGATTTCGAAAGCCGCCAGACGCCCGCCGCGGTCACCGCACCCGTCGTGATCGAACGCAGCGGAAAATCCTCCCACGGCGTGCTCTGGTTCTTCCTGCTTCTGATCGGTCTGGCGGTCATCACCGCCGCGGCGCTCCTCTTCGGACACCGGACCGTCACCGCCTGGATGCCGCAGACCCGCACCGTCTACGAGGAGGTCTGCACCAAGCTGCCCTGCCCGGGCTTCGTCTGGCAGAACGCCCAGGCCTTCCGCGTGACCGCGGACATCGAGCCGCCGGTCGCCGAAGCCGGCGATGCCGACCGTGAAATGGCCGAGCTGCTCCCGGTGATCCGCGCCTCGCTCGTCAACGGTTCCGCGTATCCGCAGCGTCTTCCGGTGCTCGACCTCAAGCTCTACGACGCCTCGGGCGCCGTCATGGCCTCCCGCGTTCTCGAACCCGCGGACTACGGCTTCGCGAGCGACACCGCCGTCGCGCCCGGCTACACGGTCAACGCGCGGCTCACGATCAAGACGCCGCTCCCCTATGCGGCCTCCCGCGCCGCGGTGACGCCCGTCTCCGACCGTCCGTAATCTCCTTCATGCCCGGCAGAGCGCTGCCGGGCTTTTTCATCTCCGCCATGTCCGTCATCATTTCCGGCTCCGTCGCCTACGACACCGTCTTCACCCATGAAGGGCGCTTTGCCGACGCCATCCGGCCGGATGCCCTGGACTGCCTCAACCTGACCTTTCAGGCCTGCGGCATGCGCCGGACTTTCGGCGGCTGCGCCGGCAACATCGCCTGGAGTCTGAAGCAGCTGGGCGGCGATCCGCTCATCTGGAGCGCCATGGGCCGCGATGCCGGTCCCTTCCTTGAGCACTTCCGCCGCTCGGGCATCCGCACCGACGGCATCACCGTCATGTCCGACGAATGGAGTGCGCAGTGCGTCATCACGACGGACGCCGCGGGCAACCAGCTCACCACCTTTCACAGCGGCGCCATGGCGCATGCGCACGCAGTTCCCTGGCCGGACGATCCCGGCATCGAATTCGGCATTCTCGCGCCGTCCTGCCGCGAACCGCTGATGCGTCACGCCGACGCCTACGACGCGCACGGCGTTCCCTTCATCTTCGACCCGGGTCAGACGACGCCGCTCTACACCGGCGAGGAACTGCTCTCGCTCGCGCTGCGCGCCCGGGCCGTCGCCTTTTCCGACTACGAAGGCGCGCTCATCGAAGCCAGAACCGGGCTCGATGCCGGGGCACTGTCGCTTCGCGGTCCCGTCGTCTTCTGCACGCACGGCAGCCGCGGCAGCACCGTCTGGGAAAACGGCGTCGGCACGACGGTCGCAACGCCCGCCGCAGCCGCAGTCGATCCGGTCGGTGCAGGCGACGCCTACCGAGGCGGTCTTCTCTGGGGCATGACTCACGGCCTCCGCGCCGTCGACTGCGCCCGCCTCGGCTCGCTGATGGGACGCGCCAAAGTGTTGGCCGCCGGCCCCGCCTATTCGCTTCCGCTCGACGAAGCCCGCAGACAGTTCGAAACCCTTTGGGGGAAGGCGCCCTTCTGACGCCGGCAAAAACAATGCCCGCCGATTCTCACCGGCGGGCATGTTCAATTCTTCTTCGGGTCGCCGCGGTCAGAGCGGAATATACCCGTGGGAGATCGGCGTCACGAAAATGAGCCCGATGTTGGCGAGCAGGATCACCGCCACGGGCGAAAAGTCAAAGCGGCCGAACATCGGCAGCACGCGCCGAACGGGGCGCACGAAGGGTTCGATCAGCATGCCGAGCGCATAGGTCATCGGGCTCTGCGGATTGAACCACGTCAGAATCACCCAGAGGAAGGCGCCCCACGAAATCATCTCGAGCCCCCAGCGGATGACGAGGGCGGCCGGCGCAAGCACCAGTCCGACCGGCGTTGCCGGCAGGCCGGTGATGGCCTTTTCAATCAGCATCGTCAGCACCGCGACGAGCAGCGCACCGACGAGGGACGGCCAGTCCGCATTTCCGCGGCGGGGCACCAGCTTCGAGAGCGGCTCCACCAGCCAGTCGGTCGTGCGGCGGGTCACCTGCACGAAGGGGTGGCGGGGCGAGAGCGCCCAGACGAAGACCCAGGCGCGAAAAAGCAGAATCACGCCGAGAATCGAAGTGACGGCGGAAACAAGAAACTGAATAAGTCCGGTAAGCATGACGGTAACGACAGCAAACGTCTGAAGCATAACGGTGACTATAGCAAATCCGTCCGGGTCGAATCACCGGCCGGAGAGCGTCCGTGCGGCCGCCGGTCAGACGCGGGCGGCCGACTCCGCTGCGCACGCCGTCTGAGGCACCGTCACGACCCGCACGGCGGCGGGCACGGCCCGGCGGACGGCGTCCCAGTCGAAACAGGGACCCGGATCATTTTTGCGTCCGGGCGCGATGAATTCGTGACCGGTCACGGCCTCGATCGGCAGCGAGCGGCAGAGTTCGCGAAGGAGCGCGGCGAGCGACTCGTACTGCGCCGCTTCGAAGGACACCTCGCCCGTGCCCTCGAGCTCGATGCCGACGGAATAGTCGTTGCATCCCGGCCGTCCCTCAAACACGGACACGCCGGCATGCCAGGCCCGGTCATGAACGCCCACGTACTGTCTGACCAGTCCGCTGCGCCGGATCACGTAGTGGGAGGAGACGCGCACGCCTTCGAGCTCCCGGTAGAAGGGATGACGGCGGCAGTCGAGCGTGCCCGTGAAGAGCGCGTCGACGTCCTCGCCCGAAAAAACGCCCGGAGGCAGCGAGATGAAGTGAAGAACGACAAGCGAAACGAGCGCCCCGTCGGGACGCTCGTTGAAGTGGGACGACGGACGCTTCTGCGCGCCGTCGGTCCAGCCGTCGGGCCTCAGTCGGAAAACCGGCGGCGTCACGATTCGGCCCTGTCCCGGCAGCGTCTGGAACAGTAGACGTGCTCTCCCCGAAGCACCGCCTCGCGCTTCGGGAAGTAGACGCCGCAGGCTTCGCACTTCACCATCGGCTCGCCGGCCGGCGTGCGGGAGAGTCCCCGCGACTCACGGTCCTTGGCGCGCAGACGCTCGAGCTCGCGGCGCTCCTCGTTGTCAAGACGGTTGCGCTTGCGGCTGAACGTCCAGGCAATCCAGATCGCGGCAAAGAGCGCGACGAAAAAGAGGATGCGTCCCATGATTCGGTCTCAGCGGATGAGTTCCAGCACGAAGCTGTAGCCGAAGTAGGCGATGACGAAGAAGGCGAAGCCCGCCCAGAACCAGCTGAGCGCCGTCTTCGCGCGCCAGCCGGCGAACCGGCGGCCCGCCAGCAGAATGCCGAAGAGAATCCACGCGAGCCACGTGAGGATCATCTTGTGGTCGAAGTTGAAGAAGACGCCCATGCGCTCGTTCGTGGCCAGCGCGCCGACCGCGATCGTCGCCGTGATGCAGAGAAAGCCCACCGCCACGATGCGGAAGAAGATGCGCTCCATCACGACGAGACCCGGCATCGAATCCAGGAAGCTCGAATCGTCGGCTGCGTCGGGACTCTTCAGACGGCGGTTCTGAACCGTCATCAGAATGGCGTGCACGAGCGCGATCATCAGGAAGGCGTAGGCGGCGATCGCCAGGAAGAGATGCCAGCGGAAGAGCACCGTCCATTCGGCCGAGGCCGCGGTCTGCCCCGAGAAGACGAACGGCATCAGCACGCCGACGGCCGCGCCGATCAGCACGATGCCGAACTGGCCGTGCAGGCGGTGAATCCACGACTCGATGAGAAGGATGATCACCGCGAAGAAGAACATTTCGGACATCGCATAGCCGAAGCCGAAGTGCACGACTTCGTTGCGGAACATTTCTCCGTGAAGCGCGTAGCCCTGGAGCACCAGTGCGGCCAGCACCGGCCAGCGAAGCAGGTTCGAGGCCCGGGCCCCTTCGCCCTTCATGGCTCCGATGATGGCCATGCCCGTTCCCAGATAAAGCAGTGCCGCGAGGACAGTGCAGATAGTAAGAGCGCTCATGTTCGATTCTCTTTTTCTTATAAGTCGTTATGGGCGGGAAAAGCGTCTTTTCCGACCGGGAAAGACACGCTCCCGCGGGTGCAAAACTCGGCGGTTGCCACTAAAATGATACGTTTGCCGACAGGCCTGCCGATCCCTGCGCCGCTCCGCAGAAACACCGCGTGCAGCCGGGTCCGCCTTCGGCAGAGGCACCGCACGGACGGGCGCACCCCTTAGTTCTGATTCTAGCCTCATCGGGCTTAGGATTCGCTGAAATCGCCTGAGGCCCTCCGGGCTGCCCCGCCGTGCACAGAATGACCGCTTCGGACGGCAGCCAGACCGTTCGAAGCCCGGCGCGCCGTCCGGCACGGGATCCGTGCCGTGCGCCATTACTACGTTAGGAAACGAACATGCTCGACTCTTTAAGCCAGCGCCTCTCCAAAATCGTGAAGACGATGCGCGGTCAGGCCCGCCTCACGGAAGAAAACACGAAGGACATGCTCCGCGAAGTGCGCATCGCGCTTCTTGAAGCCGACGTGGCGCTTCCGGTGGTACGCGAGGTGCTTGCCCGCATCAAGGAAAAGGCGATGGGCGAGGAGGTCGTCGGCAACCTGAATCCGGGCCAGGCGCTCGTCGGCGTCGTGCAGCGCGAACTCACGGCCGTCATCGGCGGCGACGTGCCGCCCGCCGAACGCGACATCAATCTGCATGTGCAGCCGCCCGCCGTCATCCTGCTTGCCGGTCTTCAGGGTGCGGGTAAGACGACGAGCGCGGGCAAGCTCGCCAAATACCTCATCGAGGAAAAGCGCAAGAAGGTGCTGACCGTCTCCGCCGACGTGTACCGTCCCGCCGCTATCGATCAGCTCAAGACGGTCACCGCACAGGCCGGTGCGGAATGGTTCCCGAGCGAAAGCGGTCAGCGTCCGCTCGACATCGCCGCAGCCGCCATGGACCATGCGCGCCGCCGCTTCTTCGACGTCCTCATCGTCGACACGGCCGGCCGCCTCGCCATCGACGAAGCAATGATGACCGAGGTCGCCGAACTCAACACCTTCCTCAAGCCGGCCGAAACGCTCTTCGTGATCGACGCGATGCTCGGCCAGGACGCGGTCAACACCGCCAAGGCCTTCAACGAACGTCTGCCGCTCACCGGCGTCATTCTCACCAAGGTCGACGGCGACAGCCGCGGCGGCGCCGCGCTCTCCGTGCGCCACGTCACCGGCAAGCCCATCAAGTTCGTCGGCACGGCCGAAAAGCTCACCGGCTTCGATGCGTTCGATCCCGAAGCCATGGCCTCGCGCATTCTCGGCATGGGCGACATCGTCGGCCTCGTGAAGGACGTCCAGAAGTCGATCAACATCGCCGAAGCGGAAAAGCTGGCCCAGAAGATCAGCAAGGGCGACCGGTTCGACCTCAACGACTTCCGCTCGCAGCTTCTGCAGATGAACAACATGGGCAGCTTCTCCTCGATGCTCGAAAAGCTTCCCGCGCAGTTCCAGCAGCTTGCCTCCCAGGTGAAGGACGAGGACGCCAAGCGCGCCGTCCGCCGCACCGTGGGCATCATCGACTCCATGACGGCGCTCGAACGCCGCAAGCCCGAACTGATCAAGGCGAGCCGCAAGAAGCGCATCGCCGCCGGCGCGGGCGTGCCCGTGCAGGAGGTCAACCGTCTTCTCAAGCAGTTCGAGCAGACGCAGGACATGATGAAGCGCATGAAAAAGGGCGGCCTCGGCAAGATGATGCGCGCGCTCGGCAGCATGGGCCTCGGCCGCGGCAGCTTCCCCGGCATGGGCGGCTTCGGCCGATAAGCCTTGACGCTTCGCATCATCGGGCTTGACCCCGGCCTCAACCGAACCGGTTGGGGCGTCATCGACGTATCGGGCACCGACTACGTGCGCGTCGAGAGCGGGGTCATCAGCGTCCCGAAGGGCGACCTTTCCGCCAGACTCGGCGCGATCGTGCGCGAGCTGACGGCGGTCATCGCCCGTACGAAGCCGGCGCTTGCCTCGGCCGAGCGCATCTTCGTCAACATGAATCCTCAGAGCACGCTGATGCTCGGTCAGGCCAGGGGCGCGGCGCTCGCCGCGGCCGACCTGGCCGGGCTGCGCGTCGAGGAATTCACGCCGAGCGAAATCAAGGAAGCCGTCACGGGCTCGGGCCGCGCCGACAAGGAACAGATCCAGCGCATGATGGGCATGCTCCTCAAAATCACCGAACCGCTGCGGCCCGACGAGGCGGACGCGCTCGCCTGCGCCGTCTGCTGCGCCAACGCCGTCAGGCTTCGGGCGCTCGAACAGTCGGGCGGCACCAACCGTCCCTACGCAACCGCCCGACGCGGCCGCACGGCCGCCGGCGCTCGCAGCGCCTGGACGAGCTTTCTCACCGGAAAAGGACAATCATGATCGGACGACTTCACGGACGGCTCATTGAAAAGACGCCGCCGCAGATTCTCATCGACGTGAACGGCGTGGGCTACGAGGTCGACGTCCCGATGTCGACCTTCTGCAATCTGCCCGCCGAAGGGCAGGAGATCACGCTGCTGACGCACTTCGTCGTGCGCGAAGACGCCATGCTGCTCTACGGCTTTGCCACCGCCGCGGAGCGCCAGACGTTCCGGGCGCTCATCCGCATTTCCGGGATCGGTCCCCGCATCGCGCTCGCCGTTCTCTCGGGGATGAGCACGAACGACTTCGCCGCCGCCGTCGAAAACGGCGACGCCGCGCTCCTCACCCGCGTGCCCGGCATCGGCAAAAAGACAGCCGAGCGTCTGGTGCTCGAACTCAAGGGCAAGCTCGTCGGCTCGGCCTTCGCCGGTGCGCTCATGCCCGCCGCGTCGGCCAATCAGGCCGACATCACGAGCGCGCTCGTCGCGCTCGGCTATTCCGAGCGCGAGGCTCAGGCGGCCGTGCGCACGCTGCCCGCGGACATCGGGGTGAGCGACGGCATCCGCCAGGCGCTTAAGTCGCTCTCCCGCTGACGAAGGAGACCGCCATGCAGGAACAGGATCGTCTCGTGGCCGGCGCCGCCGCCAG
>JAXEEN010000189.1:0-3217 GCA_034104065.1 Sutterella sp.
CTTCAATGCCGGTGAGGCCCGGCATGCGCACGTCCATCACGACGCAGCCCGGATCGGACGGCGCATCCCCGCGCAGGAAGTCGTCGGCGCAGCGGTAGTCGGCCACCTGCCAGCCCTCCATTTCCAGAACGAAGCGAAGCGCTTCGCGAAGCGAATCATCGTCGTCCACGATCCGGATGAGGGCCTTCTTCTGAACGGCGGCCTTCTGTGTTTCAGTCAGTTCTCGAATCTGTCGTCTAACCATGGCTGGTTTCTCTCTCGTTATTCGTTTCCGGCCGCGGAATCGGCCGCCGGGGCGGCGTCTTTCCCGCTCGTCTCACGCCAGACGGCGAAGGTGACGCGGGCGATGAGGCCGCCCCCCTCTCGTTTGGCAAACGTCAGCTTGCCGCCGTATGCCTCCAGAATGCCGCGCACGATGGAAAGACCCAGGCCGAGCCCCTCGGCCTTCGTGCTTTCAAGCGACGTCATCAGCCGTGAGACGACGGCCTCCGTTGCGTTCGGACCGTTGTCCGACACGGTGAGCGCCGCCCGATCGCCCTCTTCGCCGAGCGTCACGTGAACGCGCCCGGCCGGCCCGACTTCGGCGAGCGCCTGGAGCGCGTTCTTGATCAGGTTGAGGGCGACCAGCTCGATTTCGAGCGGATCGGCGAAGACCACGGGATCCGCTTCGGCCACCAGGCGGATCGACGCGCTGTAGCGTCCGGTCGTCTTCAGATCGGCCACCGCGTGCTCGACGAGCGGCAGCACCCGGATCGGCGCGCGCTGCGGCGCCTCGGCCTTGGCGTAGGCCCGGACGCGGGTCACGATGTCGTTGGCCCTGGCGGTCTGCTCGTCGAGCTTCTGAAGCACGCCTTCCGCCTTGGCGGGCTGAAGGCCGCCCGAGCGGACCATTTTCCGCAGGGCAAAGCTGTAGAGCGAAATCGCGCCGAGCGGCTGACGCATTTCATGCGCGAAGATGACGGAAAGCTGCGCGATGACGCCGGCTTTTTCCAGCTTGTCCACGCGCTGCGTCGCGTCGCGCTCGCGCTGCTGCAGAATCTTCTGCTCGGCGAGCGACTTCTGCAGCGATGCGGTGCGCCGGCGCACCAGCTTCGTCACGCGGACGCTGTGGGCGATCAGACCGAAGATCAGCATCAGCGCGAGCATGATCCACTGCCAGTTTTCGTGGAAGAAGCGCTCGACGGTCCAGTTTCTGAGGTAGGCGTAGGGACCGGTCTTCAGATCCCTGAACAGCTGATCGACTCTGCTGTAGTCGGTGGCCACGCCCCAGTAGAGGCCGTCCCTGCCGACGGGCGGCATCTGCAGAAGGGCCCGCGTCACCAGACGCGAAACGGCCGGATCGGTGGTCTTGGTCGTCGCCATCGTCCAGGTGGGATAGAGGTCGGTCGAACGGGCGCAGCGTTCCGGATTCTCAGGCGTGTCCTTGCGGTTGATCACCTTGAAGTAGCCCGCCTCGGACGGACGGCGCTCGAGATACTCCTCGAGGAAACAGAGACGCACGAAAGCCACGTCCGCCCGGCCGCTGCGAAGCAGTTCGGGCGCGCCCTCCATGCCGGCGCCGTCCCCCATGAAGACCGTGTCCGAGAAGAAGCGCTCGGGATCAAAGCCGTGCGACAGGATTTCGCCCTGAGGAACCAGCAGGCCCGTGAAGGCCCTCGGCGTACTGGTAACCAGCACCTTGCCCTTCAGGTCGCGCAGCTCCCGGATGTCCGTGCGGGCGGCCGCGACCAGGAACGCCGAGCCGTCGCTGCGGTTCGGATCCGGATAGCTTCTCGACACGGCGGTCGCCAGATCGCGGGCGCCGTAGGGCGTCATGCTTCGGAAAAAGCCCGCGCTCGAGAGAAAGACGTCCACGGTCCCCTCCCGAATCGCCACCGAGAGCTCGTTGAGGGACGGATAGCTGATGACGACGTTCTGTTTCCCGAAAAACCTCTCCAGTGCGGCGACGGACGCGTCGACGATGGCTTCGTTGGGCGCGGGCCGCACGAACTTCACGATGCCGACCCTGACGACGGGCGTGCCGACCATCCTGAGCCAGGGGCCGGCCGTCGCGGCGCTCACGGCCTCCGGCACGCGGACGTCGGTCGGGGCGGTCCTCTCCGCCTCGGCGTCGGGTTCGGCTTCGATCAGTGCCGTCGGCAGATCGGCGGTCTCCGGAAGCTCCCAGGCGCAGGCGGCCGAGCCGGCGATCAGAAGGCCGGCAAGCACGCCGAAATAGGTTCGCAAAAACATCGTTTTCAAGTGTTCGGTTTCGGATGGACTCATTATGCGGAACCCCGTCCGGCCTGTCGAGCGCCGATTTCGGGTAAATACCGATTTCTGACGAACCTTTGATTTTTCGCTTCGCTACGTAGTGGACGCCCGGGACAAAAATTCTCCCGTCCGCCGCAGGGACAGCGTTCCCGGCGGCCCGCAGCCGAAACGAAGATCCCTTCCGGCTGCCTTTCCAACAAGACCTCGGAGAATTCCAAACATGACCAAGACGTTTGCGCTTTCGCGCCGTGCGCTTCTCAAGACGACCGCCGTCGGCGCTGCCGCCGCTTCCGCCGTGTCCGCCGTCCCCGTTTTCGCCAAGACGGCTGAAAGCGCTCAGGATACCTCGAAGATCCGCAACTTCGACATGATCGAAGCCTTCTACAAGAACTATCCGAAGAAGCTCGCCGCCGTTCGCGGCCGCATGAACCGTCCGCTCACGCTGACGGAAAAGGTGATCTTCACCCACCTCTACAACGCCGACAGCCTGAAGGAATTCAAGCGCGGCGCCGACTACATCGAACTGCGCCCGGACCGCGCCGGCACGCACGACATCGGCGGCCCGATGGCCATCATCCAGTTCCTCTCCTCCGGCAAGGAACGCATCGCCCTTCCCGCCGCGCTCGTCTGCGACCACCTCGTCCAGGCCAATGCCGGCGCCATCCCCGACCTGAAGATTGCCGAAAAGGGCAACGTCGAAACCTATGAATTCCTGCGCGACGTCTCGAAGCGCTACGGCTTCGACTTCTGGCCCGCCGGCTCCGGCATCTGCCACCAGGTCTTCATGGAAAACTACAACTTCCCGGGCGGCATGATGCTCGTCACGGACTCCCACACCCCGACGGCCTGCGGCATGGGCATGCTCGCCATCGGCGTGGGCGGCGCCGACCTCGTCGACGCGCTCATGGGCATGGAATGGGAGCTCAAGATGCCGAAGATCATCGGCGTCAAGCTCACCGGCAAG
>JAXEEN010000190.1:0-3880 GCA_034104065.1 Sutterella sp.
TCAAAAAGCACATAGACGTTAGTGCCCATTTTCCGACGGGTGATCTTGCCCGGAATTTCTGGAACTTTGACAGTGGCGGAAAGGTACATTTGCGCTCAAAATTGAGTGGCTATATAACAACTCAATTTTAGCATAAAAAAACCGCCTTGGGTAGGCGGATCGACAAATATTCTCGCTAAATTAAAGAGTTATCTGAGCGTCAAGTTCTGAAGAGATTTGAGTGGATGGAACGCCGGGAAGTTCAGGGAGTAGCTGTCATGGACATGACTGCGCTTTTCACTGTTGCCCTCGGCCTTCAGGAACCGTGGTACGTAGACAAGATCGAATTCAAGAGCATCCAGCAAGAAGCCGGCTATCCACCCTCCCTGCATATTTGGCTGAAATTCCGACGAGGATCTCGGTTCCCTTGTCCTGTTACCGGGTGCGGAGAACCCAGCCCTGTTCATGACACCATCGAGCACACTTGGCGGCACCTCAACTTTTTTCAGTACAAGACTTTCCTGCATGCCAACGTGCCGAGAATCCATTGCGGCCGGCACGGGGTTCATACGGTGCTGGTTCCATGGGCAAGACCGGGTTCCGGTTTTACTCTGCTCTTCGAGTCGATGATCCTCCTCATGGCTTCGCAACAACCCGTCTCCGCCATAGCTAAAACGATCGGGGAAACAGACACCTGCCTGTGGAGGTTCATCAAAAAATACGTGGATCTTGCCCGCGAACATGTTGACGTATCCGATGTACAGGCTTTGGGGATGGATGAGACCAGCAAGAAAGGCCAGAACTACATCACCGTCTTCGCTGATCTGGTTCGCAAATGCGTACTCGACATCCAACCGGGGAAGAACGCTGCATGCGTTGATGCCTTTTGCAATTGGTTTGAGAGCCACGGCGGTCATAAAGATAAGGTCATCGCGGTGACCACTGACATGGCTCTGGGTTTCCGAGCCGGAATTCTCAAGCATTTCAGCAATGCAGCCCAGATCATCGACAAGTTCCACATCATCAAGCACGCCAATGAGGCGTTGGACGATGTACGGAAAGCCGAGTCGAAAAAACAGCCGGCTCTGAAAGGCTCAAAGTACGTGTGGCTGAAGAATTTTGACTCGCTGTCAAAGGCTCAAATCCGCAAGTTCTGTTTAATGCATGCAACGGGCATGCATTTGGTTACCGCCCGAGCCTACCGCATGAAGCTGGCGGCACAGAACATTTACGAGCGCGCCTTGACTTACGAAGAGGCGAAGGAAGGCTTTGAAAAACTCATCTCCTGGATCATGCACAGCAATATTCCACGGATGAAATCGTTCGCCAAGATGCTGAAATCCCATCTGCCGGAGATCCTCAACTACTGGCGCTTCAAATACACCAACGCCATCCTCGAGGGGCTCAACTCCATCATCCAGAACGTTAAGCGCCGTGCCCGTGGTTTCAGGAACGACCGCTACTTCAGCACGATGATCTTTTTGACATGCGGGAAACTGCCGATCGGTCTCTTAAAGGATGCAAATGAGTGGCGTCGAGACCTGCAGGTCGCTGAACCGGCTACGACTTAAACCCACACGATTCAGCGAAGCGCCGTCTTTCCGCACTGACGGCAGCCTTTCAGAACCAAAGGCTTGCGTTCCGGCGTCTGTTTCCAGCGAAGAAGCACTTCTTCAATCTTTCTCTTCAGCATATGCCATCTATTTGATTTATATAAAACTTTGATCGAATGCTAACATTTTTAAGCAGGCCTTGAGGATATTTTCACACACTTTTTAGCATTCTTCAGAGGAATTTTTCACACTTTTTAGCCGATTTTCTACCAGATCTCACGCACTTTTTTGCATCACCTGCCTTTTGTGAACCGCAAAAAAACGGCGCACCGAAACCGATGCGCCGCCGGAAGGTCTGAAAACCTAAACGGATCAGGCGAGGCCGCGCCAGACAAGCTGGCAGCCGAGCGCGACCATGACAATCGAGAGCAGAACCACGATAAGACGGGGCTTGCTCTTCTTGGCAATGCGGGCGCCGATCTGAGCGCCGACGATCGCGCCGAAGCCGACGGCAAGCGCAGGCGCCCAGACGATGTGGTCGAGCATGGCATGGCTCACCACGCCGATGGCGGAGCTGATCATCAGCACGAAGGTCGAGCAGGCCACGGCGATCTGAGCAGGGAAGCCCAGAATGAAGACCATCATCGGCACGTGAACGACGCCGCCGCCGATGCCGAGAATCGAGGAAAGGAAGCCGACGAAAAGCGAAAGCCCGATGCCGATCCAGATCAGATGGGAGGGCAGCGCAGAAGCGTCGAAGCCTTCAACCGTTGCGGTCGCGCGCTTGGAATTGGACTTCCAGTACATGAAGCATCCGAGGAAGGCGAGCGAAGCGCCGAACGTAATGGAGAAGCCGGGGCCGGAGAACCATTCGCTCACGTAGCTGCCGAGGAAGGCGCCGGGAATGGTTGCAAGCGCAAAAGGCATGGCGGCCCTGAAGAGAATGCGGCCCTGACGAAAATAGGCCCAGGTGCCCGAGAGCGCGTTGAGAAGCACGCCGAAAAGGCTTGTGCCGATCACCTGCTGCACGGTGCTGAAGGTCGAGCCGTGCGGCGGCATCATGGCCAGCATGAAAAGCGGCACCATAATCAGACCGCCGCCGATGCCGACGAGCGATCCGAAGCAGCCGACGCCGATGCCGACCGCGAAAAGTTCGATGAAATCAATCACTTTATTTGTTCCGGAGGGTAGAGAGAACCCGGTCTCTTCGGACCGGCTGATACAGGGGTGCGGTCAATCATACGCCATCCCACCGAGGTTCGGTACGGACGTGCATAAGATGCCTAAGGGCACTTGACCTGCGGCAAGCAATAAAAATAGGCGAAAGCCCTCATGCAGACCTTCGCCCGGACAAGCGTCAGACAGAATCAGAGCGCTGCAAACTGATCCTCGATGGCTGCGCGGATCGTTTCGGCGTCCGCCTTGAAGGCCCCCTGAACCGTGCCGTTGGAGCCGCCGCCGCGGCCGCAGAGCTTCTTGTTGAGTTCGCGGCTCGCATCGCGCATCAGGTCGATGGGACCGACGATGACGTAGCTCCAGGTATCGGGCGCCGTGGCGGAAAGGACGGCGACAACCCTGCCCTTGCCTTTTGCGGAGAGGAGCGTCGCGTAATTGCGAAGCTCAAGCGGAGTCAGGCCCTCTTCAAAAAGCACCACGACCTTCGCGCCGGTCGGCATGAACTGCGACTTGATTTCAAAAATCTTCATCGTCAGCTCCGCGATCTTCTGATCGCGAAGCGCCAGATCGGCAAGCGTCTTTTCAACGGCAGCACCGATTTCAAAAGGCTTGGCGGAAAGCAGTGCGGAGACTTTCTGCACTTCGCCGATGCGGCGTTCGTAATCGCGGATCGCACGAAGACCGCATACGAATTCCACGCGCGTGCCGCCGCGGTGCTTCATCGAGGAGAGCACCTTGATCATGCCGATTTCACCCGACGTCCTCACGTGCGTTCCGCAGCAGGCGCAGCGGTCGCAGCCCGGCACGTCGACGATGCGAACCTTGCCGGCAAGCTCCTTCTTGCTGCGGTAGTTCATATCGTGCAGCTCGTCGGCAGAGGGGAAAAGCACCCCGACGGGAATATTCGCGGCGACAGCCTCATTGGCTTCGCGTTCGATGCCGGCCACCTCTTCCTTCGTCATCACGCCGCTGAAGTCGCAGGTGATGAGGTCGTCGTCCATATGAAAGCCCACATTGTCAAAGCCGAACTTCTTATGAACAAGACCGGAGAAAATGTGTTCCCCGGAATGGTTCTGCATGTTGTCGTAGCGGCGGTCCCAGTCAAGCTCGCAGACGACCTTCCCGCCGATTTCAACCTGCTTGTCGCAGAAATGGACGATGCGTCCTCCGAC
>JAXEEN010000191.1:0-10844 GCA_034104065.1 Sutterella sp.
CATCATCCAGGAGGTGGTGGACAACGCCACCGACGAAGTGCTCGCGGGCTTCGGGAGCCGCATTTCGGTGACGATGCACGAGGACGGCGCGGTGACGGTGGAGGACAACGGCCGCGGCATTCCGACGGGACTGCATCCCGAGGAAAAGGTGCCCGTGGTCGAACTCGTCTTCACGCGTCTGCACGCGGGCGGCAAGTTCGCGAAGTCGGACGGCTCCGGACCGTATTCCTTCGCGGGCGGCCTCCACGGCGTGGGCGTTTCGGTGACGAACGCGCTCTCGACCCGTCTGGAGGTGACCGTCTGGCGCGACGGCGAGGAAAGCTTCATCGCCTTCGAGGAGGGTGAGGTGGCCGAGCCCCTGACGTCCCGACGTTCGCCCCGGCCCAAGTCCCAGACCGGCACGCGCGTGACGGCCCGGCCCGATCCGAAGTATTTCGACAGCGGCGTGATTCCCGAAGCCGCGCTCATCCGTCTCCTTCGCTCGAAGGCCGTGCTGCTTCCGGGCTGCGAGGTGGTCTACCGCAATGAAAAAACGGGTTCCGAGCAGCGCTGGAAGTACGAAGGAGGCCTTCGCGAGTATCTTCTCTCCGAAGTGGCCGCCGAGCCCGTCATTCCCGCCTTCGAGGCCGAGGGCTTCGCCACGGAGGCGACTGAGGGCTTTTCCGCCGGCGAAGGCGCATCCTGGGTCGTGATCTGGACGGCCGAAGGACCGCTCTCGCGCGAAAGCTACGTGAATCTGATTCCGACGCCGCAGGGCGGTACGCACGAGGCGGGCCTCAAGGACGGTCTTTATCAGGCGATGCTGGCTTTCATGCAGGCCTACGGACTGCAGACGAAGAACGTCAAGATTCTGTCCGAAGACGTCTTCTCGCGCGCCAACTTCGTGCTCTCGACCAAGTCGCTCGATCCGCAGTTCCAGGGACAGACCAAGGAAAAGCTGACGAGCCGCGACGCCATGAAGCTCGTGAGCGGCTTCGTGCGGCCGCAGTTCGAGTACTGGCTCAACGATCATATCGAAGAAGGCAAGAAGCTCGCCGAACTCATCGTGTCGCAGGCCCAGGCGCGTCAGCGCCAGGCGACGAAGTACGAAAAGAAGAAGTCTTCGAGCGTCGCGGTGCTCCCCGGCAAGCTGACCGACTGCGAGTCGGACGACATCTCCCGCAACGAACTCTTCATCGTGGAAGGCGACTCGGCCGGCGGTTCCGCCAAGGCGGGCCGCAACAAGGAGTTCCAGGCGATTCTGCCGCTGCGCGGCAAGATTCTGAACACCTGGGAGGTGGATACGGACAAGCTCTTCAGCTCCGACACCGTGCACGACATCGCTGTGGCGATCGGCGTCGATCCGCACCCCGCCGAAGGCGATCCCGACCTCAAGGGACTGCGCTACGGCAAGATCTGTATTCTGTCGGACGCGGACGTGGACGGCAGCCACATTCAGGTGCTGCTCCTCACGCTCTTCTACCGGCATTTTCCGAAGCTCATCGAACTCGGCCACGTGTACGTCTCGATGCCGCCGCTCTTTCGCGTCGACGTCCCGAAGAAGGGCAGAAAGGCCGAGCGCAAGATCTACTGTCTCGACGACCGGGAGCTGCAGCGCACGCTGGCGTCGCTTCGCAAGGAAGGGATCGATGAGGAAAAGCTCACGATCTCCCGCTTCAAGGGTCTGGGAGAAATGAAGGCTCAGCAGCTCGCCGAAACGACGCTCCATCCCGACACGCGCAGGCTCCTGCCCGTCTCGCTCGGCGGCGTGACCGAAGCGGTGACCGAGGAGATCATGAATCTGCTGATGGCCCAGAAGGGCGCGGGCGGGCGCAAGCTTTGGATGGAAGAATACGGCGATCGGGCCGAGACCGACGTTTGACGGGGTGAGTGATGGCAAGAAAGAAAGCGGGCATGAAGCCCGAAGCAATCGAAGACGGCGGTCTCTTCGGCGACATCGGTCTCGTGTACGAGGACGATCCGACGATTCGCCGAATGAAGGCGGAGGAGACGGCCGAACCCGCTGAGGAAACGCCGGCAGCCGAACCGGACGAGACGAAGTCCCGCGAAGCTGCGGCTGTCGAAGCGGTGTCCGAAGCGCCTGTTCCCGAAGACGCTGAATCGGAAGAGGCGGACGAGGAAGAGGCCGCTCCCGAAGCTCAGGCCGGAGAGGCCGACGCTGGGTCGGGCGGCGGACTGGTGTCCCACGTCGAAGACGTCATGACGGGCGACGTCGAGGAGGACGGCCGACTGACGCTCGCGCGCTATGCGAGCCGGGCCTATCTCGAATACGCGATGTCGGTGGTGAAGAGCCGTGCATTGCCCGACGTGTCCGACGGACAGAAGCCGGTGCAGCGCCGCATTCTCATCGACATGGAGCGCATGGGCGTCAAGGCCGGCGCGAAGGCCGTGAAGTCCGCCCGCGTGGTGGGCGACGTTCTCGGCAAATACCATCCGCACGGCGACCAGTCGGTCTACGACGCGCTCGTGCGCATGGCGCAGAGCTTCTCGCTTCGCTATCCGCTCATCGACGGCGAAGGCAACTTCGGCAGCCGCGACGGCGACTCGCAGGCCGCCATGCGTTATACCGAAGCCCGCCTGATGCCGATCGCCGAACTGCTTTTGGACGAAGTGGACACCGGGGCCATCGACTTCACGCCCAACTACGACGGCAACTTCAAGGAGCCCGTCGTGCTGCCGGCGAAGCTTCCCTTCGTTCTCCTCAACGGTTCCTCGGGCATTGCGGTCGGCATGGCGACCGACATTCCCTCGCACAATCTGAAGGAAGTGGCCGCCGCCTGCGTGCTTCTCATAGACAAGCCCGAGGCGACGCTCGACGAAGTGCTCGCCGTGCTCCCCGCGCCGGACTTTCCCTGCGGCGGCCAGATCATCAGCCCGCGCAGCGTGATCCGGGACATCTACCGCACGGGCCGCGGCAAGCTCATCGTGCGCGCCCGCTATCACTTCGAGGACATGGCCCGAGGCCAGTGGCAGCTCGTCGTCGACGAACTGCCGCCCGCGTCGAGCTCCCAGGACGTGCTCAATCAGATCGAGGCGATCACGAATCCGAAGGGAAAGAAGGACAAGAAGGGCATCTCGGCGAAGCAGCAGCAGGCCAAGAGCGCCATGCTCGCGCTCCTCGACCGCGTGCGCGACGAATCGGGCGAAGGCTGTCCGGTCCGCCTCGTCTTCGAGCCGAAGACGAGCCGCATCGACCGTCAGACCTTCGTCTCCGCGCTGCTGGCACAAACCTCGATGGAGTCGAACGTCTCGGTCAATCTGGTGATGCTCGGCATCGACGGCAAGCCCCGTCAGAAGGGACTTCTCGACATCATCCGGGAATGGATCGCCTTCCGTCTCGAAGCCGTCCGCCGCCGTACGGCGGCGCGTCTCGAGAAGGTGAACGACCGCATCCACGTGCTCGAAGGCCGCTCGCTGGTGCTCCTCAATCTCGACCGCGTGATCGAGATCATCCGCACGAGCGACGATCCGAAGGCTGCTCTGATGGCGGAATTCCCGCTGACAGAACGCCAGACCGACGACATTCTTGAAATCCGTCTCCGCCAGCTCGCCCGACTGGCGGCAATCGCCATCGAAAAGGAACTGGCCGAGCTCAACCGGGAAAAGAACGGCCTCGAGCGCATCCTCGGAAGCGAACAGGTGCTCCGCCGCACCGTGGCCCGCGAAATCGAACAGGCGGCGAAGGCCTACGGCGACGAACGCCGCACGCTCATCGAAGAAGCCGAGGTGGTCCAGGCCGAACAGCCCGTGGCCGACGAACCCGTCACGGTGGTGCTGTCGAAGAAGGGCTTCCTGCGCACACGCCAGGGTCACGGCCACGACTGCACGATGCTCAGCTACAAGGTGGGCGATGCGTTCGACCGTGCGGTCGAATGCCGGTCGGTCGACGACATCAGCTTCCTCACGGAAACGGGCCGCGTCTACACCATGAAGGTCTCGGCCATTCCGGGCGGACGCGGCGACGGTCTGCCCGTGACCTCGATCTTCGACCTCGACAAGGCCTCGAAGCGTTTTGTCGGCATATTCGCAGGTCATGACGACCGCGACGTCGTGCTCGCGACGACCGACGGCCTCGGCTTCATCTGCCGCGAAGGCGACATCAAGAGTTCGCAGCGCATCGGCCGCACGTTCGTGAAGCTGACCGAAGGCGAATCGCTGCTGCCGCCGCTCGAAGGGCTGCCGCACCGCAGTCTCTGCGCCTGTCTGTCGCAGAAGGGCCGGCTCCTCGTCTTCCCGGCCGAGGAACTGCGCCGTCTGCCCAACGGCGGCATGGGCGTTTCGCTCATCAAGCTCGGGGAGGGCGAAAAGCTCCTCGACGCCAAGCTTGTCGACGAGCGCGGCCTCACCGCCGGCGGCACGGGCCGCGGAGGCAAGGCGCGCGAGGTGCAGATCACCCAGCGGAAGTCCTTCGGCGAATTCGTGCTGCACCGCGCCCGCAAGGGCCGTCAGCTCGCGCTCTCCTGGCGCGTCGAGACGATCGCTCCGCTGCCGCCGCCCGAATCGGCCGGCGGCGCGGCGGGCCAGGGCGGCGGACTCGTGATCGAACTCGAGGACGAAACTCCGAGACTGCTCTGAATTCTAGGAGGGTAGCGTGGCTCACTCATTTTCAAGATGCTTCAAGAGTCTCTCGGCGAGACTGCTTCTTCTGACGCTCCTCTGGGTGAGCTTCATCGTGGTGTCGATCGGCTACACGATGTCGCTCAACTGGCAGCTCGAAGCGAGCGCCGCCGCCTCGAAGACCGTGGGCGACCTGCGCTACCACACCTTCCGCACGGCGCTCTTTGCGCAGCACGTCTATCCGGAGGCGGACTTCGCCTCCGAGGTGGCGGCGATTTCCCAGAATCTCGAGCTCCTGCGGCGGGGCGACCGCTGGAAGCCCCTCAGCCTGCCGCCCACCAAGGACATCCAGGAGTCGCTCGAAGGGATCGAGCTGCAGTGGAACCGGAATCTGCTCCCCGACATCGAGCACGCCCGCTCAATGGGCGGTTCGGTCTCGATGCCCCGCGTGAACGCCTTCGTGGAGCAGCTCTCGTCCTTCTCGGATCAGATCGAGGACTACCGCGGCTACTATCTCTGGCAGCTCCGCTATCTGCAGGGCCTTCTCATCGTGCTCGCGATCGGAAGCCTTTTTGCGATCATGGGACTGCTGCTTCGCTGGGTGGTGCGGCCGCTCGAACGTCTCGGCGAGGGCATCAACCGGCTCTCTGCGGGTGATCTGAGCGCGCGCATCGCCAACTGCGGCGAGGACGAAATCGGCGAAATCGCGGCCGGCTTCAACCACATGGCGGGCCGCCTGAAGGATTCCTACGACAACCTCGAGCAGAAGGTCGCCGAAAAGACGGCCTCCGTCGAGGAAAAGAACAGCCATCTGGCGCAGCTCTACGAAATGACGTCGTATTTCGCGCAGCAGCGCGATCTCGACGACATGATCGACGGCTTCGTGACCCGCATCATGCGGCATACCGCCGCCGACGCCTGCACGGTGCAGCTCGTCAACACGAAGGAGGACGCCATGCAGCTCGTCTCCGCCACGGGTCTGCCCGCGGACATCGTGAAGGCCGTCAACGACACGGCGATGCACGACGAGACGCAGCTCTGCTCGGTGCTCGAAAAGAGCTATCCGGTCTGCTTCAGCCTTGAGGAAATCGACGATTCGCTCGCGCCCCTGCTCGTGAAGGCGGGCTTTCTCTCCGCCTACAGCTTCCAGATCCGCTCGGCTTCGGGCGACATCGGCGTCTTCACGCTCTACTTCCGCTCGAGTCCGCACCTCACGACCCAGCTCGTGCGGCTCCTCGAAAGCTTCTCGACGCATCTCGGCGTCGCCATTGAAAACAGCAGCCTCATCGAGCGCGACCGGCAGTACGCCGTGGTGCAGGAACGCCAGCTGCTGGCGCAGGGGCTGCACGACTCCATCGCGCAGGCGCTTTCCTTTCTCAACCTTCAGGTGCAGTTCCTCGCCGACGCCATCAAGAACGACGACCGGGCACTGAGAGACGAATCGCTCGCCGCCATTCAGACGGGCGTGCAGGAATGCTACGAGGACGTACGCGAGCTGCTTCTCAACTTCCGCGAGCGCATTCACAAGGAGGGCTTCATCGAGGGCGTGCGCACCGTGATCAGCCGCTTCGAAGGCCAGAGCCACATGCTCGCGCGCCTTCGCGTGACGGGCCGCGGACCGGAACTCACGCCGAGGCAGAAGCTGCAGGTGATCTTCATCATCCAGGAGGCGCTCTCGAACGTTCGCAAACACTCGCATGCCGAAACCGTCGACATCCGCATCGAAAACAATGCGGACCTGCGCGTCAGCATCACCGACGACGGCGTCGGCATCGACGACAAGCTGGTGGCCGAGCGCAAGGGTCAGCACGTCGGCCTCTCGATCATGGCCGAGCGCGCCAAGCGCATCGGCGCCGCCGTGAAGGTCGAGCGAGCGTCTCCCATCGGCGGCACGCGCGTGACGCTGGAACTCAAGAGCGAAGCCCGGCACGCCGCCTGACACTGCCGGACACGAAAAGGCCGCTTCTTCCTTCCGGATGAAGCGGCCCCGTCATTTCTGCCGGAGGGCGGGCGGCATCGGCCGCACCGCCCGCAGGCGCGTTACGTCAGAGATAGGTCTTCAGCGCTGCGGCAAGCGACTTGATGCCAGCGCGGATCTTTTCGGACGGCACCGTCACGAAGGAGAGACGGCAGTGGTTCACTTCGGGATCGCTCGTATAGAAGGCGGAGCCCGGCACGAAGCCGACCGGCACGTCGGAGGCGAGCACCTTCTTCATCAGATCGGCCGAGTCGAGCCCCTTGGGCAGGTTGAGCCAGATGAACATGCCGCCCGTCGGCTTCGTCCAGCTGATCTCGGGGTGCTTCGGCATGTAGGCTTCAAGACTGTCGAGCATCACCTGGGCCTTTTCGGCGTAAAGCTTGCGCACGGCCGGGAGATGTTCCTTGAAGAGGCCTTCGTTGAGCACGCGGGCCGTGATGAGCTGCGTGAACGTGCTCGTATGAAGGTCCATCGAGGTCTTGATCTGCTTGAAGGCGTCGATCACGTGCTTCGGGCCGGCGATGTAGCCGAGACGGAAGCCCGGAGCGAGCACCTTGCTCATCGTGCCGAGGCGAAGCGTGCGTTCCGGAGCGAAGGCGCGCAGGGAAACCGGCGGCTTTTCGGCATAGTAGAGTTCGCCGTAGGGATTGTCTTCGATGAGCCAGAAGTCGTATTCGCGGGCCTTTTCGACGAGCTTGCGGCGGCGTTCCTCGCCGATCGTGCGGCCGGTCGGGTTCTGGAAGGTCGGCATCACGTAAGCGAAGCGCGCACCCTTGACGCGGTCGTCGATGAGGTCGGGATTGAGACCTTCGTCGTCGGTCGGCAGGCTCACGAATTCCGGCTGGCAGAGTTCGAAGGCATAGAGCGCGCCCATGTAGGTCGGCGTTTCGACCAGCACCTTGGAGCCCGGATCCGTGAAGACGCGGGCGATCATGTCGAGGGCCTGCTGCGAGCCCGACACGATCAACACCTCGTCGGGCGTGGTCGGCACGCCGCCCTTGGTTTCGATCTCGGCGATCGCCTGACGCAGTTCGAGCATGCCGTCGACGCCGGAATACTGCAGCGCGACGCGGGCCTTGTTTTCCATGACCCAGTCGGAGGCGTCTTCGATCGCCTTGACGGGGAAGCCTTCGGGAGAAGGAAGACCTCCGGCGAAGCTGATCACTTCCGGACGGTTGGCGAGCGCAAGAATTTCACCGATGACGGAGCTTCCCTTGGGTTTGCCGATGCGGCTCCATGTAGGGGTGGGGCACTTCTTCGATTCGCAGCACTCAGACATTTTCTATATTCCTGTGTTTTTCGTATGTTTGCGGCAGGCCTTCGGAAAGGCAGGGCGCACTCTCCCGAAGGCGGTAATCTTTTGATTGTACGTCGGCGCCTTCCGAATCAGCATTCCGAATGCCGAAAGGCCGCCCGGTTTCTCGGGCGGCCTCTCCTTATGTCATAGTCTGTAGGGGAAATTAGCTAGTTGACTTCTGATCGGCCCGGGCGGGCGAACCGAAGTCGGCGAACCTTGCCTTCTTCTCCGGCGCGCGGCAGCGGCCGGCGACGGGACAGCGCTCGCATTCCGGACTGCGGGCCTGACAGTACGCAGTTTGGTGTTTGTCCGTGCTGTCTTGCAGTTCATGATTGAAGGCGGGGAGCGCAGTCTTCATCGCATGTTCACGGCGGCTCTTCGGAAAGAAGCGGCGCACTATCCTGAAGGCGATCATCTGAATCTGCGTCGAGGTCGTCCGAATCTCCGTTCCTAATACCGAAACGCCGCCCGGTTTCCCGGGCGGCCTCTCCTCATATCATCGTCTGCAGGGGAAATTAGCTTAGCCGTTCGCCTTCGGATCGGCCTGAGAGGGCGAACCGAAGTCTGCAAGACGTGCCTTCTTCTCCGGCGCGCGGCACCAGCCGGCGACGGGACAGCGCTCGCATTCCGGACTGCGGGCCTTGCAGCAGTAGCGTCCGTGAAGAAGAATCCAGTGATGTGCGTTGTGAAGAAACTCGGGCGGAACCACCTTCAGGAGCTTCTCTTCGACCTCGTCGGGGGTCTTCCCGGCGGCGAATCCCGTTCGGTTGCAGACACGGAAAATATGCGTGTCGACGGCAACGGTCGGCTGACCGAAGGCGACGTTGAGCACGACGTTGGCGGTTTTGCGTCCGACGCCCGGCAGCGCCACCAGTTCGTCGAAGGTCCGGGGCACTTCGCCCGCATACTTGTCGCGCAGAATTTCCGAGAGCGCGATCACGTTCTTGGCCTTGTTCTTGTAGAGACCGATCGTCCGGATGTAGGGAATGAGACCGTCGACGCCGAGTGCGGCGACGGCTGCGGCCGTATTGGCGACCGGGAAAAGCTTGGCCGTGGCGAGGTTGACGCCCTTGTCGGTGGCCTGGGCGGACAGCACGACGGCAACGAGCAGCTCGTAGGGCGTCGTGTAGTTGAGTTCGCTTTTCGGATTCGGATGTTCGGCGGCAAGCGCGGCCATGAAGGCGGCGCGGTCGGCTTTGCGGATCATGTCCTCTCTCCTTCGGTTTTCAGCGGCCGACCGTGCGGTTGGCCTGACGGGCCCGTGCCATGATGTCGGCGATGAGCGCGCTCTTGGCACCGGCATTCTGCTGACGCTGTTCGCTGCGGATGGCGTCGAGCCGGGCCTTTTCCCGGGCGTCGTCCTCGGCGCGGCGCTTCGCCGTGCGCGCGATCAGGTCTCGGGCGCGGTGGGCGTCTTCGAGCGTCCATTCGCGGCCGTTTTCGACCATTTCAATGCAGTCCATCGGACAGGCGGGCAGGCAGAGCGCGCAGCCTGTGCAGTCGTCCTCGAGGACGCCGTGAAGATGCTTCGGAGCGCCGCAGACCGCACCCGTCGGACAGGCGCGAACGCACCAGGCGCAACCGATGCATTCTTCAGCCCGGATGCGGGCGACGGCGAAGGGCATTTCGCAGCCGAAGGCCGGATCGAGCGGCACGGCGGGCCGGCCCGTCGCGGCGGCAAGTCGGGCGATGCCGGCGGCGCCGCCCGGTGCGCAGCGGTTGATGGCCGTGCCGTTTTCGGCGATGGCGCGCGCGTAGGCAAGACAGCCGTCGAAGCCGCACTGGCGGCACTGCGTCTGAGGGAGAAGATCGTCGATGTCGCTGACGGTGGTCATGAAAGAGGCGTCCTTACCAGAGAGATTCCACGAGAAGCTGGCCGGGTTTGCCGAAGCGGGGCGAAACCATGCCCCGGGCCTTGAAGAGCGCCCGCATCGCCTTGATGAAGTCAGGATTGCCGCAGAGAAGCACGCGCGAGGCCTCGGCCGAAAGCGTCAGACCGGCCGCAGCTTCGATCTCGCCCGACTCGAGAAGGGCCGGCAGACGTCCCGTCAGCGGACCTTCCTCGCGGGAGGCGGCGGTGAGAATCAGATCGCCCTCGGCGGCGCGTTCCAGAGCCAGCGCCTTCAGTCCTTCCGTTTCCGCCAGGGTACGAGCGCCGATCACGAGCACCGTGCGGGACCATGCCGCGCGGGCGCTGCGGTCCGAAAGCAGGGAAAGGAAGGGCGCGAGCCCGCTGCCGGTCGCAAAAAGCCAGAGGTCGCTTCCGCCCGGAATGCGTTCGGGAAGCAGATTGCCCTGAGCCTCGCCGTCGAGCAGCACTTCCGCGTCGGTTGGGAGCAAGGTGAGGCGGGGCGAGAGCGCGCCGCCTTCAACGTGCTTGATCAGAAAACGGAGCACGGGCTCGTCGGGCGCACCGGCGATCGAATAGGCGCGAAAGAGCGGTTCGCTCCCGGGAACGGGAAGACCGAGACGGGCGAACTGTCCGGCCCGGAAAGTCCAGCCGTCGGGGCGGGTGAAGGTCAGCAGATGCTGTCCCGGCGCGGCGAGGCGGGTTTCAAGAAGCGTGATCGTCTGCATAGGCTTGATCATGAAAGAAAAAGGTCCGCTCTTACGGGCGAACCTCTTTCAGAACGGCATGAGCTGCGGCGGCTGAACGCTGCCGCAGACGGCTGACGGCGGTGGAGCGGTCAGCGCTTGAGGAACTGGATCTTGCCCTTGACGCCGCGCCACTGGTCCGCATCGTCGGGAGCGGGCTTGCGGCGGGTGATCGACGGCCATTCACGGGCGAGCTCGGCGTTGAGCGCGATGAATTCCTGCTGATCTTCAGGCACGTCCTCTTCGGCATAGATGGCCGCTTCGGGGCATTCGGGGATGCAGACGGCGCAGTCGATGCATTCATCGGGGTCGATCACGAGAAAATTCGGCCCTTCGCGGAAGCAGTCCACCGGGCAGACGTCGACACAGTCCGTACGCTTGCAGCCAATGCAGGCTTCACATACAACGTGGGGCATT
>JAXEEN010000192.1:0-2498 GCA_034104065.1 Sutterella sp.
GAAGCGTATCGAAGGCCTCGGCGTTTCCGCTGATCTTCGCACTCAGGGCACCGTGGTTTCGGTGACCGACGGTATTTGCCGCGTTCACGGTCTTAGCGACGTGATGCAGGGTGAAATGCTGGAATTCCCCAACAACACCTATGGCCTCGCCCTGAACCTTGAACGTGATTCCGTTGGTGCCGTTATTCTCGGTTCCTACGAACACATTTCGGAAGGCGACCTCGTCAAGACGACCGGTCGTATTCTTTCCGTGCCGGTGGGTCCCGAACTGATCGGCCGCGTGGTCAATGCCCTCGGTCAGCCGATCGACGGCAAGGGCCCGATCAATGCCAAGGTTTTCGACGTTGTCGAAAAGGTGGCTCCTGGCGTTATCGACCGTCAGTCCGTGTCTCAGCCGGTTCAGACCGGTCTGAAGTCCATCGACTCGATGGTGCCGATCGGCCGTGGTCAGCGCGAACTGATCATTGGCGACCGCCAGTGTGGTAAGACGGCTGTCGCTATCGACACGATCATCAATCAGAAGGGCAAGGACCTGATCTGCGTTTACGTCGCTATCGGTCAGAAGGCCTCCACGATTGCCAACGTCGTTCGCAAGCTCGAAGAACACGGCGCCATGGAATACACCATCGTCGTCGCTGCTTCCGCTTCCGAATCCGCTGCTCTCCAGTACATCGCTCCGTACGCCGGTGCGACGATGGGCGAATACTTCCGTGACCGCGGTCAGGACTCCCTGATCGTTTACGACGACCTTACGAAGCAGGCCTGGGCTTATCGCCAGATCTCCCTGTTGCTCCGTCGTCCGCCGGGACGTGAAGCCTATCCTGGCGACGTCTTCTACCTGCACAGCCGTCTGCTCGAACGTGCCGCCCGCGTGAACCCCGTTTATGTCGAACGCTTCACGAACGGCGAAGTCAAGGGCAAGACCGGTTCGATGACCGCTCTTCCGATCATTGAAACGCAGGCCGGTGACGTTACCGCCTTCGTTCCGACCAACGTGATTTCGATTACCGACGGTCAGATCTTCCTTGAAACCGACCTCTTCAACGCTGGTATTCGTCCTGCTATCAACCCGGGTATTTCCGTGTCCCGCGTGGGTGGCGCTGCTCAGACCAAGATCGTTAAGAAGCTTGGCGGCGGTGTCCGTCTCGCTCTGGCTCAGTACCGTGAACTCGCTGCTTTTGCTCAGTTCGCTTCTGACCTCGACGATGTTACCCGTCAGCAGCTCGAACGCGGTCGTGTCGTTACCGAACTCATGAAGCAGCCTCAGTATCAGCCGCTTCAGGTTTGGGAAGAAGCTCTTGTGCTCTACGCGGTGAACATGGGTGCTTATGACGACGTCGCTGTCAGCGATGCTCTTCGGGTTGAACGCGGTATGCGTGAATATCTGAAGACGCATCACGCCGACCTTATCGAAGCGATCGAAGCTAAGAAAGAACTCTCCAAGGACATTGATGCCCAGCTGAAGGCTGCCATCGAAGAGTTCAAGAAGAGCGGCGCTTACTAAGCTTTAACGAATCCAAGAGGACCCAAATCCCATGCCCAGTACAAAGGAAATTCGCGGAAAGATCAAGAGCGTGCAAAACACGCGAAAGATCACCAAGGCGATGGAGATGGTTGCGGCCTCGAAGATGCGCAAGGCGCAGGACCGGATGTTTGCGGCTCGTCCCTACGGCGACAAGATTCGTGTAATTTGCTCGCATCTTGCCAAGGCGAACAGCGAGTACAAGCATCCGTTCCTCGTCAAGCATGAAGGTACGAAGAAAATCGGTCTCATTATGGTGACGACCGATAAGGGTCTGGCCGGCCCGCTCAATACCAATATTCAGCGTCTGGTTCTTCAGAAGATCAAGACCTGGTCCGCCGACGGTTACACCATCGAAGCGACCGCTATTGGTAACAAGGGTCTCGGCTTCCTGCAGCGCCTTCATGCCAACGTGGTCAGCCAGGTTGTTCAGCTTGGCGACCGTCCGAACCTCGATCGTCTGATCGGCGCTATTCGCGTTCAGATTCAGGCCTATATCGACGGTAAGGTGGACTCTGTGCATCTGGCCTATTCGCGCTTCGTGAATGCCATGAAGCAGGAACCTGTGGTCGAGCAGCTTCTGCCGCTCACTGATTCCTATCTTGAAAGCGACACCAAGCGTGACTACTCGTGGGATTATCTCTACGAGCCGAATGCCGAAACCGTTCTCGACGAGCTGCTGAAGCGCTACGTTGAGGCATTGATTTATCAGGCTGTTGCAGAAAATATGGCTTCTGAACAGAGCGCCCGTATGGTTGCCATGAAGGCCGCCTCGGACAACGCCAAGAAGCTCATCGATGAACTGCATCTTGTCTACAACAAGACTCGTCAGGCAGGCATTACGAAGGAAATCACCGAAATCGTCGGTGGTGCCGCCGCCGTGTCTTAATCGAATAAAGTATCGATAACTGAGGAAAACCCATGAGTATCGGACAGATCGTTCAGGTCATTGGCGCCGTGGTGGACATTGAGTTCC
>JAXEEN010000193.1:0-9444 GCA_034104065.1 Sutterella sp.
AACCGCCTGAAGAAGTTCGTCGCGTCGGGTCAGCTCGGCATCTTCAAGAACGGCTACTGGGGCCATCCGGCGATGAAGCTGCCGCCCGCGGTGAATCTGCTTGCGGTGACGCACTACCTCGAGGTGCTCGATTTCCAGAAGGAGATCATCAAGATCCACACGATTCTGGGCGGCAAGAACCCGCATCCGAACTATCTCGTGGGCGGCATGGCCTGTCCGATCAACATGCACGACACGGGCGGCCAGGGCACGATGGTGAACGAAGTCACGCTCAACTACATGCGCGACATCGCCCGCCGTTCCCTCGAGATCGTGGAGAACGTCTATCTGCCCGACATCAAGGCGATCGCGGGCTTCTATCCGGAATGGTTCCGCTACGGCGCGGGTCTTTCCAACCGCAACGTGCTCTGCTACGGCGACTTCCCCGAAATCGCCAACGACTGGTCCGACGCGTCGCTGCAGTTCCCGAAGGGCGCGATCATCAACGGCAATCTGAACGAAGTCCACGACGTCAACGTGCGCGACCTCAGTGAGATTCAGGAGTTCGTCGACCATTCGTGGTACCGCTACGCCGATCCCGCCAAAGGGTTGCATCCGTGGGAAGGCACGACCGAACAGGCGTTCGAGCTCCCGAAGGGGTCGGTCGGCAAGAAGACCAAGTTCGAATGGCTCGGCACGGACGGCAAGTACTCCTGGGTGAAGAGCCCGCGCTGGAAGGGCCACATGATGGAGGTCGGTCCGCTCGCCCGCCTCGTCATGGGCATCGCCAAGAACGTGCCGCACATCAGGGAACCCGCGCTCGCGCTCCTCGACGAACTTCACGCTCCGCTCGAGGCGGTGTACTCCACGCTCGGCCGTCATGCGGCCCGCGCGCTGGAATGCCACTGGGCGGCGAAGAAGATGGTGCAGTACACGGACGATCTCACCGCCAACATCCGTGCGGGCGACGAAACGGCCGCCAACATGGAAAAGTGGGATCCGAAGACCTGGCCGAAGGAATGCCGCGGCGCGGGTCTGTGCGAAGCGCCGCGCGGCGCGCTCGGCCACTGGTGCGTCATCCGCGACACGCGGATCGAAAACTGGCAGGCCATCGTGCCCACCACGTGGAACGCCTCTCCGCGCTCGAGCAAGGGCGAGAAGGGCGCCTTCGAGCAGTCGCTCATCGGCACGCCGGTGGCGGACGAAAAGCGGCCGCTTGAAATCATCCGCACCATCCACAGCTTTGACCCGTGCCTCGCCTGTGCGACGCATCTTCTTACGCCCGAAGGCGAGGAGCTCTGCCGCGTCCAGGTCAGGTAACGGAGGAGGGATGATTTATGAAAATCGATCCTGTGACCTTTGAGGTCGATCCGTCGGGCGGATTGAAGCCGCTCTACGTCTGGGAGGCCCCGGTAAGGATCTGGCACTGGCTGATGGCCGCCGCCATGTTCGTGATGATCATCACGGGCTGGCTGATCGGCCGTCCGCCCGTCTCCAATCTGGGCGACACCTGGATCACCTACGACTTCGGCATGGTGAGACTCGTGCACTTCGCTGCCGGGCTCTTCTTTACGGCGCTCTTCGTCTACCGCCTCTTCTGGGCGGCGGTCGGCAACCGCTATTCGAGGATGATCTTCATCCCGCCGCTCTGGCGTCTGTGCTGGTGGAAGGGTGTCTTCTCGCAGGTCGCCTACTATCTCTTTCTGAAAAAGTCGGCCCCCGAGTACGCCGGCCACAATCCGCTCGCGCAGCTCGCGATGTTCGGCTTCTTCGTCCTGGGATCCTTCGGGATCATCATCACGGGCCTCGCGCTCTATGCGCAGGCCTGGGGCTGGGACAGCGGCTGGATGGCCTGGTTCGGCTGGGTGTTCGCGCTTTTCGGCGACGCCCAGGCGGTGAGAACGACGCACCACGTGCTGATGTACCTCTTCATCATCTTCTCGATCGCTCATCTCTATATGAGCTTCCGTGAGGACGTGATGGGCGGCGCCACCACGCTCTCGTCGATGAGCACGGGTCTGCGCATGTTCAAGGAGGATCATCACGGCTGAGCCATGAACGCCGGACAATGACCCGGGGACGCCGCTGCAGCGCACGGCGTCCCTTTCTTCCGCTTGATGAGTAAACGAGCGGTTACTATACTGCGAAGAAGGCAACCGATCGTTTACTTTTTTCTGAAGACGAGGACGGCATGACGGAAGGCACCGGGGAGCGGATACTGCAGGCTGCGCTGAGGCGCTTCGCCCGCGACGGGTTCGAGGCGGCGTCGATGAGTGAAATTGCGGCCGACGTCGGTATCACGAAGGGCGCGGTCTACCGGCACTTCGACGGCAAGGCCGCCATTCTGACGGCGATCGCCGAGCGCATGGCCGCCGTCGATGCCGAGCGGGCGGCGGCCTTCGACATGCCGGCGGGCGACCCGCAGGCGGATCCGGAAGGCTATCGGCGCGCGAGTCTGGAAAAGCTGGAGCGCTTCGCGAGAGCGCAGTTTCAGTTCTGGACCGAGGACGCCTTCGCCTCGGCCTTTCGCCGCATGACGGCGCTCGAGCAGGGCCGCAATCCGGTGATGGCCGCACTCTGGCGGCAGCACTTTCTGGGCCCCGAGCGCTACATCGCCGACATCTTCGCGTCGCTCGGCATCGCCGAACCGGAGACCGAGGCCCTCGAGTACTGGGGCGGCATGTTTCTCGCCGAGGCGATGAGCGATGCCGCGCAGACGCCCGGGGAACGCCGCTCGGCCGCCGAGCGTTTGGACGCACACCTGCGACATATGACCGGCCGTCTGGCCGGCGGGAGATGATGATGAACGCCTATCCGAAAAGCGATCGCTTTCTGACGGACGACCTGAGCTCGATGATGATGGGACCGAATCCGGTCAAGCTTCTCGAGGAGCTGATGGAGGACGTGCGGCTTCCCGCGGGGAGCCGGGTCTGCGATCTCGGCAGCGGCCGGGGACTGACCTCGCTCTTTCTGGCAAAGGAATACGGCCTTCAGGTCACGGCGGCGGACCTCTGGAGCGAGCCGGCCGACAATCAGGCCTTCTTCGAGCGCATGGGCGCCGGCGACCGAATAAGCGCCGTCAGGGCGGACGCGACGGCGCTTCCCTTTGAACCCGAGTCGTTCGACGCCGTGATTTCGGTGGATTCCTATCACTACTTCGGCCGCGATCCGGAATTTCTGGACCGTTGCGTCATGCCCTTCGTCCGGCCGGGCGGCCTGGTCGCCTTCGCCGTGCCGGGACTCGCCGCCGGCTGTCACGAAACGATACCCGAACCGCTCCTGAAGTCCTGGACGCCGGAGCAGCTCGACTATATTCAGGGGATCGAGTACTGGCGGGACATTCTGTCGGCTTCACGAACGGGCGAAGTCGGGACGCTTCGCATCATGCGCTCGAACGAGGAGGTCTGGGCCGACTGGCTGAAGCTTGACAATGAATACGCGGTCGGGGACAGAAAAGCAATCGGGGCCGGCGCGCTGAAGTGGATGTATTTCGTGGCGGCGGTCGTCAGAAAGCTTCCAGCGCAGGGCGATGCGGCGGACTGACGACCGAGGGGACGGTGCGCCCGGCCTGTGACAAAGAAACCGTTCATAGGAACGGGTTTCTGCCGAAATGCGGACCGGCGGCTCCGAAAGCGGTTGATCGGAGGCGGTCCGGTGCGGATTCCTGTCAGTCCTTCAGGAGTTCGGCGGGCGGTTCTTTGCCGAACCACTTTTTGTAGATTCGGGAGAGTTCGCCGTTCGCCTTGATCTTCGCCAGACCGCTGTCGATGCGGGCGAGGAGTTCCGTATTGCCCTTCTTCACGGCAATGCCGAGGTCTTCGGCGGTCAGGGCGACCGGCAGCGCCTTCGCCTTGCCTTTACCCGCCGTGACGACGTAGTAGTCGTTGGTCGGAATGTCGTTCACGACGGCATCGACGCCGCGGTTGCCGAGTTCAAGGTAGCACTCGTTGAGGCTGTTGAAGACGCGGACTTTCGCGTTTTTGATCCCGCGGGCGGCTTCTTCGCCCGTCGAGCCGATCGAGACGGCGAGACGCTTGCCTTCGAGGTCCCCGGCGGTTCTGATCGTATCGTTGTCGGCGTTCACGACAATGCCGAGGCCGGCAATGTAGTAGCGCTTGGAGAACGCCACGCGTTTCGCGCGTTCAGGGGTGATCGTGATGTCATTAATGGCAATGTCGATGTTGTTCGAGATCAGCGCCGGGATCAGACCGTCGAACGCCATGTTGCGCACGGTGACTTTGAAGCCCTCGCTTCTGGCGATGGCTTCGATGATGTCCACGTCGTAGCCGACGTACTTGCCCGTCTTCATGTCCTGGCTGCCGAAGGGCGGGTAGGCCGCGTCCATCGCGGCGACGTAGACGCGTTCGGCGGCGCAGGCCGGGCTGAAGCCGGCTGCGGAAAGAAGGCCTGCGGCTGCGAAGAGGGCCGCAAGAAGAGTGCGCTTTTGCATGGAAAACCTCGTCGGACGATTCGGAAGGAATACGAAAAGCTTACCATCGGGCCTTCGGCGGCGGGCGGGGCGCCCGTCGGGGTATTTCAATCTGGATCAATTGTCGGCAATTCGGCGCCCGTCATGACGCGAACTCGCCGAAAGCCGCTGCCCCAGTCAGTTTTTGCGCGACGGCAGAAGGCCGAGCCACAAGATGCCGGCCAGCGAAATCGCCGCGCCGGCGAGAAGCAGGGTAAAGGCGTCGAAGCGTTCGAGCAGAAACGGAAAGGCGAAGGCGGAGAGGGCCGATCCGACGCGGGAGACGGCGAGCACGGCGCCCGACGCGCTCGCGAGAAGGGACGGCGCGAAGAGCACGACCGGATAGATGTAGTCGAGCGTCGTCTGCATGCCGTAGGCGAAGGCGTGGAGCACGAAGAAGAAGCCGAGCAGCCCGGGCGAGGATGCCGAGAACGCCACGCCGGCAAGACCGGCGGCCATCGCCGCAAAGGTCCAGGCGAGCACCCGTCCGAGCTTCGGACGGAAGATCTTCATCGTCATCGGCAGGGTGCCGATCAGAAAGAAGAGTGCGAGCGAAGGATGTTGCGGTTGAAGTCGATGCTCGCCTGACGGGCCACGTCGGTCAGTTCGCCCTTGGCGTCGAAGAGATGATGCTCCTTGTTGAGGCCCACGCCTACGGTCAGACCGTAGATTTCCGCGCCCTGGCGGGCGGCGGCCCAGGCCTGTTCCTGGGTGAGCGTGCGTCCGTCGAGCGTGACGGCGGCGAAAGCGGAGGCAGACATGAGTGCGAGAGCAACGGAGAGAGCAGCGGGTTTGATGCGCATTTTAGTATGTCCGTAAAGGGAGGTAACGGGGATTCGGGCGGCGGACTCGGTCGGAGCACCGCGGCGACGGAGCGAAATATAGACAAGAAAAGACCGACTGGTCGGTTTTGCTCATAGCGCAAACAGGGTTGGGGAAAGTACCGAAAATCGCTTGAAACGACCGATATATCAGGTATTCGGCCATTAGATGATTAGTTTTGTCAGGGTTAGTACGCGGCTGTCCGCTGCTGAATTAACAAACCATCCGGTCGGTTTTGCTTATAATGCGCTCACGTATCCTCCACCCCGAACTTCAGAGAAATCAAATGCAGTTCAAGAAATCCGTCATTACCGCGGCCGCCGCTCTTGCCTTTGGCGCCGCCTCCGCTTCTCTTTTTGCCGCTCCCGTGACCGCTGAAGGCACCGGCGTGGGCAAGCACGGCGATCTGACCGTCGCCGTGACGTTCGACAACGGCCGCATTCAGGACATCAAGGTCGTCAGCAGCAAGGAAAACCCCGTTCTTGCGAAGAAGGTCTTCACTGAACTGAAGGACGCCATCATCGCTGCCAACTCGACCGATCTCGACATGATCTCCGGCGCCACCTTCTCTTCGAAGGGTCTCATCGACGCCGTGAACGACGCTGCCAAGAAGGCCGGCGTGACGCTCGGCAAGGCCGACAAGAAGGCCGTCAAGAAGGCCGCCAAGGCTCTGCCGAAGAACGCCACGTATGACGTCGTCGTGATCGGTGCGGGCGGCGCGGGCTTCTCCGCCGCCATCACCGCCAAGGCCGCCGGCGCCAACGTCGTGCTCCTTGAAAAGATGCCCGCCGTCGGCGGCAACTCGCTCATCTCGGGCGCTGAAATGAACGTGGCCGGCAACTGGGTCCAGCCCAAGCTCGGCATCACGGACGACAGCGCCGAACTCCATGCCAAGGACACCTTCAAGGGCGGCGACGGCAAGGGCGACATGAAGGTCATCAACGTGATGACGCACAACGCGCTTGACGCAGCGAAGTGGTGCCGCGACTACCTCAAGGTCAACTTCGAAGCCGACAACCTCTTCTTCTTCGGCGGCCACTCCCGCAAGCGCGCTCTGATTCCGTTCGGCCACACCGGCACGGAATTCATCACCAAGTTCCAGGCCAAGGCCGATGAACTCGGCATCCCGGTCATCACCAACATGAAGGCCGAAGAGCTCATCAAGGACAAGGACGGCCGCGTCACGGGCGTCAAGGCCACGATGAACGGTGAGGAATACACCTTCAACGCCAAGGGCGGCATCGTTCTCGCCACGGGCGGCTTCGGCGCCAACAAGGAAATGGTGAAGAAGTACAACCCGAAGATCGACGAACGCTTCAAGACGACCGACGCCCCGGGCACCACGGGCGAAGCCCTCTACATGGCTGAACGCGCCGGTGCCGAACTCGTCAACATGGGCTACATCCAGACCTATCCGATCTGCGACCCGATCTCCGGCGTGATCGAACTCATCGCCGACGCCCGCTTCGACGGCGCCGTGCTGCTCAACCAGGAAGGCAAGCGCTTCGTTGAGGAACTCCAGCGCCGCGACGTGATCTCGCACGCCATTCTCGACCAGACCGGCGGCTACTGCTGGGTGCTCTGGAACGACAACATCGGCAAGATCTCCAACACCGTCAAGGAACACGCCAACGAATACGAAGCCTTCACGAAGCAGGGCATCATGACGACCTGCGACGATCTGAAGTGCATCGCCGACTTCACGAAGATGCCCTATGACCAGCTGCAGGCCACCGTGAAGCGCGTCAGCTCCATGACGGGCAAGGGCAACGACAAGGACTTCAACCACCGCGCCGGTCTGATGGACCTCAGCCAGGGCAAGTATTACGTCGTCAAGGCTGTTCCGTCGACCCACCACACGATGGGCGGCGTTCGCATCAACGAAAAGGCTGAAGTCGTCACGAAGGACGGCAAGACGATCCCGGGTCTCTGGGCCGCCGGTGAAGTCACTGGCGTGACGCACGGCACGAACCGCCTCGGCGGCAATGCCTACACGGACATCATCGTCTTCGGCCGCATCGCCGGTGCCGCAGCCGCTGCTGCCGCGAAGTAATCCGAGTTCGGGTTTTTCTCCTCTGAAGAGGGCGGCTCACGATCCCCCGAGGCCGCCCGCCTCCTTCGCCATCCCGCGGTCCGGTCCCTGCCGGACTGACCGCACGGATGGTTTTTTTCTTTCTGCGTTAAAATAAAAACGCTTGATTTTCGAATATTTCCGGAGGGTACATGGCCAGTGAAAAGGCATTGAAGACCCGGCAGTCCATTTTGGAAGCATCGCGAGCCGTCATTCTTGAAGAGGGCATCGCCGCGCTCACCATGGACCGCGCCGCCCAGAAGGCCGGCATCAGCAAGGGGGCCTGCATGTACCACTTCAAGAACAAGCGCCAGCTGCAGGCGGCGCTGATCGAGGACTATGCCGAGCATCTCGACGGAGAGCTTCGCCGCCATGAGGCGCTCTTTACGGGCCGTCCCGACGAAACGCTCGTTCCGGGTTACGTCGAGTGGTTTCGCAGTTTCGACCGCGACAACCGCGGCTGGGCTCAGGTCGGCATCGCGCTTCTCTCGACCTTCATTCACGACGAGGAGCTGATGAAGCCGGTCCGCGACTGGTACCGCAAGCTCTTTACCCGCATCGAGGTGCTCCCGGAAGCCGAACGCATTCCGGCGCTGATCGCCGTCATGGCTTTGGAAGGGTTTTTCTATACCCATAAGTTCGGCGTGGACCTGATGGCGCCCGGGATGAAGGATGCGGCCTGGGACTACATGACCGAGCATCTGGTCGCCGACGCAGGCCGCAAATCCGAAGGCTGAGCGTCGTTCCGAATCCCGGATTTCCGAGGCCGCCGGCGGCTCAAGCAGCCGCTGCGGCCGTTTTTGTGCCGGTCGGCGGGCGAACGGAGAAAGGGCCCGGCGTCCGATGCTATCCTATGCCGGGACTGCAGGAGATACTTTGATGACGACAGACATCCGGATCACGCCGATCCGAGGCACCGGGCGCAGACCGGAGGAAGCCTCGCTCTTCGGCACCGCCGCCGCCCGCATCGTGCGGTGCTTTCACCGTTCGATACCCGGCTATGCGCCGACGCCGCTTCACTCGCTGGACCGTCTCGCCGAACACTGCGGGCTGGCCAGGTTCTGGGTGAAGGATGAGAGTTACCGTTTCGGCCTAAACGCCTTCAAAAGCCTCGGCGGCACCCGCTGCATCGCCGCCGTCATGGCGGAACGTCTTGGAATCGATCCCGACGAGGCCGACTACGCCGTCCTGTCGTCGCCCGAATCCCGGGAGAGGCTCGGCGACCTGACCTTCATCACGGCCACCGACGGCAATCACGGACGGGGCGTTGCCTGGGCGGCGAAGCTCTTCGGCATGAAGAGCGTGGTCTACATGCCCGCGGGGAGCGCTGCCGAGCGTCTCGAAAACATCCGCCGTCTCGGTGCGCGCGCGGACATCACCGGCGTCAACTATGACGACACCGTTCGGTTCGCCGCCTCGGAAGCCGAGCGCTGCGGCTTTATCCTGACCCAGGACACGGCATGGCCGGGCTACGAACGCATTCCGTCCCTCATCATGCAGGGCTATCTCACCATGGCGGAAGAGGCCGTCGAAGCCCTCGACGGAGAAGTGCCGACGCATGTCTTTCTGCAGGCGGGCGTCGGTTCCATGGCGGGCGCGCTGGCCGCGTATTTCGCCGAGCGGTTCGGTGACGAGCGTCCGATCGTGACGATCGTTGAGCCGCATGCCGCGGACTGCATCTATCGCACGGCAGAGGCCGATGACGGCAGGATGCATGCCGTCACGGGAGTCATGAATTCCATCATGGCCGGTCTCTGCTGCGGAGAGCCCTGCACGACGGCCTGGAAGCTGATTCGGGAATATGCCGACTTTTCCGCATCGATGCCCGACGGCACGGCGGCCAAGGGCATGCGCGTGCTCGGCAATCCGCTGCCGGGCGACCCTGCCGTGACGTCGGGGGAAAGCGGGGCTGCCGGCGTCGGACTGGCGGCCGAACTGATGATGAATCCCGGCTGCGGGGCGCAGCGCCGGCTGCTGGGACTCGGTGCTGACTCACGCGTGCTCTGCTTCTCTACGGAGGGAGCGACGGACCGGGCCAACTACCGCCGAATCGTCTGGGACGGCCTTTTCCCGAGTTTCTGATCGAGAAACGATCTGTGTTGAC
>JAXEEN010000194.1:0-5083 GCA_034104065.1 Sutterella sp.
CGCCTCGCTGCTCATATTCGGCTGCATGTATCACGTCTTCGACGCGCTGCAGTCCGTCAGTTCCTTCGCCCTCCGAGGCTACCGCGTCACGCGCGCCCCCATGATCATCTACGGCGTGATGCTCTGGGGCGTGGGACTCGGCGGCGGCTATCTCTTCGCCTTCGGATGCGAATGGGCCGGCGGCCCCTTCCAGGCCTACGGGTTCTGGGGAGCCACGGCGGCCGGTCTGACGCTGACGGGGCTCGCGCTCGCCGTGATGGCCCTCTGGGTCGGGCGTCAGATCTCTTCGGATGACTCTCATACGCCTGAAGAGATCGAAAATGCGCTCAAAACCTCGCAGTCCTGAGAGAAATCATCCTGGAGCGGCGCCCTGAGGCGCGGCTTTCGCTATGATGTCGGACGCCCGTTCGATTTTCTCCCTGACAGCCATGTCCACCATTCTTTATCCGAGCCCCATCTTCGGTCCCGTCAGGAGCCGCCGACTCGGGCTTTCTCTCGGCATCAATCTTCTGCCCGCCGACGGCAAGCTCTGCAGCTTTGACTGCATCTACTGCGAATGCGGCCTCAATGCCGAACGCCGTCCCAATCTGAAAATGCCTTCGCGCGAGCTGGTGCGCGGCAGGCTTCGTGAAAAACTCGAAGCCATGCGGGCCGAAGGCGAAGTGCCCGATACTCTGACGTTTGCCGGCAACGGCGAACCCACCTCGCATCCCGATTTCGAAGACATCATCGGGGATACGATCGCCCTTCGCGACGAACTCGCTCCCAAAGCGGTGATCAGCGTGCTGACCAACGCCACGCACATTCTCAAGGAAAGCGTTTTCCGCGCCCTCCTTCGCATCGAAAATCCGCTTCTGAAGCTCGATACCGTCGACGAGGACTACATCCGCCTGGTCGACAGACCGACCAGCCGCTACGATCTTCCCGCTCTGATCGAACGCATGAAGACGTTCGGAAGCAGAGCGATCATTCAGACCATGTTCATGAAGGGTTCCTGGCAGGGCAGAGACGTCGACAACACGTCCGACCGATACGTCCTCCCTTGGCTCGACGTCGTCCGGACCATCGGTCCGAAGCTGGTCACGATCTATACCATCGATCGGGAAACGCCTGAAAAAGGTCTGCAGAAAGCCTCCCGTGAAGAGCTGGACCGAATCGCCGCTCTTGTTGAAGGCGCGGGCATCCGCACAACGGTCAGCTACTGATCCGGATTCCCGACGTCTGTCTTCCATCCTTACCAAAGCAAAACCCCGAACCGATGCAGCACGGTCCGGGGTTTTTCATTGGGTGGGCTGCGGCTGCAGCCCGGAAAACCGATCAGTAGCGCTTCGTTTCAAGAGCGGCGATGCGGTCTTCAATGGAGGGGTGCGTGGCAAAGAGCGAACCGATGCCGCCGGAAATGCCGAAGCCTTTCACGGCACCGGGCAGCTCGTTCGGTTCCATGCTGCCGAGACGGCGGAGCGCGTTGATCATCGGCTGGTTGGAGCCCATGATTTCGGCAGCGCCCGCGTCGGCGTGGTATTCGCGCCAGCGGGAGAAGTAGCAGACGACCATCGAGGCGAGGAAGCCGAGGCAGATGTCGAGAACGAGCGACGTCACGTAGTAGCCGACGCCCGGCGCATCATCTTCGTTGCGCAGAATCTGGCGGTCAACCACCCAGCCGATGACGCGCGAGAAGAAGACCACGAAGGTGTTCATCACGCCCTGCAGAAGCGTCTGCGTCACCATATCGCCGTTCTTGACGTGCGAAATTTCATGGGCGAGCACGGCTTCAACTTCATCGCGGTTCATGATCTGAAGAAGGCCCGTCGAAACGGCGACGAGAGAGCTCGACTTCGAGGCGCCCGTTGCAAAGGCATTCGGTTCGCCGTTGTAGATGCCCACTTCCGGCATCGGAATGCCGGCCTTCTGGGATTCGCGGCGGACCACATCCACGAGGTACTGTTCAAGACCGGGCTCGGGATTGTTCGTGTCGATCATCTGCAGACCCATGGACATCTTGGCCATCTGCTTGCTCATGAAGAGCGAGATCAGCGAGCCGCTGAAGCCGACGACCATGGAGAAGATGAAGAGCGCGGTGAAATTGATGGACGAGCCGGCCATCGTGCCGAAATTGACGCCGAACACCATCTGGATCACCAGAAGGATCGCCGAGAGCATGATGAAGACGGCGAAATTGGCGAGGATCAGCAGACCGATACGCTTAAGCATGTTTTTTTAGGTTCCTTTTTTTGGGGGGCTTTCGGGCGGATTGAATCATGATTCGGAGAATGCCGAACCGCCCGGGCATTCTTCCGTTTGTGTTTGACAATTGTATGTGCTGCAGGCGCTTCGGGCTTATCCGAAAGGCGCCGCAATTGTAACAATCCTGCCGACGGATCAGCGGCCCTTGGCGTCCTCGATGCGACGGGGCGGGAAGCTGTCCCAGGCGCCGCAGCCGAGGCAGTGCCACGAGAAGGACGACGCCAGGAACCCGCACTTCGAGCACTGATAGCGTGCCAGACGCCTCGAATGGCGCTGCAGAAGAGCACTCAGAAGCTTGGTCTGTTCGTCTCCCGGATTCTCCTTCTGACGAAGCGAGATGAGCGACGCAAAAGCGGACAGGCTGGGATGACCGGAAAGCAGCTGTAGCACTGCCGCCTGAGCCTCGGCGTTGCCTTCGAGCGAAGCAATGCGGCTTACAGCCTCTTCCATCACGTCAATGCTGGCGCTGTCTGCAAGCGCCTGATGAAGAAGAGCGACGGCCTCTTCGCGTCTGCCGGCCTGAACGAGAGCGTCGGCAATCCGCCCGAGCACGAGCGGGAGATACTGGGGAGTACGCTTCATGACGCCCTGCCAGAGCTCCAGGGCCCGCTGTCCGTCTCCGAGCGCGGCAGAGACCGCACCGGCCGTGATGTTGGCCCGCGGAGATTCAGGCTGATTGTCGAGCGCCTTGCGGACATAGTCGTCTGCCAGCGCGAGATCCTTGGCGCGTACGGCCCCTTCGGCCAGTTCGCAGTAGTAGTGGGCGATCTCATTGGATCGCGCCTCGCCGCCCTGGACTTCGAGCTGACGCGCAACGTCAATGGCCGAGGTCCACTCGTGTTCGATGCAGTAGATCTTGAGAAGTGCCCGAAGGGCATCCAGATGCTCGCTCGGATTTTCCAGCAGCCGGCGGTACGTCTGCTCGGCACGGTCGAAAAGACCCGCCGTCAGATAGTCCTCGCCGAGTTCCTTGAGCGCCTTGACTCGGTCCGCCTCAGGAATGTCTTCCCGATTGACCAGATGATTGTGAAGGCGGATGGCCCGCTCGAACTCACCGCGTCCGCGGAAGAGAATGCCGAGGACATGATGAAGCTCGATCAGCTCGGGATCGAGTCTGACCACTTCAATAAAGGGATCGATCGCCTTGTCCGGGCGGTCGCTCATCAGCATGGCGACGCCTCGGGAATAGGCCTCGGGCAGCTGTCTGGAATTTTCCTCCCGCTCTCTGGCTTCAAGGCCTCTCGCCCACCAGCCGGCAGCAAACAGCACAGGAATCAGCACCAGATACCAGAGTTCGAATTCCATGATCGCAAATACTTTTCGTTCCACAGCATCCGCCAGGCGGACGCTGACATTCTTGCACGGGAGCCGGCATTTGCCCACTCTCGTTTTCCTTTCCCTGCGCCGAACCGGCGGCAGAGACTAAAAAGGCTGCTTGCATTTTCATGCAGCAGCCTTTATTCGGTCTTCCCGGGCTCCGCCGCTGAGGACGGAACCCTGAAAGGCTTGTCGGATCAGAAATTACTTCTGTTCGAGCTTGGCCTTGAGAAGAGCGCCGAGGTTCGTCGTGCCGGTGGCGGCGGTGGCGTCGGCGTTGAGGCGATCGAGAGCATCGCGGGCTTCGGCAGCGTCCTTGGCCTTGATGGAGAGCTGGATGCTGCGGTTCTTGCGGTCGATGTTCGTGATGAGCGCTTCGATGGCGTCGCCTGCGGAGAGACGGGTCGTGGCGTCGTCAACGCGGTCAGCGGAGATTTCGCTGGCGCGGAGGTAGCCTTCGACGTCGTTGCCGAGGTCGATCACGGCACCCTTGGCTTCAACGGACTTCACCGTACCCTTGACGAGAGTGTTCTTGTCGTGGGTGCTGACGAAGTTGGAGAACGGATCGCCGCCCATCTGCTTGATGCCGAGGGAGATGCGTTCGCGATCGGTGTCGATGCCGAGAACGACGGCTTCGAGTTCGTCGCCCTTCTTGTACTTGCGGACGGCTTCTTCACCGGATTCGTTCCAGGAAAGGTCGGAGAGGTGAACCAGACCGTCGATGCCGCCGGGCAGGCCGATAAACACGCCGAAGTCGGTGATCGACTTGATCTGACCGGAGACCTTGTCGCCCTTCTTGTGGGACTGAGCGAAGTCTTCCCACGGATTCGGCTTGCACTGCTTCATACCGAGGGAGATGCGGCGGCGTTCTTCGTCGATGTCGAGAACCATGACTTCGACTTCGTCGCCGAGCGTGACCACCTTGCGCGGATCAACGTTCTTGTTGGTCCAGTCCATTTCGGAAACGTGCACGAGACCTTCGATGCCGGCTTCGACTTCAACGAAGGCACCGTAGTCGGTGATGTTCGTGACCTTGCCGAAGAGGCGGGTGCCATGCGGATAGCGGCGGGCGATGCCGACCCACGGATCGTCGCCGAGCTGCTTGAGACCGAGGCTGACGCGGTTCTTGTCCTGGTCGAACTTGAGAACCTTGGCTTCGAGTTCCTGACCAACCTGAACGACTTCGCTCGGGTGACGGACACGGCGCCAGGCCAGGTCCGTGATGTGGAGAAGGCCGTCGATGCCGCCGAGGTCGACGAAGGCACCGTAGTCGGTGATGTTCTTGACGACGCCCTTGACGATGGCGCCTTCCTTGAGCGTTTCAAGGAGCTTGGCGCGTTCTTCGCCCATGTTGGCTTCAACAACAGCGCGGCGGGAAACGACGACGTTGTTGCGCTTGCGGTCGAGCTTGATAACCTTGAATTCGAAGGTCTTGCCTTCGTACGGCGTCGTGTCCTTGACCGGACGGGTGTCGACGAGCGAACCCGGGAGGAAGGCGCGGATGCCGTTGGTCATGACGGTG
>JAXEEN010000195.1:0-13472 GCA_034104065.1 Sutterella sp.
GTTCGAGCACGGCGTTCGAATAAATGATGCAGTCCTCGCCCACCTGAGCGCCTTCGCCGACCACGGCGCCGGCCTTCACCACCGTGCGGGCGCCGATCTTTGCGCCGGCGCGCACGACGGCAAGCGCCTCGACGGTGGCCGTCGGATCAATGACGGCGCCCTCCTCCACGAAGGCGCGGGGATGAACGCCGGGAGGCAGTTCGGTTCTGAAGAGGAGCTGCGACGCAAAGGCGAAAAAGGCGTAGGGATTGTCGCAGACCAGAATGCTTCTCTCGGGCAGCGTCTCACCGAAAAGCGCGGCGAGGTCCTGTTCGCGAAGAATGATGAGCGACGCCTTCGAAGCCTTCATGGCTTCGGCATAGGCGGCATTGGTCAGAAACGCCATGTCGCCCTCGCCCGCCGCCTGGGGCGGCATGAAGCGCGAGACTTCGACGGAAGGCCCGATGAGACGCACGGCCAGACGGCCTCTGCTCATGTCGGAAACACGCGCGATGAGTTCATCAGCCTGAAAGACGGGACGGGTATCAGCCATGTCGGCTCCTCAAAAAGTAAATCTCTGGCGGTAGCAAAAACAAACGGGCGGCCTGAGCCGCCCAGGACGGGGGACAGCGCTTACTTCTTCGCCGCCCTGACGATGTCGCGGTCCAGCTCCTTCATCACTCGGTCGGTGATGTCGACCTTCTTGCTGGCATAGAAGAACTCGTAGAGCACGAGGTCGAACTTTTCCGCTTCGGCGATCTGCTGAATCACGCGGCCGGCTCTGCCCTGAAGGAGCAGCACTTCTTCGTTGCGGCGCTGGTTGAATTCATCGCGGGCCTCCCGGCTGCGCCGGGCGACGTCGCGCTCCATTTCGGCGAGCTCGCGGCGTTCGGTCACGCGTTCGGACTCAGCCATCGACGGCGCATCCTTTTCAAAGCGCTCCAGACGCTGCTTGAAGCGCTTCGTGACGGCATCGATTTCCTCCTGACGGCGCTGGCCTTCGGCATTGAGACGCTCGCTCGCCTGGGCTGCCGACTGGGAATCCCTCAGAATTCTCTCCATATTAACGACGCCGATCTTAAGCTCCGCGGCACCGGCCTGAGGCGCAGCCAGCGAAAGACCGAACACGGCCGTCGTCAGAATAAGGGGAAGAAGCTTTTTCACGTTGATCACCTCGGCAAAGATGGAAAAAGCGGGAAAGCTCCGTCGGAAGCCTTCCCGCCTCATAAGCTTTTACGCATTGTACAGCGCACCGCGCCGGCAGGAAAACCCGCCGGCGGGCCGGCCCCGGACGTTTAGAAGCCCGTACCGATCTGGAACTGGAAGCGCTGCGTATCGTCGTCTTCCTTGTCGTTGAGCGGGAAGGCAATCGAGAACTTGAGCGGACCGAGCGGCGAGATCCAGGCCACGCCGAAACCGGTCGAATAACGCAGGTCGGAGAAGCTGATTTCCTGACGGCTGTAGGAGATCTCGCCCTTCTTGCGTTCGTAGCCCCACGCATAGCCGGCATCGAAGAAGCCGAAGAAGCGCAGCGTGCGGTCGCCGCCCGGCAGCGGCGCCAGCAGTTCGATCGACGCATTCATCATGCGGTCGCCGCCGAGGTTGTCGCCGTTGGAATCCTTCGGACCGAGCGTGCCCGACTCGAAGCCGCGCACCGAACCGATGCCGCCCACGTAGAAGTTCTTGAAGAACGGATACATGTCGGTGCTGCCGTACACGTCGCCGTAGCCGAGCTCGCCGTTGAAGGCGAGGGTCCACGTCTTGGTGAGCGGGAAGTACTGCTGGTACTGGTAGGTCATCTTGTAGTACTCGATGTCCATGCCGGGCAGACCGAACTCACCGTTGAAGCGCTGGTAGATGCCGCGCGTCGGCGCCAGGGAATTGTCGCGGCTGTCCCGCGACCAGCCCACCGTGGCCGCCACGCTGACCGGGTTCTTGCCGAACTTGTCGACGTAGTTCTTGTAGCGGTCCGGCGAATTGGCGTTCGTCATCACCTTGGTCGATTCGACCTTGCCGCCCAGGAACACGCGGTCGAGTTCGGTAAACGGAATACCCCAAGCGAGCGACGCACCGCGGGTTTCGTATTCCACATCGGCCACGTCGAGCTCTTCCAGGTCGACGCGGCGGTCGTAGACTTCCCAGGAGCGGCTGATGCCTTCGGGCGTCACGTACGGCTCGACCATCGAGAGCGCGTAGGTGCGCTGCGACTTCGAGGTATTGACGTCGACCGACACGGATTTGCCGGTGCCGAAGACGTTGTTCTGCGCGAAGCCGGCGGAAAGAATGATGCCCTCGGAAGTCGAGTAGCCGGCGCCGAGCGAGATGGAGCCGGTCGGACGTTCCTTCACCTTCACTTCAATGTCGACCTGGTCGCGCGTGCCGGGCACGGGCACAGGATCGGCCGTCACCGTTTCGAAGTAGCCGAGTCGGTCGATGCGGTCGCGCGAAAGCTTGACCTTGTCGCTGTCGTACCAGGCGGATTCGTACTGACGGACTTCGCGGCGGATCACGTCGTCGCGCGTGCGGTTGTTGCCGGTGATGTTCACGCGGCGCACGTAGGCGCGGCGGCCCGGGTCGATCGTGTAGACGACGTCGACGGTCCGTTTTTCACGGTCGGCGATCGGATTGGGCGTAGCGGTTGCGAAGGCGTAGCCGAGCGTCGAGAGCTTCTCGACGATGTCGGACGAAACCTTGTTCACGACTTCCGCGTTGTAGATGTCGCCCGGCTTGATCGTCACGAGCGCATTGAGGTTCTCGTCAAGGCCGAGCATGTCGCCCGTCAGCTTGGTGCCGGAGACGGTGTACTTCTCGCCTTCGGTCATGTTGATCGTGATGTAGACGTCCGACTTGTTGGGCGCGATCGAGACCTGAACGGAGTCGATCTTGAAGTCGAGATAGCCCTGATTCATGTAGAAGGAGCGGATCGTCTCAAGGTCGGCCGCCAGTTTTTCACGGCTGTAGAGATCGCGCTTGGTGTACCAGCTGAACCAGTTCGGCATGCCGAGCTGCATCAGATCGAGCAGATCGTCGTCCTCGAAACGACGGTTCCCGGTGAAGCGGATCGAAGCGATCGACGAGGCGCGGCCTTCGTCGACGTTGATCGTGATGCGCACGCGGTTTCTTTCGAGCGGCGTGGCGGTCGTCTTGATCTTCACGCCGTAGTAGCCGCGGGCGAGGTACTGGCGGCGGAGCTCCTGGTCGGCCCGGTCAAGCGTCGCCTGGTCGAAGATGCGGCCCTCGGCCATGCCGACGTCGCGCAGGCTCTTTTCCACGGCATCCTTGTCGAAGGCCTTGATGCCGTGCGTTTCAATCGTCGCGACGGCGGGGCGCTCAACGATGCGGACGACGAGAACGTCGCCGTCCTGCGAAAGCGTCACGTCCTTGAAGAGGCCGGAGCGATAGAGGGAGTGAATGGCGCGGGTGCCCTTGTCGGGCGTGAATTCATCACCGGCACGGAAAGGAAGGTGCGAAAACACCGTACCCGGTTCCGTACGCATAATCCCTTCAACACGAATGTCGGAAATGACGAACGCCGAAGCGCCGTCAGCACACACCAGGGCCGCAAGCACAGCAGCGGCCGTCTTCGTCAGATTAGGGAACAAGATTCGGTCTCTCAAAAACATCAAACAACGGCCGCCGCGCGAAGGCTCCTGAAATCGCGGGACGTTCCGGAGACCCCTCGGGGAAACGGCCACGTCCGGCGTCGGTCCGCACGGCGGCAAATTTGTGTAAGGTTACCAAATAATGAGGCAGTTCGGAAAGACCGATGAGGGCAATTTCGAGGCGTACGGCAGCCCGCAAACTCCCGCCTCTTCGGACCATCCCGAAACCGCCCGTCAGCTTCCGATGAGCCTCGTGATGTCGTTGTTCATCACGAAAATAAAAAGCAGAAGAATCAGGAAAATGCCGGCGCGGCCGATATTTTCACGGGTACGCTCGGAAAAATCCCTGCCGCGAAGCGCCTCGAGCGCGAGCACCGTCAGCTGTCCGCCGTCGAGCGCGGGAATCGGAAGAAGGTTCATGAAGCCGATGGCCACCGAAATGAGCGCAAGATATTCGAGGAACGGAACGACGCCGCCGCGAAACGCGCTCCCGGCCATATCGGCAATCGCGATCGGCCCTGAAAGATTCTTCGTGCTCGCTTCGCCGGTCGCCATCTGGGCAACGCCCTTCGCCTGCAGTCCGGTGATCTTCCTCACCTTGTTCCAGCCCGCCGCCACGGCGTCGATCGGTCCGAGACGCACGATGACCGTTTCCGGCATGGACGTCAGATTGATGCCGATCAGCCAGCGTTCGCCCTCCAGACGGGGCGTCACCGTCACGTTCCGGCGAACCCCGGGCTCGCGGAGATTTTCAACCGCCATCGAAAGCGCGCGGCCCCGGGCGTCGCCGATCGTCCGGACCACCTGGCCGACGGACGTCATCGGCGCGCCGTCGACGGAGAGAATGCGGTCGCCCGGCTGCAGGCCGGCCGCCGCCGCTGGCGACTCGGGCATGACGCGGCCCACGGTCGGATCCCGCATGAAGGGCACCAGACCGAGGTGACGCATGGCCGAGGTTTCGGCCATATCGTCGATCGTCAGACCGGCGAGCGAAAAGTGACGCACATAGGTTCCGCCGTCCCGGGAAAAGACCACCGGAATATCCGCGTCGCCCGCCCGGTTGAGAAACTCGAATCCGAGGTCGGAAAAGCCCCGGATCGCAACGCCGTCGACCGTCATGATGCGGTCGCCCTCGCGAACGCCCTCTTCGGCCGCCTGGGTTTGGGCGGGCGGCGTGCCCGTCACCGGCGCGAAGTCGGGCGTGCCGACGGCGCCGATCACCGCATAGAGAACGAAGGCCAAGACGAAGTTGACGGCCGGACCGGCGAACAGAATCAGCGCCCGCTTCCATTTCGGCTGCCGGTTGTATGCCCGGGGAAGATCCGCCTCCGTCGGCGTCACGTCCGGATCCCCCTCATTGAAGAGCCGCACGTAGCCGCCGAGCGGGAGCAGCGACAGGCAGTATTCGGTCTCGCCGATGCTGCGCCGCCAGATCACCCTGCCCATGCCGAGCGAATAACGGATCACCTTCACGCCGAGCAGCTTGGCCATGATGCAGTGGCCGCCTTCGTGAACCGTCACGATGACGCCGATGGTGATTAGAAAACCGATGAGAGCGAAGAGAACGGTCATATCAAAGCAAATCAGGAATGCCGGAAGGCGAGACGCACACAATACACGGTTTTTGCGGCCGAGTTGCGCCCGGCTCTTCTGAAAAGCGCCTATATAGAAATGCCGTTACAAAAAAACGGGCGGTCCGCCTGAACCGCCCTTTAATCCGTTGCCGAAGAGGCCGCTCTCGGCCGATCAGATCCAGCCTTTGGCGCGGAAGTCCTTCAGCACCTTCACGAAAGCCTTCATTTCTTCGGGCGTGCCCAGCGTCAGACGATTCCAGCCGACGGCCGGCGGGAATTCGCGGCCGACGAAGACGTGGGCATCGGCCAAGCGGGACTTGTAGAGCTTGTGCTCGCCCTTGATCTTGTGGAAGATGAAGTTCGCCTGAGACGGCAGATACTCGAGACCGAGTTCGGTCAGCGCCTTCACGACGATGGCGCGCGAGAGTTCAACGGACGCTTTGCTCTTCTCAATGAAGACTTTGTCGCGAAGAGAAGCGATGCCCGCAGCCGCACCCGCCGCATTGATGTTGTCGACCGAGGCAAAGCCGTCGACGGCCGCGCAGGTGTCCTTCGCCGCCACGGCGTAGCCGATACGCAGACCGGCCATGGCGAAGATCTTCGAGAAGGTGCGCGCCACGACGACGTTCGGTACGCCTGCCTTGACCAGTTCGACGGAGCTGACGAATGCCGGATCGGTCACGAATTCAGCATAGGCCTCATCGAACAGGAAGACGACGTCGGGACCGGCCTCCTTCACCCAGGCCTCTAGCAGCGCGGAAGGCGTCACCGTGGCGGTCGGATTGTTGGGATTGCAGGCATAGACGAGCGAAATGCCCTTGAAATTCCGGGTAGCCTTCTTCATCGCATCAAGATCGAATGCAAGCTTCGGCCCCGTCAGCGGAACCTTTACCACGGCCATGCCGACGGCATCCGCATAGCCCTCGGCGCACCCGAAGGTCGGATCCGGCACGATCAGCTGAACCGGTTTGCCGGCGCGGCGGGCCTTCTCGGCCACCGACTGAACGACGGCCTGAATCGTTTCGGACGAACCGTTGCCGAGGGAGACATTGTCGGTCTTGACGCCGAGCGTCTTGGCGATTTCGGCCTGCAGTTCTTCGCGCAGCGCATCGGGATAGCGGAAGGCGCCGTTCACGGCATCCGCAACGGCCGCCTTGGCCTTGGGCGACATGCCGAGCGAATTTTCGTTGAAGTTGAGAAGAAGCGGCGTCTTTTCGGAAGGCACGAAGACCTTCGCATCGGCGGCGGACGCCGCCGGCACGGCGGAACCGAAGGCGGCAGCGCCGGCAAGAAGACCTGCGGATTTAAAGAGAGAACGGCGAAGCATGGGGAAACTCCTGAAAGTGACGATCGAGATGTTCTTCATGCTAAACACCTGCAGAAACGCCGATCTAAGCGCTTCCGCCTAGCCGCCGCGATGCGGATCAGACCGAATTTTGGTTGTATTTTCGTCGCCAAATACGCGGCATTGTGCGCCGGAAGCATCCGTTTCCATCGTCCCGGCGGCTTCGGATCAAACGGCAGAGACAACCTTTGCCGGGGAACTGCGTGCCGCATTTTCCTTTGCCCGGAATTCGAAATGGCGGCGCCGGTCTTCCGGTACGAGCTCAATCGCTCTCAGCACACGGAACTGACTAAAGGAAGCACCGGAAAAAAAAACGTCGCGATTCATGACGACGTTTCTTGGAAAAATGTCGCAGCCAGATCCGTAAAAGTGGGGAAAACGTCGCGGAATTAAATAATTATCCATGAATAACAAAGTATTACCCTTTTCTCCATGCGAAGCTGGACTTCGGACCTTTTTTCGGAAAGATGACTGTTTGGCTGTTGACGGGCATGCCGCTTCCGAACGGATGAAAGAGGCTCGAAAGTGCAGTGCTCACTGTCCGCTCATCCGATGACCTGAGGAACCCAAACGCCTTCCCGAAACGATGTCAGAAAAAAAGCCGGCCTCTCGGGACCGGCTTTTGTCGACTTTAGCCGAACTCAGACGTCGAATGAAGTCTGTTCAAGCCGGCGACGGGTTGCTTCACGAACTCGTGCATCCAAAGCCAGAATGTCTTCAACCGACTGCGGGAAGGGTTCCGAGATACGGGCCAGCATGTCCTGAATCACCTTCGAAATGGCATCGAAGGGAATGCGGTGCGCCAGGAAGGCCTCCACTACGATTTCGTTGGCCGCATTGAGGACGATCGTCGAACCGTCGCCCTTTTCGAGAGCTTCATAGGCGATGCGAAGAAGCGGGAAAACCGTCGTGTCGGGCTCTTCGAAAGTCAGCCGTCCGATTTCGGTAAGCGACAGCCGCCTGGCATGGCCGTCGAGGCGTTCCGGCCAGCCGAGCGAATAGGCGATCGGCGTACGCATGTCGGCGGAACCGAGCTGCGCGATGACGGCGCCGTCCTCGAACTCCACGGCGGAATGCACGATGCTCTCCGGGTGCACGACCACCTGAATGCGGGACGGTTCGAAATCAAAGAGCCAGCGCGCCTCGATGACTTCTAGCCCCTTGTTCATCAGCGTTGCGGAGTCGATGCTGATCTTTCGGCCCATGTTCCAGCGCGGATGCGCCAACGCCTGCTCGACCGTGATGCCCTTCAGATCCTTTCTTCCCCGGAAGGGACCGCCCGAAGCGGTCAGCAGAATCCGGGCGCCGGCTCTCGCCTTGGGAGATGCGCCGCTCAGACACTGGAAGATGGCGTTGTGCTCGCTGTCCACGGGCAGCAGTTCGGCGCCGCAGTCCCGGACGGTCCGCATCAGGAGACCGCCTCCGCAGACCACGCTTTCCTTGTTGGCAAGCAGCAGACGCTTTCCGGCCCGAGCCGCTGCGAACGTCGGCGCCACGCCGGCGGCGCCGACGACGGCCTGAACCACGGTCTGCGTGTCGGGATCCTCCGCCAGCGCAGTGACCGCCTCCTGACCGGCATGCACGTCGATATCGGCAAGACCGGCATCGGCGAGCGCGGTCTTCAATTCGGCATACTTCGATTCGTCGGCGATCACCGCCTTCTTCGGATGAGCCCGCCGGCAGACGCCGACCAGTTCGGCAGTGCGGGACCCGCCCGCCACGGCGTGAACGTGAAAGCGATCGGGATAACGGCCGACAACGTCAAGGGTCGAAAGACCGATGCTTCCTGTTGCGCCGAGAATGGTAACGGGCTGGCTCATAATTCTCCTCACACTCGCAAAGGCCGGACCTTCGCGTGACAGATGCCGTAATTGTAGCCGCGGCCCGACGCGTGCGCGCATGCCTGCCGAAGCAATCTGCGCCTGGCGTCAGATGTTCAGGATGCCCTTCTCAGCGTGAAGAGCGCAATTTCCGACGGGATGCCGAGACGGACCGGGAAACCGTTCCAAAGACCGGAGCCGGAATGAACGTACAGCCTGGCACGGCGAAGCGCGTACCAGCCGCGCAAGAACGTGCCGTTGAGCACGGCGACTCCGCGGTCCATGCCGACGATCTGCCCACCGTGGGTATGGCCGGAGAGCTGCGCGTCGAATCGAACGGCATCGTCAAAGCGACGGGCGTGCTTCGGCTGATGCGAAAGGAGGATCCTCGGCGCATCGGCCGGCGATCCGGAGAAGGCCTTCACCGGATCGGGCAGTTCGCGTCCGAAGCGTCTGGCCCAGGGATCGGTGACCGCGCCGAGCGTCAGCCGGGCGCCGTTTCTTTCCAGGCCGACCCATTCGTTTCTGAGCACGCGGATGCCGAGCTCGCGGTAGCGGGCGAGCCACCCCTCGTAGTCGATGTAGTGCTCGTGATTGCCCTCGCAGGCGAAAACGCCCAGCGGCGCACGCAGACCGGCGAGCGGCTGAACGTCCTTTTCGCGCGCGCTCACCGTGCCGTCGACGATGTCGCCCGTGAGCACGATCAGATCGGGATTGAGCGAATTCACCCGTTCGACGAGCGCAGCCATATGGGGCTCGGTCAGCAGTGCGGACGCATGCAGGTCGGAGAGCTGCACCACCGTGAGCCCTTCGAGTCCTTCTGGCAGATTCCTCACCGGCAGATCCATGCGGCGGACGTCCGGCACGCGGATGCCTTCGTGAATGCCGAAGGCGGAGAGACCGGCGGCGGCCGCCGCCATGCCGAGGGCGACGCGGCGGTCCTTCTGCACGAAGGCGTGAAGCCGCTCGCCTTTGCGTCCGGCGAGCACTGAAAAGAAAATCACGGCTTCTCTTGCGAGCGTGAGCGCACCCAGCATCACCAGCGCAAAATCGCAGCCGTTGCCGACGACGAGCACCCAGGCGGGCAGTTCGGGACTGATCAGTCCGCCGCAAAAGAGCGCGGTCGCCGCCGGAAACGCAGCGGCCGCCAGCGTGGCGAGAAAACCCGCCGCCTTGGCCCTGCGGGAAATCGGAAGCGGAATCCAGAAGCGCCAGAGCACCCAGAGCGCGACGAGAGCATGAAATACAGCAAAGCGCACGAAGCCGTCCGTTCGGAAGAAGTCGAAAAACTATTTTAGGAAAGGCCGGCTGTGCACACGGCCGCCGACACATCGAGACACGAATTTGCGCTCAGTCGTCGTCCATCCAGTCCACCAGCGCCTCCCCGGCCGTCATTTCCGTCATGCGGTCGGCAAACGCCTGCGCCTCGGCTGCCGGCACCAGTACTTCGAAAGTCGCGTCGAACCGGAAATCGGAAGACAGAACGCGGCCGCGATGCGCCTCCAGACAGTGTCTGAAGCCGTCGACGTCGGAGGGTTCGATCGAGATCACGAAGCGCTGCATGTCTTCCCGAAGCCTGACGGGCAGCGATTCCAGACCGAGCTTCACCGAGCCCTGATACGCTCGGACCAAACCGCCCGTCCCGAGCAGAATGCCGCCGAAGTATCGCGTGACGACGGCGGCCACCTCGCCCACGCCGCTGTGAAGGAGCGCCGTCAGCATCGGCCGTCCGGCCGTGCCCTGCGGTTCGCCGTCGTCGCTCGCACCCACCTGAGCCGTATCCCCCGGCGCACCGGCGTTGTACGCCCAGCAGTTGTGCGTGGCGCGGGAATGCTCAGCACGGATGGTTTCGATGAAGGCCTTGGCCTCCTCCGGGCTCGTCACATGCGCCATCGTCACGATGAAGCGGGAGCGGCGCACGGTTTCTTCGGCGCGGTGAAAAGTGCCCGGAGGCAGATCGGGAACCTGATAGGCGTCGGTCATGATGGATCGGCAAAAAGGAAAAGAGGCGCGGACCGCTCGTGCGGCGCGCGCCTCGGACATGAAGTCGGATCGGAAATCAGGAAAGCAGAAGATCGATCCAGAGCATGATGAAGGTAGCGGCCGGCAGCACCGGAAGCGAAGCGTCCATGCGGTCGAAGAAGCCGCCGTGGCCCGGCAGCAGATTGGACGAATCCTTGATGCCGACCAGGCGCTTCAGCATCGACTCCCAAAGGTCGCCGGAAATCGAGAGCGCCACGAGAAGCGCGAGCGTCACGACGCCCCAAACGAAGCCGACGCGGTCGAAGAGGAAGTTCGTGAAGACGTTCGGCTGCACGCAGAAGACGTAGGTGAGCACGAAGAAGATGATCACGATCAGATAGGCGCCGACGGCCCCTTCGATCGTCTTCTTGGGCGAGATGGCGGGCGCCATCGCATGCTTGCCCCAGGCGCGGCCGCAGAAGTAGGCCGAGATGTCGGCGCCCCAGACGATGAGCAGCACGGAAAGGACAAGAATCCAGTCGCCCACTTCAAAGAGCCAAAGGAGCGAAAGATAGGCGGCGGGCACGAAGGTGACGGCCGACCAGAGGCACTGGCGCTGGGAGACCTTGAAGCCGGAGTGACGATGGAAGAGCTCGACGATGAAGATGACGAACCAGGCCACCATGATCAGGCCGTTCACTGCAAAGAGGAACCAGGACATGCGCGGAAGACCGCCGGCCCAGTAAAGCGAGAACTGCGTCACCATTTCAACGGCGGCGACGAGAAGAGCAGGACGAGGACCGAGACCGCCGATGCGCAGCCATTCATAAAGCGTGGCGCCGAAAGCGACGGCCATCACGCCCGCAAAAGCCAGCGGATCGAGCCAGATCGATACGATCAGAATAAGGAGCAGCACGGCAGCCGTGATAACTCTCGTGAGCAGCATCTTGGATATCCCTCCGCCGGCTCCGAGGCTGCCGGCAAGCGTCATGGTTCGTTGCATTGCGGACCCGGGGGTCTTCGGGTGCGCAAGACTATCCTGTCATTGTAACCAATGGCCGAGCCGCCATGCTTAAGGAATCGGGAAACTTAGCGCGCCGCGCGCAGCTGCTCGCTCGTACGTCCGAAGCGCCGTTCGCGGCCCTCGTACCAGCGGAGCGCCTCGTCGAGGTCGTCGGCCGAATAGTCCGGCCAGAGGCGGTCGGTAAAGAAGATTTCGGCGTAGGCGCTCTGCCAGAGGAGAAAATTGGAAATCCGGCATTCGCCGCCCGTGCGGATAAGAAGATCGACGTCGGGCACGCTCATGAATCGTCCGAGCGTCTCGGGCGTGACAGCAAGGCCTTCCGAAGCCGCCCGTGCCGCCGCCTGGCAGACGTCCCAGCGTCCGCCGTAGTTGGCGGCGATGTTGAGTTCCATCCGCGTGCCGCCGGCCGTCGCATGCTCGCATTCGGCGATCGCGGCCTGCAGTCCGGGCGTAAAGGCCGACCGGTCGCCGATCACGCGAAGCCGCACGCCGGCTTCGTCGAGCGGTTCGCACCAGCGGCGCAGTCCCTGGCCGAAAAGCTGCATGAGCATGGCGACTTCCGCCGCGGGCCGGGCCCAGTTTTCACTCGAAAAGGCAAACACGGTCAGACGCGCGATGCCGCGGCGCACGGCGGCTTCGGTCACCCGGTTGAGAGCCTGAACGCCCTGACGATGCCCCTCCGCGCGCGGCAGGAGTCGGGATTTGGCCCATCGGCCGTTGCCGTCCATGATGATGGCCACGTGAGCGGGTGTAAGCGTGTCGGACATGTCTGCGGATAAAAAATGAGGCGGAACCCCCGGAAGGCTGAATTTTAACAGCTGCAGACATCCGCCAACGTAACACAGTGAAATTATGCCGATTTGCTATCACTCTGCCTGCCAATGGCTCCGGATGCCCGATTTTGGAGCTTTTTTCGTTCGGAACGGCCTTTTTATCCCCGCCGAGTCGATACGGATCAAACCGACTTTTCACGCCGAGTAATAAAATGTTGCACATTCGAATGTGTACCCTGCAACTTTGTTCCGAATTGCAGGTTTTTCACATCGTTCTGTGCGACAGACGACTGCCGCCTCTTCCCCGCATGTTCCGGTGCGGCCCAACCTCGAAAAACATCACGACGTATGAAAACATCGGATATCTGCGTTATCGGCGTGATCTACGCCATAGCGCTCTTTTTCTTCCTGCAGACGATAGTTCTCCCCGAGGAAGCACAGACCTATCCTCTCGGTCTCATCGCTGCGCTGACCGGTCTCAACACCCTCTTTCTCATTCAGTGCGTCGTCAAGGCCGCCAAGGCCGGAACGCTTTCCATTCACTGCGACTTCGGCGAGATCTTCAAAGGCATGCAGGCCGTTCAGTTCGCTTCCGTGCTGATCGGCTGCGGCCTTTTTCTCGTCATGATGTACACGATCGGCTACTACGCCGCCGCCGTCATCTATCTTGTGGGCACGCTGCTCTACTTCCGCATGCCGAAGCTCTGGATCGCCATGACCCTCGTCACGCTGGTGGCGCTCGTCTACGCGGTCTTTTCGCTCTTTCTCAAGGTGCCGCTTCCGACCGGCATTCTTTTTGCGTAAGGGAGACTCAGCATGCTTGACACTATCGGTCTGATGGGTGCGGGCTTCATTCATGCCCTCACGCCGATCAATCTCATCGCGATGCTCGTCTCCACGGCGCTCGGCATCACCATCGGCTGTCTGCCCGGTCTGTCCGCCGCCATGGGCGTGGCCCTGCTTCTGCCGATCACCTTCGGCATGGATCCGGCCACGGGCCTCATCGTTCTCGGCGGCATCTACTGCGGCGCCATCTTCGGCGGCTCGATCAGCGCCATTCTGATTCACACCCCGGGCACGCCCGCTTCGGCCGCGACCGCGATCGAAGGCTATCAGCTCACGCTCCGCGGCCAGGCCGCACGCGCGCTTTCCGTCGCCTGCTTCGCCTCCTTCATGGGCGGCCTGCTCTCCTGCCTCTCCCTCTACTTCCTCTCGCCCGTTCTTGCCGAACTCGCCATGCAGTTCAAGAGCCCCGAGTACTTCTGGCTCTCGATCTTCGGCCTGACGGTGATCGCCGGCGTCTCCTCCAAGTCGCTTCTCAAGGGCCTGATCTCCGGCGTTCTCGGTCTGCTGATCTCGACCATCGGCATGGACCCGATGGAAGGCGTCGAAC
>JAXEEN010000196.1:0-3315 GCA_034104065.1 Sutterella sp.
GGTCCGCACGGGCGCGGACGACGGCAAGGTCGTGCGTGATCAGAATGAGCGTGAGGCCTTCGGTTCGGCGCAGGTCGTCAAGGAGTTCGAGAATCTGCGCCTGAATCGTGACGTCGAGTGCCGTCGTCGGTTCGTCGGCGATGACGAGGGCCGGCCTGGCCGAGAGCGCGATGGCGATCATGATGCGCTGCTTCTGACCGCCCGAGAGTTCGTGGGGGAATTTGGCGGCCGTCCGTGCCGGATCGGGCAGCCCCACGCGGCGGATCCACTCAACCGCGTCGGCGTGCGCTTTCTCACGGCCGACGTTTCGATGCGTCAGGATCATTTCGGCGATCTGGTCGCCCGCGGTCATGACGGGATCGAGCGCCGAAGAGGGTTCCTGAAAGATGAAGGCGATGCGCCCGCCGCGGTAGGGACGCATGCCGCCCTCGGTCAGCGAAAGCAGGTCGGTGCCTTCAAAGACGATGCGCCCGTGAGGAACGGCGGCCCCTTCGGGAAGGAGCTGCATGATCGCCGAGGCGGTGAGACTCTTGCCGCAGCCTGACTCGCCGACGAGCGCGAACGTTTCGCCTCGACGAACGTCGAAGCTGACGTCGGAAAGCGCCTCGACGCGTCCGCCCGGTCCGGGCAGCGTGAGCGACAGATGCTCGACGGAAAGAAGAACGTCATCGACCATGGTCAGTTTTCCAAATCGGCGGCGCGCGGATCGAAGGCATCGCGCACGGCGGCGGCAAATAGGTTGGCGGAGAGAACCAGCGTCAGCATGAATAGAAAGCTTGCGAGCAGATTCCACCAGATCATCGGCGTGCGGCTCATCTCGCTTCGGGCGGCGTTGATCATCGTGCCGAAGGAACTCATCGTCGGATCCACGCCGACGCCCACGTAGGAGAGCACGGCCTCGTAGAGCACGATGCCGGAGAAGTCGAGCACCGTGACGATGAGGATGATGTGGAGCACGTTGGGAAGCACGTGCCGGAACATGATGCGGGCATGCGATACGCCCATTGCCCTGGCGGCCGTCACGTACTCGAGCGAGGCGATCTTCATCGTTTCCGCACGAAGGAGGCGGGCGAGCGTCGCCCAGCCGGTGAGACCGATGATCAGTGCGAGCAGGAAGAGTCTGGCGTCGGCGCGTTCAAGTCCCGTCGGCCACCAGTCGGGGTGCTGGTCCATGAAGACCGTCACCATCAGCACCGACGCCGCGATGAGGAGCACGCCCGGAATGGAGGAGAGCGTCGTGTAGACGTACTGAATGACGTCGTCGGTGCGGCCCCGGAAATAGCCGGCGGCGATGCCGAGCGTTACCGCGAAGGGCAGGGTGGCCAGCGTCGCCAGCGTGCCGATGACGACGGCGGTGCGGATCGACTTCAGTGCTTCGAGAAGCACGTCGCTTCCCGCCGCGTCGGTGCCGAAAATATGCCGGTCCGGCCAAAGAACGGCAGCCCAGACGGCGAAGACCCAGATGAGGCCCGCCGTGACGAGAGCGGCGAGTCTGGCCTTGTCGGAAAAGAGTTCCCGGATTTTGACCGAGGGTCTCACGCCCTCATCCTGCGCCGAGAGGAGAACGAAGCCCGCGCCCGCGGCAAGGAGTCCTGAAAACGCCGTGCCGGCGGCAATGAGCGAAAGGAGGATCACGGCGCCGGGATCCGTCTCGCCGGAGCCGCCTGCGGCATGCCGGAGCGGCTGAAAGTCTCGAACGGGACCTTCCGGGGTGAGCACGGTGGTCTTGTCCCATTCCCGGGCTGCAAAGGGTGCGGAGTAGCTGCGTTCCGTGCCGGCGGCGCCGAGACGCTCCTTCACGATCGTGTCGAGGAGCGACACGGTAAAGGGCGCATAGGCGGTTTCGCCGCCGGGGCCGGGCGGCAGCGCCGGACGATAGTGAACGGAATCGATGGCGGCGATGACGAGAAAGGCGCTCAGCATGACCGCGGCGGCGCTCGCCGACGGCCGGGCGAACACCCGCCGCCAGCGGGCGAGCAGCGAGGGACGCCGGAAGACCAGCCGGATGTAGAGGCCGAGCATCAGGATGAGAAGCAGCATCACGCCGTCGGTCGGAAGAAAAACAGGCATGCGCGGCTCCTCAGGAAAGACGGATTCTGGGATCGGCCCAGGTGTAGACGACGTCGGTGAGGATCAGACCGGCGATGTAGGCGACGGTGCCGAGAAACACCATGGCGCGCACGATCGAGAAGTCCTGGGCGTTGACGGCGTCGATCGTATAGCTGCCGAGACCTGGAATGCCGAAGAAGCTTTCCATGATGAGACTGCCCATGAAGAGCATCGGCAGCACGGCGACCGTCGACGTAATGATCGGCAGGGATGCGTTGCGAAGCACGTGGCGGCTCATGATCCGGCCTTCGGTCAGGCCCTTCGCGCGGGCGCAGCGCACGTAGTCCTTGTTCATTTCCTCAAGAAACATGGCGCGGTAGAGCAGCGTGTCGCCGCCGAGACGCGAAAAGACGCCGATGGCGACGGGAAGAGCCAGAAAGGCGGCAAGCCCCGGTCCTTCCTGCCAGCCCGATACGGGGACGAGCTGCATGACCTTCCCGAAGAGCCACTGTCCGGCAATGATGTAGAAAAGCCCCGAGACCGACATCAGAAAAACCGACAGGCCGACGGCGGCCATTTCGAGTTTGGTCCGCCGGTACATGACCACCAGCAGCGACCAGGCGACCATGACGATGACGCCGAGAATGAAGGTGGGGACGGCGAGCAGAAGCGAGGGCACCATGCGCGTGCGGATTTCCGCCCCGATCCGGCGGCCCGCGTCGCTCGTGCCGAAGTCGAACGTAAAGAGCGGCACGCTCTGCGTCCAAAAGATGGTGTCGGTCACCTTCCCGGCGCCCGAAGCCTTCTCGTTCCAGAAGAGCGGCTTGTCGTAGCCGCGCTGCACCTTCCAGGCTTCGACGGCTTCGGCCGTGACGCGCTTGCCGCCGATGTTGAGCCTTGCCATGTCGTCCGGCGTGTTGACGGCGAAAAAGAGCACGAAGGTGAGGAGGTTGACGCCGAGAAGCACGGCGAAGCCGTAAAGAAGACGGCGGATCAGATAGCCGGTCATGAACGGTCTCCTTCAGAGACGGGTCTCAGTCTTGCCGAATCCCGCTGCTTCCAGACGCGCCGGGCGAAGAGAACGAGACGCGCGGCGCCTGCGGCAATGAGGAGCAGGGGCCAGAGCACCGGACGGTTCCAGCGCTCGACGGCCTCGCGGCGCGCTTCGGCGTCGATGCCGATGTACTGGAGCGAATTGCGGATCATCGAGGTCGGCTTGGCGTTCGTCACCCAGGACTGAAAGGCCGCGGCCGCCTTCGGGAAGTA
>JAXEEN010000197.1:0-23011 GCA_034104065.1 Sutterella sp.
CATCGTGCTTGCCGTCTTCTCGGCATGGACCTGGCTCACCTGGGCGTAACCAGACCGGCAGTCTGACATCCGACAGGAGCGCCTCTCATCAGGGAGGCGCTCTTTTTATGGATTTGATGTTCGTCTTAAGCCTGCAGCCAACTTCAGAGGTAAAATTAAGGTTTTGACTGCCGCCTGTTTTGCGGACAGTCCCTTTTTCCTTCCGCATGCGGCCCGACATCGGCCGCCTGCCTGTTCGCGTCCGGCGTCCGCTGCGCCGGCGGAACGCTTTTTTGTTTGAGATTTCTGATGAAGACGATTCGCACCCGCATTGCACCGAGCCCCACGGGCATGATGCATCTCGGCACCGCCCGTACGGCCATCTACTGCTGGGCCGTGGCCCGTCACTTCGGCGGCAAGTTCCTTCTTCGCATTGAGGATACCGACCAGGTCCGTTCCACCCAGGAAGCCGTTCAGGTCATTCTCGACGGCATGAAGTGGCTCAATCTCGACTACGACGAAGGTCCCGTCTATCAGATGGACCGTCTTGAGCGCTACCGCGAAGTCGTCGACCAGATGCTGGCCGACGGCCGCGCCTACTACTGCTACGCCACGCCCGAAGAGCTCGATCAGATGCGCGAGGAACAGAAGGCCAAGGGGCTCAAGCCCCGCTACGACGGCCGCTGGCGTCCTGAAAACTGCGTCGGCAAGCCCATCCCCGAAGGCGTGAAGCCCGTCATCCGCTTCCGCAATCCGGACGAAGGCGCCGTGACGTGGAACGACGCCGTCTACGGTCCGATCACGGTGAGCAACAGCGAGCTCGACGACCTCATCATCATGCGCAACGGCATCCCCACCTACAACTTCGCCGTTGTGGTGGACGACTGGGACATGGAAGTCAGCCACGTCATCCGCGGCGCCGACCATATCAACAACACGCCGCGTCAGATCAACATCTACCGCGCGCTCGGCGCCGAAGTGCCTGTCTTCGCCCACCTGCCCCTCATCAACGGTCAGGACGGCCAGAAGCTCTCCAAGCGCCACGGCACCGTTTCCGTGCTCGAATACGAACGCCAGGGCTATCTCCCCGAAGCGATCTTCAACTACCTCGCCCGTCTCGGCTGGGGCCACGGCAACATGGAAAAGTTCTCGCGCGAAGAACTGGCCAAGGTCTTCGAACTCGAAGACTGCTCCCGCGCCGCCGCCCGCATCGACTGGAAGAAGCTTGAATGGCTCAACCAGCAGTACATGAAGGAAGCCGATGCAGGCCGTCTCGCCGAACTCACGAAGGCCCGCATTGAAGCCCGCGGCGGCAATGTCGAACAGGGTCCCTGCCTCAAGGAAGTCTGCGAACTCCTGAAGTCCCGTTCCGCCACGCTCGAAAAGCTCGCCGACAACGCTCTCTTCTTCTACGTCGAACCCAAGGTCAACGACGAAGAAGCCGCCAAGGTCCTTGCCGACGGCGGCCGCGAAGCCCTCAAGCTTTTCGGCGAAAAGCTCGCTCAGGTTGAAGATGTGACGCCGGAAAACCTCTACGGCTGCATCCAGGCCGTCATGGCCGAGCAGGGCATCCCGATGAAGGTGCTCGCCAATCCGCTGCGCGTCTGCGTCTGTGCCGCCGAACGTACGCCGCAGATCGACAAGACGCTCTGCCTGATCGGCAAGGATGAAGTCCTCGCCCGCATCGCCCGCGCGATCTGATCCTCCGTCTGACAACGACAAATCTGTAATCCCCGAAGGTCCTGTGCTTTCGGGGATTTTTCTTGTGCCGATTTTTTCCAGCCAAACTTTGTGCTAACGCAAAGCTCAGGTTGCCAAACCCGGTCCGTCGGCATAGAATTCAAATCCTCTCTACGACGTCCCTATCGTCTAGAGGCCTAGGACAACAGCCTCTCACGCTGTGAACATGGGTTCGACTCCCATTGGGGACGCCACACAGTCTCGTCATTGACTGCGAGACTGGGAAAAGCAAGTTCAGAAAGTTTTCCCATATGTTTTTTCCATATGTGAAGACGAAAAACCCGCCGAACTTTTGTCGGCGGGTTATTTTTTTGCTATCTGCTGGGTGTAGTTATTTATCTTACTGCCTCTGCGAGGGAGTCATGGGCTCCTGCAGAGCCTCTGTAAAGTTCTCGACCTTCCTGAAGAAGTTCGGCAGCTTCTGCGGGTAAACCTCTAAGCCGGGCATTCTCTTCTCTGTCATTGCGGCAGGAATCTCCACTATCTTCGGGCACTCGAGTGGTGGATTGACCGTACAGCCTGTCAGCAATCCTGCGAGCATCAGCGCGCTCAACACGAGCCGCGTCCGCTTCGTTCTGAAGCATCTCAAGTCTTACATTCATAGCCCCCACAATTTTCTCATTTCGGCTGCGTTCAATCGCCTGAGCCGCCTTCCGGACTGACAGCATCCCTTCGCGATCTCCTTTTCGTAAGGCTGTGATGCCGTCCAGTATCCGAGCACGAAGGCCACAACAAATGAAGCCATGAAGATTACTTTGGAATCCTCTTGAATCACCCTCTGTGATTGTGTATAATACACAACGTTGATTACTTCAAGGAAATAATATGACTAGTCAAGAAGTGATCAACATCCTCAGGAGTAATGGCTGGGTATTCCATCACGCGACGGGTAGCCACCACATCTTCCGAAACCCTCTCAAGCCAGGTCATGTAACCGTCCCCCATCCCCGTAAGGATATGGCGTTGAGTACCATCAAAAGCATTGAGCGGCAGAGCGGACTGAAACTGAGGTAACTGTTGATCGAGGAGAGGATATAGCGCTTAAGATCCTCTCCCTTTTTGCTTTACAGCTAAAGGACAAAACATGAGATATCCAGTGGCGGTATGGGTCGAGAACGGCATTTACTCCGCTGAAGTTCCAGACCTTCCCGGAGTAATTACAGAAGCCGACTCGCTCGAAGAACTCGAAAAAATGGTTGTTGAGGCGGCCTCTGGTTGGATGGAGTGCGAACTTGACGATGGAAGGGCAATTCCAGAGCCTTCCAAGATCGAGAATCATCTGACAAATGAAAACTATCAAGACTGCATGTGGATGCTGGTTGATGTTGACATGACAAAGCTCTCCGACAAGGTTGAACGGCTCAACATCTGCCTCCCCTCTCGCGCTCTTCGTCGTCTTGACTCACTCGCAGCAAAAGCTGGCGAGTCTCGATCGGGTTTTCTTGCCAAAACCATCTATTCTTTGGCCTAGTCAGGTCCCTCAAAGTTTTATGAACGCCTCGGCCGCTCGTGTTTCCTCACGGGCGGCTTTTCTCATGCCTTGATTACCAGATACAGCCTACGTTTAGCAGAACCAATTCTTCAGGGACACAGCGACGAATCCCGCAAAATATGCGACCGCCAACCATCTGAAGACTCTTATCTTCCAAGAAAAATTCTGACCTTTCGCAGTTTTGAGTGGGTAGCCGTCTGAAGCGGGCGGGCTTTCCAGCTTCGCTTCCAAGCCCGTTCTCGGACATGTCTGCGCAACCTTTCAAGCCAATTGAAGAAAGAAGTGAAGCCAACCCCTCCTTATGCAATCAAGCCGTTCGGCTGAAATCGACTAGCGTGCAGAAGCCAGGCGACTAATGCACTAAACGATCGTTGGCGAGTCTAATTGCTATCGGGAGCAGCCGCCGGCGTCTCTTCTGCATCAAAAGCTGTCGTCATTTTTAGAGATGTCCGGCAAGGGGTGCAAGCACACTTGTTTCAGCCGGAACTCGCCAATTCAGAAATAACCATCGAAAGCTGAGGCGCTACAATCTTCGGACTGCCTGCAGGACAAGCACAACGCATCTTCCGGATATTCGGATGCCGTTGTGACGATCATCACTGCCGCCGAACTGAAGCATCATGCGCCACTTCAACATCTCCAGGCTTCGACATATTGCCGCCGCCCTGCCCGGCATTCTTCCGGGCTTTCTCGCCGTGGCGGCCGTCACCGCGTGCGCCCTTCTCGCCGCCCGCTTCTTCGGCGGCTCCAGCATTCTCTGGGGCCTCTTCATCGGCATGGCGCTCCACGGTCTTTCCCGCCGAGACGCACTTGAACGAGGCATCTCCTTCAGCGCCGACATTCCTCTTCAGATCGGCACGGGCCTGCTGGGTCTGCAGATCACCGCCGAACAGCTTTCGCTGCTGTCGGCGCCGATGCTGTCGCTCATCGTATCGGGCGTCTTTCTGACCATCGTATTCGGCACCGTGCTGGGAAAAGCGCTTCACTGGCCGGCAGTCGAGGGCGCCATCGCCGGCGCCGCCGTCGCTGTCTGCGGCGCCTCCGCCGCCATGGCCGTCAAACTGGTCATTCCGCCCAAAGCCTGCCGACCCGAATCGTTCGTCGCCGTCATCATCGTCGTCATGGCGCTCTCCGTCATCAGCATGGTGGTGTATCCGTTTGCCGTCACGGCGCTGGGCTTTCCCGGGAAGGAAGGCGGACTCATCCTCGGCGCCACCATCCACAATATCTCCCAGGTCGTCGGTGCCGGCGCCGTTCTGGGACGGGAACCGATGGAAGTCGCCACCATGACCAAGATGCTTCGGGTAGCGCTTCTGGTGCCCGTCATGCTCGGATTTTCCATCGTATTCCGGGACCGCAGTCAAGCGCAGAGCGGGACGGGAATCGCCGGCATTCTGAGTCATCTGCCCGCATTCCTGTATGTGTTCGTACTGCTGGCCGCACTGAACATGTCGGGCGTCATCCCGCCCGAGGTCAAGGCTCCGCTCGGCACGCTCTCCTCGGTCTGCGTCCTCACGGCCGTCGTCGCCATGGGCATCCGCACCAATCTCGTCAATCTGAAGCTTGCCGGCATGAAGCCCATTTTCATCATGACAGCGGCCACGATCTTTCTGTTTGTCTGGATGACGGCCGGCACAGCGCTCCTGGCCTGAAACGCCGCAGCAGATATGAAAAAAGCAGCCCTCAGCTGCTTTTTTTCGTCCGCCCTCCTCGAGGGGAACTCAGTTCGTCATGTTCGCTCAAGGTCCCGCGGACCGAACTAAGTTGCTTTTCCCGAACTCTTCGGACGAGTTCGGATCAGCGGTCAGAATCCGCCGGCGAGCAGCGCAAGGACGCCGCCCTGACGGGCCGACTGACTGCAGCGGGGGTGCACGGCGGCACGAACCGACGTGCTGTGGGATCGGGATGCTGCGCGAGGCTTTTCAACGCTGGCCTTGCGAAGCGTGACGCTGCCGTCTTCCCCGACGGCAAATTCAACACAGGAATTGCCTTCCTCGAGACCGAGAAAATCGCGAATTTCCTTGGGAATGGTCACCTGACCCTTGATAGTGAGACGATGCGACATGGCGTTCTCCTCTTTAGCCGTCTTAGGCACCGTGCCGGGCGCGGCAATTCGGAATTTTGCAAATCCACCCTGGGATGGCTGATCCACAGCCGTTTTCCCGCAACAAAGGACATCGTCGGGCAATAAAAAAGCCTCCCGATGCAGATACACGCATGTCGAGAGGCAGATTCGTACTCCGTACCTTTGCCAGCTCGTTTGATTAGCCGGCCACATGGCCTCCCGCGGAGGCCACCACCTTGCCCGGAGGGGGCAGGTTGGCGTGGAATCTTTTAGGAAAGATCCCATCTCGTCATGCTGTTCGAAAATATTAGCTCACCGATTTCCGCTCTTCAAGGGCGGTCACGCAAATCGGTGAGCGATAAATTACCTAGTCTCAGAGGCAATCAGCGCAGAGCAGGCGGAAGCCGAAGGCCGCCGAGAAGCGCCGCAACCTGACGGGGCCGCCGGGTATTTTCGCGCTCGAACACGCGGAGTTCCTCGGGTTTGGCATTCGATGCCGACTTTTCGCGGTAGGGCATGTCGAAGATCGGATCGCGGTGGCGCTGGGAGGGCGGCACGTACGCGCGGGCGCGTTCCCGGGCCAGCTTTTCATCCTCGGGCGTATCCACGCGCTCACGATCGCTTCGGTCGCGCTCGGACCCGCGGCGCATTTCTGCGCGGGCCTGACGGGAAAGCGGACGAAGCGGCACCTGATGGAAGGTCTGCTTGGTCAGCTTTTCGATCGCCTCCACCAGACGGCCGTCCTCGCGGGTGGCCAGCATGATCGCCAGACCGTGCGATCCGGCGCGGCCGGTTCGGCCGATGCGGTGGACGTAGTCTTCGGCGCTGAAGGGAACGTCGTAGTTGACGACGCAGGGCAGTTCCTTGATGTCGAGACCGCGGGCGGCGACGTCCGTCGCGACGAGCACATGGATAGCGCCCGTCTTGAAGCCTTCAAGCGCCGCCTGACGCTCTTCCTGCGTCTTGTCGCCGTGAATGGCGTCGGCATTGATGCCGACGCGCTCAAGCGTGCGGGCCAGACGGCGGCAGGTGATTTTGGCGTTCACGAACACGATGACCTGCTTCATCGGACCCTGGTCGTCGCCGCGGGTCTTCAGGATGTCGATCAGCACGTCCGTCTTCTCACGATCCGTGACCTGATAGACCTCCTGAGTCACGGTCTCGGCCGTCTGATTCTGACGGGCCACTTCAACGACCGTCGGATTCGGACGGAGAAAATTCTTGGCAAGGCGGGTGATCTCCGGCGAGAAGGTCGCGGAGAACATCAGGTTCTGACGATTCTCGGGAAGGAGCTTCAGAATGCGGCTGATGTCGGGCAGGAAGCCCATGTCGAGCATGCGGTCCGCCTCGTCGAGCACGACGACCTCCACCTGCGAGAGATTGGTCGCGCGCTGTTCGATATGGTCAAGCAGACGGCCCGGCGTCGCCGTGAGAATTTCCACGCCGCGGCGCAGCATGTCGGACTGCGGACGGATGTCGACGCCGCCATAGACCACGCCGACGCGAAGCGGCGTATCGGACGCATACTGTTCAAGGTTGACCGACACCTGATCGGCAAGCTCGCGCGTGGGCGTGAGAATCAGCGCGCGAACGGGATGACGCGCGGGCGACATCGACGTATTGGCCTTCGGCAGCACGCGGGCGATCAGAGGCAGGCCGTAGCCGGCCGTTTTGCCGGTACCGGTCTGGGCGGCGCCCATCACGTCCCCGCCGGCCATCACCACGGGAATGGCCTTTTCCTGAATCGGCGTGGGCTCCTTGTAGCCCATGCGTTCGATGGCGGAAACAATGCGGGGATCGAAGTTGAATTGTGCGAACGAAGACATTCTGCGGTCGGTCTCTTTTTTGTTAGGCAGCCGGACGGGCGCCGCGTGCCGCCGAGGGCCCGGACGGACGGTCCGTACTGATGAAAATAAATATTTTAGCGGCAATCCGGTCTTGGCGCGACCGGCTGCAAAAGCGACGGCCGTCGGCCGGGCAGTAAAAAAATACCCCGGCAAAGGCGTCGGAGGATCTGCACGCTTCACCGGGGTTTGGTGTCTGACCAAAAACGGCGGTCCTTGACGGACTGCCAGGAGAACTAACTAATCGCAGACTCCGTCGCCGCCCCTTCGAGACAAACCGGAACGGCAGACTTGACCGCAGAATCTGCGTTTTCAAGTGTACCTGCCGCCGTACGGCAAAACCATGCCGCTTATCCCGCTTGAAGACACTAATTTTGTGAAACGCCTGTTTCGCAAAGAGAAAAGGGCTCCGAGGGGAGCCCTATAAACCGTGTGCCGGAACGGTTCTGCCGAACGAACCGTTCCGAAAACACATCAGTTGTCGTTCAGATAGTCGTGCAGACGATCCTGGAATTCAGGGCTGCGCAGCTTTCTGATGGCGGCCGATTCAATCTGACGCACGCGTTCGCGGGTCAGGCCGAGAGCATGGCCGACTTCCTCGAGCGTATGGTCCTTGTTCGTGCCGATGCCGTAGCGCAGACGAAGCACCTGGGCTTCGCGCGGCGCCAGCTCGTCGAGCGACTTCTTCACGCATTCGACCATCGAGCGGTCCTGGAAGGCACGGCTCGGATCGTCGTGCTCGTCGCCGCGCACGAAGTCGAGCTTGGTCGCGTCTTCATCGTCGCCGATCGGCGCGTCGATCGATTCGACGCCGCGCATGGCCTGCGTGAGAAGCTGCACCTTGGCGAGAGGCAGATCCGCCAGATCGGCGAGTTCCTGCTCGGTCGGCTGACGGCCGTGCTGCTGCAGGAAGTGCTGCTTGTGGCGGCGGATCTTGTTGTAGGACTCGGTCATGTGTACCGGGATGCGGATCGTGTTGCCGAAGTCGGCCACGGCGCGCGTAACGGACTGGCGGACCCACCAGGTGGCATAGGTCGCGAACTTGTAGCCGCGGCGGTATTCGAACTTGTCGACCGCCTTCATCAGACCGAGATTGCCTTCCTGAATGAGGTCGGTCATCGCGAGGCCGCGGTTCACGTAGCCCTTGGCGATCGAGATCACCAGACGGAGGTTCGCTTCGATCATGCGGGCCTTGGCCTGCATGAGGTTGGTCTGGGCCAGCTTCAGAAGACGGGTGAGCTCGCGCAGGTTGGAAACCGGCATCATCGCCTTTTCTTCCAGCGCGCGGAGCGTCTTCTGCTCTTCGGCGAGCACGCCGAGATTGCGGGCGACGGCTTCAGACCAGGGACGGCCGGCCTCGGCGAGACCTTCGAAAAGGCCCGGCGCCGACGGCGTGCGGTTGATGAGGTCCAGCGCTTCCTTGGTCGACATGCGGCACTGGTTGACCAGCACGGCGCGCATGTGCTTCAGGCTTTCCGTCACCTTGTCCATGTGTTCGGAAATATGCTCGGAGAGCTGGGTGACGACCTTGACCGAGAAGCGGACCGGGCCGAGCAGTTCGGTAATGCGGGCGCAGGCGGCCTTGTAGGCTTCGGCGTCGCCGTCGGGGCCGAAGTTCGCCTGAACGATGTCGAGATCCGCCCGGCACTTGGTGAAGATGTCGAGTACGCGGGCGCGCATTTCCTCAAGCTGGTCGACCGTCATGGCGGCGGCGCCGATGTCGGTGGAGATATCGTCGCCGTCGGAGCCGTCGTCCTCGATGTCCTCGAGGCTGTCGGTGAAGCCGTCGACGAGCGTGTCGACGGGCACGTCGGAGCTCTTGAGCGTTTCGGCGATCTCGCAGAGTTCGGCCACGGCCATCGGATACTGGACCAGCGTCGACACGAGCTTGCCCGTGAACATTTCGATCGACTTGGCCACTTCGATTTCGCCCGCACGGGTGAGCAGCTTGTGCGAACCCACGCCGCGCAGATAGGCGCGCAGCGGATCCTTGGACAGACCGGCCGATTCCTCGGGGGTCAGCATCGCGGCGGCATCGTCTTCGTCGATGTCTTCGCTGTCGTCCACGCCGCTGCCGGCGATGAGCAGATCGTCCTCATCGGGCGGCGCTTCGAACACCTTGATCGAGAGGCGGCCGAGCGCTTCGGTGATCTCCTGAACGTTTTCCGCCGTACGCACGGCGCTTTCGGGCAGGTGGTCGTTGATTTCCTCAACGGTCACCCAGCCGCGGGAACGGCCGAGACGCACGAGGGCGCCGTAGCCGTTGCCGGCGCTCATGCCGCGCCGGGAAGAAGAATCCGAATCTTCCTCGTCTTCAGACTCATCGCCCTCCCACTGGGCGAGCTCGGCAGCGTCTTCGTCAACGGACTCCTCGTCGCCGATGGTGTCCAGGTCTTCGCTGTCGTCGCTGTCAAAAGCGTCTTCATTCGTCTTCATCTGTATTCTGTCTCGCAGTCAAACGGCTTCCCTCTCCCTCCCGGAGACTGGAAGCCGTCTCTCATTCCAAATCCTGTCGACCGACGGCCCGACCGGGGCCTCTGCCGTGTTTTTTCCGTCCCCGTTTCCCGGGGTGCAGGCACGCTCTCTCGCGTCCGCGTCGCCGCTCCTGAAGCGGCTTCGGAAAAACATCGTCACGGACCGCCTCCCGGCGCACCGCCCGTCGCATCACAATTTTTCCCGCCGATCCGCTTCGGTCCTGGCCTTCCTCAATTCCGGAATCGGACAGTCTCCCCCTGACGCATGATGGGGAAAAGACACACCTCAATCGACCGAAAATGCCTCTGCGGGTAAGAAACCCGCAATTTTCAAGCATATCGGACGGCGAAAAAGGGGGTTAGGATAACATCCCCTACTACTCTTTTCAAGCAGAAAAAGCAAGTTTTGTCATTAGGTGAAACCCCCGAATTTCACCGAAGATTCCGCTTTCGAACAACAATCGTCCCAAAAACGGAGGGGGCGGCCTTTCGGCCGCCCCCGCATCGGACTGATCAGTCCTTGCCGTCGCTCTCGACGAAGCTTCTCAGCTTGTCGGCTCGGGACGGATGACGGAGTTTTCTGAGCGCCTTGGTTTCGATCTGGCGGATGCGTTCGCGGGTGACGTCGAACTGCTTGCCGACTTCTTCAAGGGTATGGTCCGACTGCATTTCGATGCCGAAGCGCATGCGCAGCACCTTCGCTTCGCGCGGCGAGAGGCTGTCGAGAACCTGACGGACGGTTTCCGAGAGACTCGAATTCTGAATGGCCTCGGCGGGCGCCACCGTCTGCGTATCCTCGAGGAAGTCGCCCAGATGCGAATCATCGTCGTCGCCGATCGGCGTTTCCATGGAAATCGGCTCCTTGGCGATCTTCATGATCTTGAGCACCTTTTCCTCGGGGAGCTCCATCAGACGGGCGAGTTCTCGGGAATCGGGCTCGACGCCCGTTTCCTGCAGCACCTGGCGCGTGATGCGGTTCATGCGGTTGATGGTTTCGATCATATGAACCGGAATGCGGATGGTGCGGGCCTGGTCGGCGATGGAGCGCGTGATGGCCTGACGGATCCACCAGGTGGCGTAAGTGGAGAACTTGTAGCCGCGGCGGTATTCGAACTTGTCGACCGCCTTCATGAGACCGACGTTGCCTTCCTGAATCAGATCGAGGAACTGCAGACCGCGGTTGGTGTACTTCTTCGCGATCGAGATGACGAGACGCAGGTTCGCCTCGGTCATTTCCTTCTTGGCGTTGCGGGCTTTGGCTTCGCCCGTCGCCATCTGCTTGTAGGTGTCGAATAGCTCGGGAATCGTCATGTAGGACTGCTTTTCGAGCTCGGCCAGACTGCGCTGCTCCTCCTCGACCGTCGGACGGACGCGTTCGAGCAGTTCGCGGCGGTCCGGATTGGCCGCCTGCACTTCGGCCATCCAGCCGAGATCCGTCGCATGTTCGGCAAAGCTCGCCAGGAACCACTCGCGGTTGAGGCCGATGCGGCGCACCAGCTCGTTGTACACCGTCTTCTGACGCGTGCGAACGCCTTCGATGGTCGTGCGGAGCATTTCGCAGAGACGGTCGGCGGTCTTGGCCGTAAAGCGGACGGCCATCAGTTCCTGCTGGATGGCGTCCTTGATGCCGTCGAGCTTCGGACTGTGATAGCCCTCTTCGCCGATCACCTGACGGAGTGCTTCGAAATGACCGGCCACGCGGTCGAAGATCGCCAGGCTCTTTTCCTTCATCTCCTCGAGCTGGCCCGCCGTCATGGCGGAAGCGCCCATGTCGGTCTCGTCGTCGGCATGGCCGATGACGTTGCCGGCGTCGTCCGCCGCCACGATGCCGTCGACGATGTCGTCGATCTGCAGCGTGCCCGCGCGGATGTCAGCCGCATAGCCGACGATGGCCGAAATCGTGATCGGGCAGCGGGAAATGGCCAGCACCATGTGCTTGAGGCCGTCCTCAATGCGCTTGCTGATTTCGATTTCGCCTTCTCGGGAAAGCAGCTCCACGGATCCCATCTCGCGCATGTAGATGCGGACCGGATCGGTCGTGCGGCCGAATTCCGAATCCACCGTCGAAAGCGCGGCTTCGGCCTCCTCTTCGACGTCGTCTTCGCTCGCGACGGTTTCATTGCCCATCATGGCGAGGGTGTCTTCGTCGGGCGCGCTTTCAAAGACCTGGATATGCAGATTCGACAGAATCGAAACGACCGTTTCGATCGCATCGTCGTCGATCAGGCTGTTGGGCAGGTTGTCGTTGATTTCGCCGTAGGTGACGTAGCCGCGCTCCTTGCCCATGCGGATGAGCGTAAAGAGCTTCGAGCGGCGGTCTTCGGTCGTTTCCTCTTCGGAGCCGTAGCCCTTGAGCATGGCTTCGCGCACGGCCTTGTCGCGGGCGCTCTTGCCCGGCTTGCGGCCGCGCTTCTTCCCTCCTTCGGAGCCGGCAGTCTCTTCGTCGCCCGGCTCATCATCGGCAACCGCCGCCACTTCTTCAGGAAGATCGGGAATTTCTTCGTAGTTTTCGCCGTCATCGTCGATGACGCCGGAGAAGTCTCCGCCCGCATCGTCGTCGAATTCGGCAAGATCGTCATCGTCGGACGCCTTGGCGGCCTTCTTCGAACTCTTCTTGCGTGAACTCTTCGCCTTGGCGGGCTTGTCCGACTTCTCGGTCTTGTCGGCCGCCTTCTTGCGGCCGCGCTTCGGCTTTTCGGGCTCCGCGGGTTTGTCTTCCGCCGACGGTTCGGGAGCGGCTTCGGCCGGCGCAGCTTCGGCAGCCGCCGCGGTTTCGGGCGCTTCGTCGTCCTTTTTCGCAGACTTGCGGCGGCCCGCAGCCTTCTTCTTCGGCGCAGGCTCCTCTTCGACGGTTTCGACTGAAAGTGTGAGACCGGCTGTTTCAAGCGTCGCGCCGGTCTTCTCAGCGTGCTTACGCGATGCACGCTTTTTCTTGTGAGGCGCCTCCGTGTCCTGAATCTCTTCGGTCACCGGCTTCTCTTCGGTCGTCGCTTTCTTTGAACCAGCCATAACTGTCCTCGTTTTCGGCACGGCAAAAGCCTGCCCGGGCCTTTCCTGAAAGGCCGGTCAGCCGCACCGCGCTCCTCGTCTCCGGAGATGACGGCCTTCTGCGGGGCCGCCGTCCGGCGGATGTCCGGCCCGAAGAGACAGATCCCTTCTGGACCGCCGATGCCGGAAGTCCTTCGGCGGTACGCATGTTCGGTACCGTCGGTCTCTTCCGGCTTCACTTTGATCTGCCCTCTTCACCCGTCGCCGGGGGAAAGCGCACAGCAAAGCACGCGGCTTATGCCGACATCCGCGTGAGGACGCCGCTCACATTTTTTATGTCCGATTGCAAAAAATCGGAGTTTCCCGCTTGACAAAGCTTTCGAGAGCGGCTACTGAATTTTGCCATACGCACACCGAAATAGGCGTTCGACTAATGGCAATCCCTCGGCGAGAAAACAGGCCTTTTTTCATCAAACAGTGCTCTGAATCAAAAAAACGGCCGTCAAGTGCGGCCAATTTCGTATTTTCACCAATAGCACCCGGGCTTTTCGAAGGGCTCAGCGTTCCCCGCGCCCGCCTGTGAAAAGGGCGACCGACCATCGCCGACCGCCCCGACCGTTTCTGCCGAATCTGATGCCGAATTACGGTGCGACCACCTCTTCATAAGCCGGCACGGCTGAAATCATGCCCTTCGACTTCATCCATTCCCCGACCCGGTTCACCTCCTCCCGGGTGGGAAGCGGCGGCAGACCGTCCGCCGTCCCGAACATTGAAAAGCGCACCATGCGGTAGCCCGCGGCCACCGGCGCCGGCAGAAGACGCTTTTCCACCATCACCGCTCTGAAGCGCTCGGGATCCGCTTCGATCAGCCGGGCCGCCTCGGCCACCGCCCTGCGAAAGCTCCGGACGGTCTCGGGCGCAAGATGTTTCTTTTTGAGTGCCACCACGGCCAAGGCTTCGCTGAGACCGCGGTCGTCCCAGATGACGCGTCCGCCCTTCATCTCCACCGCGGAGACGAGCGGCTCGGGCAGCATGGCGGTCGCCGCCTTGCCGCTCTGGAGCATCTGAAGCCGAATCGGAATCTGCTTCACCTCGAGGTCGCGCAGCGCGCCCTCGGGAAGCTTTTCCTCCGCCTTCATGCGTCCGAGCAGATAATCGATGATGGTGGCGGAACTCACGGCGGTTTCCGTGCCTTTGAGATCAGCAAGCGACCGAATGCGGTCGGCGGCCTTCGGCGACACCACGAGCGCAAACGCCCGCTGTTCGGGACTCGTATGCGTCGTCGTCAGCACCACGGCCTGCGGCACGCCGCGTTCGTTCTGCGTAAAGACGTTCATCAGATCGCCGAAGTGGCCGTCGAGTCGGCCGGCGCGCATGGCGGCGCCGATTTCGAGCGCCGACTTGAAGGGAATGATCTCGACGTCGAGACCGTGGGACTTGAAGAGTCCCTCGCCCGCCGCCGCATAGAGCACGACGGAGTCGGCGGCAGGCAGCACGCCGATCTTCAGAGAAGCGGCTTCGGCGGCCGACGCCATCGTCAGAACGGCCGCAGCCGCTGCAATCAGTTTCTTCATCATTATTCTCCGTGCCGGCGTCCGGAAGGACGCGGCGTGTTCAGATGCCGGCATTGAGGTCGGCGTCGGGGTCGCCGCCGTCGTCGAATGTCCAGGGCACGTCGTCATCGGGCGGAATGTCGTCGAACCCCGCCGGCATGTCCGGCAGCGGTTCGTCGGATGCCGGCGCGGGCTCAGCCTCGGCCGACGCCGCCGCGGCAGCGGCGGACAGAACGCCGGCGGCCGCCGCCCGCTGCGTCAGCGCCGCTCTGACGGCCTGAGCGCCGCCGCGCATCGATGCGTCGGAAGACGGCTCGGCGGGCGGCGCCTCCGCGCCCGAACCGCGGATGAAGCGCTGCAGCTCCGCCACGACCGGGTGGCTGGAGTACTGCACGGCCTCGCCTTCGGAATACCGGTCGGCGTGCTGGCTCTCGAATTTTTCCTGCGCTTCCTGACGAAGCCGGTATTCGCGCTCGGCCATGCGCGCTTCTTCGACGAGGCGCTGCAGTTCCGTGCGTCTGCCGATCAGAAGCCGCATGCGGTCCATGTCGCGGCAGCCCTCGTGGGACAGCACTTCGAGTTCGGCCTTCGTCCGCTCGAGTTCGAGTTCGATAAAGGCCTTGCGGATTTCAAGCCGCGCGCCCTCCTCCGGCGTCTCGGTCGTCAGTTCTTCGGAGAGGAGCGACTCGTAAAAACCGATGTTTTCACTCTCCGAGAGGCGCATCAGGAGCGCGCCCGGGTTGAGGGAGCCCCCTTCCTCGTCTTCGGCGGCCGCCGCACGCCAGACCTCGACGATGCGGGCCGCGGCAGGATGCTGACTCGCCAGAAACTCCTCTTCAATCGAGTGACTGTATTCGGCGACGAGCGCCGGATAGGCCAGAAAGCACTGAAGCATGCGCTCGCGCACGTCCTTCACGCGGATGCGGGGTTCCGGCGCGGGACGCTGCCAGCGGCGGTCCCACCGATTCCCGCCGCGCTCCCAGGGCCGGCGGCCCCGGCCGTCCTGACGGGCAGCCGGAAGAGCCGGCGCGGGTTCGGCCAGACCGTACTGCCGTTCGATGTCGTCCGTCGGCAGACGGGCGATGCCGGCCAGTTCCTTGATGAGGGCGAGCCGCAGAATCGGCGCGTGCTGCATCGAGAGAATGAGCGGGCGCGCTTCGGCCACGACCTTGGCGCGCTCCTCGGCGTACATAAGCTCCTTGCCTTCGAGAAGTACGCGCTTCAGAAAGTCCGTGAGCGGATAGGCTTTTTCGATTTCCTTTTCGTAGGCGCCGGCGCCTTCGGCCTTGATCAGACTGTCGGGGTCATGCTCGGGCGGCAGGAGGATGAAGCCCGCCCGCTGCATGTCGGTGATGACGGGCAGCGTCGCCTCAAGCGCGCGTCTGGCCGCACGGCGGCCCGCCGAATCGCCGTCGAAGGAGAAAAAGACCGAATCGGTGAGCTTGAAGAGCTTTCGGACGTGCTCGGGCGTAATCGACGTGCCGAGCGCGGCGACCGACTCTTCAAAGCCGGCCTGCGACAGCTGGATCACGTCCATGTAGCCTTCGCAGACGATGGCCCGGCCCTTCGCATGAATGGCGTCCCGGCCCTCGAAGTAGCCGTAGAGTTCGCTCCCCTTGTGATAGATCGGCGTCTCCGGGCTGTTGAGGTACTTCGGCTGCTCGTCGCCGTTCATCGTGCGGGCGCCGAAGCCGATCACCTGCCCCTTGCCGTTGCGGATCGGAAACATGATGCGGCCGCGGAAGGCATCGTAGCGGCGGTCGTTCTTCACATTGACGAGACCGCAGTCGACGAGCGCCTTGTCGGCATATTTGTCGCCGAAGACGCTCTGCAGGGAATGCCACTCGTCGGGCGAGTAGCCGAGTCCGAACTTTTTGGCGGTCGCCGAGGAAATCTGACGGTTCTTCAGATAATTGACCGCGCGCACCGAGAGACGAAGCTGATCGGTGTAGAACTGCGCGGCCTCGGCCATGTAGTCGGTGAGGGTCTTCGCGCGCTCGCGGGCGCGAGCCTTTGCGGGCGAACGCTCTTCGGGCACTTCCATGCCCACGTAGGAGGCCAGTCTGCGGACCGCATCCGGAAACTCGAGCCCCTCGTACTTCATGATGAAGGAGAGGACGTTGCCGCCCTCGCCGCAGCCGAAGCACTTGTAGAACTGCTTGGTCGGGCTCACCGAAAAGGACGGCGTCTTTTCCTTGTGGAAGGGACAGCACGCCGTCCAGTTGCGGCCCGCCTTTTTGAGGGGCACGTAGCGGTTGATCACGTCGACGATGTCGGCGCGGTCAATCAGACTGGTGATAAATCCCTCGGGAATCATGGCGGGCTGCAGGTTCGGATAAAAAGAAATGCCGGCGCAAGCTCAGCCGGCATCGGAAACGGTTCGGAAGCTGACGGGAACCGCGCTCCGCACGGAGCGTTCGGCGTCAGCGTCTGATTATAAGTGAAGGAGACCCGGTATTAGGGCCGGGCCCCCTGTCCTCGTCACTCGACCAGATGGCAGGCGGCGAAGCGCAGTCCCGATGCGGTCTTCACCGCACGCAGAAGCGGCACCTCGGTGCGGCATCGCCCGCAGGCACGGGGGCAGCGGGGATGAAAGGCGCAGCCGGGCGGCGGCGCAAGCGGACTCGGCACCTCACCCGCCACGGGCGTACGCGCCGCGCGGGATCCCCGGATGTGGGGAATCGCATCCAGCAGCATGCGCGTATAGGGATGCAGCGGGTTGTCGAAAAGCGCCGCCTTGTCGGCGAGCTCCACGAGGCGTCCGAGATACATCACGCCGACGCGGTCGCTCATATGATGCACCACGGCCAGACTGTGCGAGATGAAGAGATAGGTCATCGCGCTGCGCTGCTGCATTTCCTTCATGAGGTTGAGCACCTGAGCCTGAACCGAGACGTCGAGCGCGCTCGTCGGCTCGTCGCAGATCACGAATTCCGGCGCGCCCGAGAGCACGCGGGCGATCGAGATGCGTTGGCGCTGACCGCCCGAAAACTGATGCGGGTACTTTTTCAGCGCTTCCTTCGGCAGACGGACCAGCTCGAGGGCCTCCTCGACCCGGCGGCGGATTTCCGCCTCGCCGAGCTCGGCATGCTGCACGCGAAGCGGCTCGGCGATGATGTCGGCCACGCGCCAGCGGGGATTGAGGCTCGCATAGGGATCCTGGAAGATCATGTTGAGGCGGCTGCCGAGCCGACCCGCCCGGTCGGTCTCGTTCGTCACGTCCTCGCCGAAGAGCTTCAGCGTGCCGCCCGACGGCATGTAGAGACCGGCGAGCAGTCTCGCGAGGGTCGACTTGCCGCAGCCCGACTCGCCGACCAGCGCCAGCGTCTCGCCCCGGCGGATCGTGAAGGATACGTCGCTCACGGCGTGAAGCAGCGTTCTGCCCCGTCCGGTGAGCACGCGCGCAATCCACGGCGCGGAGACGTCGAAGGTTTTCGAGAGATGGGAAGCCTCGACGATGATGTCGTCCGTTCTGACGTCGCTCATGACGCGCTCTCCTTGATGACGGCCGTGCGGGGAACGAAGCGGACCAGCGAATCAGGCACCGGACCGCCCGTGGGCGACGCCTTCCAGCAGGCGGCGTCGCAGGTGCCCATCGGCATGAGGGGCGGTCTTTCGGCCCGGCACCGCTCGTCCGCCGCGCGGCAGCGCGGATGGAAGGGACAGCCCTTCGGAATGGCGTTGAGTCCCGGCATCGAGCCTTCGATCTGTTCGAGCCACATGCCGGGCGCATGAATGTCGGGAATCGCCCCCATCAGACCCTTGGTGTACGGATGCTGCGGGCGGTCGATGACGCTCGTCACCTGCCCGATCTCCGCGAGCTGCCCCGCATAGAGCACCGCCACGCGGTCCGCCGTTTCGGCGATGACGCCCATGTCGTGGGTGATCAGCATGACGGCGCTGCCGCGTTCGCGCGCGAGACGCTTCAGCAGCGCAATGATCTGCGCCTGAATGGAGACGTCGAGCGCCGTCGTCGGTTCGTCGGCGATGATGAGTTCGGGATCGGCGCAGAGCGCCAGCGCAATCACCACGCGCTGGCGCATGCCGCCCGAGAACTGATGGGGATAATGCGAAACGCGGGTTTCCGGCGACGGGATGCCGGTTTCGGCGAGCAGCGCCACGGCCTTTTTCAGAGCCGCTTCGCGCGAGAGCGCCGGATCATGGGTCAGAATGGTTTCGACGAGCTGATCGCCCACCGTCATCAGCGGGTCGAGACTCGTGAGCGGATCCTGAAAGACCGCGCCGATTCTGTGGCCGCGGAGCGCCTTGCGTTCTTTTTCGGGCAGATTGTCGATGCGGGTGCCGTTGAGCAGGATCTCTCCCGCCGACACGCGGGCGGGCGGGGGCAGAAGCCCGATCACGGCGCTGCCCGTCATCGACTTGCCCGCGCCCGATTCGCCCACCATGCCGAGGATCTCCCCCCGGCCGATGCTGAGCGTCACGCCGTCGAGAGCGGTAAGCACGCCGCGGCGCGTCGGAATTTCCACTCTGAGGCCGCGCACCTCGAGAACCGGAGTATTGTCGGTCATTGCGTCACCTCACTGCTGAAGCCGGGAGTTGAGCGCATCGCGCAGCCAGTCGCCGAGCAGATTCACGGAGACGACGAGCACGATGAGCACGGCGCCCGGGAAGATGGTCATCCACCATTCGCCCGAGAAGAGATAGTCGTTGCCGATGCGGATCAGCGTTCCGAGCGACGGTGTCGTGGGCGGCACGCCTACGCCGAGGAAGGAGAGCGTCGCCTCGGTCATCACGGCCATGGCGACGTGCACGGTGCCGAGCACGAACACGGGACCGAGCACGTTGGGAAGAATGTGCCGGAACATCAGCGAGAAACGGCGGGCGCCGACCACGCGGGCCGCCAGCACGTATTCCTTTTCCTTCTCCACGAGCGTCAGACCGCGCACCGTGCGGGCGTACTTCACCCACCCCGAGAGCGTGATCGAGAAGATCAGCACGAAGTAGGAGAGCCCGTCGATGCTTTCGGAAGGCAGCGCCGCGCGCAGAATGCCGTCGGTGAGAAGCGCCACGAGAATGGCGGGAAAGGAGAGCATCACGTCGCAGACGCGCATCAGAAGCGTGTCGACCCAGCCGCCCGCAAAGCCCGAGACAAGGCCGAGACTCACGCCGAGCGCAATCGAAAGCGCGACGGACGTGAGTCCGATCACGAGCGAGAGCCGCAGGCCGTAGAGCATGGCCGACCAGAGGTCCCGCCCCTGATCGTCCGTACCGAGAAAGTAGGTCTCGGAACCGCCTTCCTGCCAGAAGGGCGGCAGACTGGCGTCGGCGATGTCGATCGTCGCCAGGTCGAAGGGATTCTGCGTGGCAAAGAGCGGCGCGCCGAGCGCAAGCACGGCGATCAGCAGCGCGGCGGCGAGCGAAACCGCGGCCGCCGGCGAATGCCGGAAGGACCAGACGAGATCGCTGTCGGCGAACCGCCTCCAGGCCGCGCCCGGACCGGCGGCCTCCATGGTGTCATTCCCCATCGGCACGGTCTCCGTCGCTGAGTGCGGCAAGCCGCGATTCGACGAGCTTCACGAAGATGCTCGCCGCACCGCCGATCGCCTTGTCGTTGAAGTCGAACCCGGGATGATGGGCGCCGCAGCGGTGTTCGTCGTCGCCTAGTCCGACCCAGAAGAAGGCGCCGGGCTTTTCCTCGAGGAAGAAGCTGAAGTCTTCGGCGCCCATGGAGGCGGGCGTCGTCACGATCCGCTCGGCGCCGGCATAGCTCAGCGCGACGGCGCGGGCCGCGCCGACATAGGGGTCGAGATTGACGAGCGGCGGATACATGCGCGTGTAGTCGAGCGTGACGTCGGCTCCGGTCGTGAGCGACAGTCCCCGGCAGATTTCCCCGAGACGGCGCTCGATCGTGTCGCGGTCGTCCGCCGTCTGGCAGCGGGTCGTGCCCGCCATGACCACTTTTTCCGGAATGACGGACACGCCGTCGGGGTCGCCCCCGTGAATGCTGCCGATCGAAATCGCCGCCGGATGCATCGGATCGACAGAACGCGAAACCACCGTCTGCACGGCGCCGATCACTTCGGAGGCGATCACCACCGGGTCAATGCAGCGGTGCGGACGCGAACCGTGGCCGCCGACTCCCTTCACGGAGATCGTGAACTTGTCGGCCGCCGCCGTGACGGGACCGAGCGAGAAGCCGAAGCTGCCGAGCGGCACGTCGACCGAGCCGTGCGCGCCGTAGACCTCGTCGACGGGAACGCGTTCGAAGAGACCGTCTCGGATCATTTCCCGGGCCCCGGCGTACCCCTCCTCTCCCGGCTGAATCAGAATGACCGCCGTGCCTTCGAACCGGCGCGTCGCGGCGAGCGCGCGGGCCGCCGCCAGCGCCCACGCCACATGGCCGTCGTGGCCGCAGGCATGCATGCGCCCCGGCGTGACCGACGCCCAGGGCCGGCCCGTGGCCTCCGTGAGCGGCAGCGCGTCCATGTCCGCGCGAAGCGCCACCGCATGCCGGCCGGGACGTCCGCGGATGATGCCGACGACGCCCGTCCGGCCGACGCCCTCGATCACTTCGTCGCAGCCGTATTCGCGAAGCTTGGCGGCGGCAGCGGCGGCGGTGCGGTGCTCGAGAAATCCGAGCTCCGGATGCGCGTGAAGATCGTGCCGGACGGCAATGACGTCCTCAAGACACGCGGAGACTTCGGGAATCGGCATGTTCTGCCGCTCGAAAAGCGGATGGGAAGACATAGTCAGCTCCTGCGGACACGCAGACGCGGATCAATCAGCATGTAGAGCAGATCCACGCAGAAATTGATGACGACGAAAACCAGTGCGATGAGGCAGAGATAGGCGGACAGCACCGGAATATCGGCAAACTGCACCGCCTGAAGGAAAAGGAGTCCCATGCCCGGCCACTGGAAGACCGTTTCCGTCACGATGGAAAAGGCGATGATGCCGCCCAGCTGCAGGCCCGTGATGGTGATCACGGGGAGAAGCGTGTTCTTGAGCGCATGGGTGAAGTACACCGCCCGGTCGGAAAGACCGCGCGCCCGGGCGAACTTGATGAAGTCGCTCTGAAGCACCTCGAGCATTTCCGAGCGCACCAGGCGCATGACGAGCGCCACCTGAAAGACGGCCAGCGTGACGGCCGGAAGAATCAGATGCTTCAGGCCGTCCGCCGTCGCCATGCCGCTCGTCCACCAGCCGAAGGACACGACTTCGCCGCGCCCGAAGGCGGGCAGCCAGTCGAGCCAGACGCTGAAGACGAGAATCAGCAGAATGCCGATGAGAAAGGTCGGCAGCGAAATGCCGATCAGCGAGGCGCCCATCATCGCGCTCGAGCGCCACGTGCCGCGGGTGATCGCGGCATAGACGCCGGCGGGCAGACCGATCAGCGTGGCGAGAATGACCGCCGCGAACGCCAGTTCGAGCGTCGCGGGAAGACGCTCGGCGATCAGCTGCGACACGGGCACGGCCTGTCTGAGCGACAGGCCGAAGTCGCCCTGCAGCGCATTGACGAGGAAATGCCAGAACTGCACCCAGGCCGGCCGGTCGAGACCGAGCGCGTGGGTCAGCGCCTCGCGGTCGGCCGGCGTGGCGTCCATCGGGAGCATCTGCGAAACGGGATCGCCGACGAACTGAAAGAGAACGAAGGAGACCGCCGCCACGGTGAGCATGACGACGAGCGCCTGCAGGGCGCGTCGGATGACGAAAACCAGCATGCTTCAGACTGTCCCGGCGCTTACTTCACCTTCACCCATTCGAGAACCAGGCGGTTATCGGGACGGTGAACCGCCTCGACGCCGCGCTTCATGGCCCAGGGAATGGTCTGCTGATGAAGCGTCACGTGAAGCACCTCGGCCTTTTCGACGGCGAGCGCTTCCTGCATGAGCTTCGTGCGCTTGGCCGCATCCTCTTCAAGCTTCACGGCGCGCACGAGTTCGTCGAGCTGCGCATTCGAAGCGCGGCCGATGTTGCTGATGCCTTCGCCCGAATTCTTGTTGAAGGTGGCGGACAGCGGCTGAAGCGAGAAGAGCGCGTCGAACATGCCGTTGCCCCAGCCCACGAGACCGGCGGAGGAATCAAAGGACAGCACCTTCGGGAAGTACTGCGCGCGGGGCATCGTGTTGACGTCGACCTTGAGGCCCGCCTTGGCCCACATGCCGGCGAGCGCCTTGCAGACGTTTTCGTCATTGATCCAGCGGTTGTTCGGACAGTCGAGCGTGAAGCCGAAGCCCTTCGGATAGCCGGCCTCGGCAAGGAGCGCCTTCGCGCGGGGCAGATCGAACTTCGGAGGCTGGGCGAGTTCCTTCGTCCAGCCCTCGACGCCTTCGGCCACGATGGTGCCGGTCGGCACGGCCGATCCGCGCATCACGCCCTTGACGAGCCCCGGACGATTGACGGCGATGCTGAGCGCCTCGCGCACGCGCTTGTCCTTGAACGGATTCACGCTCATGGGCTTTCCGTCCGCATCGCGCACATAGGGCGAGGCGTCGCGGTGCTGGTCGAAGGACACCATCAGCACGCGGTTTTCAGGCCCTTCGATCACGGTGATGCCGGGGGACTTCTTGAGGCGAAGCATGTCCTGCGTGGCCGAGTCGAGAACGAAGTCGACCTGACCGGAAAGGAGCGCCGCCGTGCGGGTGGCCGCCGACTTGATCGGCATGTAGGTGACTTCGGTCACGTTGCCGCGGCGGTTTACCTGATCCCACCAGTCCTCGTTGGCCGTAAAGACCGTCTTCACGTCCACTTCGCGGCTCTTCAGCCGGAAGGGACCGGTGCCGTTGGCATGACGGGCCGCATAGGCTTCCTGGCGGTTGATGAAGTCCTGAGGTTCAAGCGCGCCGTTCTTTTCCGCCCAGGCGCGGTTCATGATGAGCAGCTGAGGAAGCTGCTTGAAGAGCACGGGCGAACCG
>JAXEEN010000198.1:0-9514 GCA_034104065.1 Sutterella sp.
CATGCTCCGCTGCCAGTCGGCAAAAGGCAGGTTTTCGGCAAGCTTCCGGAAGCCGTCAACAAGAGCGCGCTGAGACATCTCGGGCAGACGCTGAAAGCCCCGGTCGGCTCGAAGCTGATCGAGCCGATCAGCCAGAACCGCGCTGCTGCTGCGCGATGCCGCGTATCTGAGATTGGCTGTTGCCGTGATGAGCCGCTCGCCGAGCGTTCGTATTTCGGGCTGTTCGTGTGCCCGGGCTTCATTCACGGCTCTTTCCATGGCGGTCAGAATACGGTCGTTGCGTTCGGCAATGGCAGCTCGGCCGGACTGTGACAGGCGCCGAAAAGCGTCGCCGATCCTGTGAAAGAACGCGCTGACGGCACTGCGTTTCCCGAGCGTGTTGTCATCGCGAATGGTGAAGCGGTCTACGCTGGTAATACCGACAAAGGATTGAAGCGACTGAAGGTCAAGAGGCATGACGAAGGCTCCTTAAAGAGAGGAATCTCTGATTAACGCCGTCTGCGGGCGGGGCCGTTAATGTCGGTGAAGATCACCGAGGCGGTTCCCTCTTCAGAGCGTCCTCAGGAGCAGAGATTATCAAGTTGCACGGGTGTTTGGGTCGATTTGGCCGACGGGTATCTCAAACAATACGCAGTAACGAAGAACGATGGAATCCGGTCTGCGAAGTCGTCTCCTGCGCCATGGAAGGCTGAAGCAGAAACGCCTTCCGTCCGGCAGTCCCGGATTGAACTGATCCAAACCGGCTGCTCATTCAGGCGCCGCCGGACTCCGCTGACTTTGCGGTAGATCAGTCGTCTGAACTGACGGAAACGGTGATCGGCAGACACGGACTGACGAAGGCAGATGGTGTCCAAGGGAGGGAGAAGGCGCAAAGAGGCTTTCGTTTCTCCGGCAGGCAGAGCATTGCAGGATTCATGCCGGCGGGACCGGCGCGGATTTGGGAACCCGCAGCTAAAAAAGAGGCCGTCCGCGCTGATGCGGACGGCCTCGATTTCTGCAATCAGGATGCTGTTAAGCGCCCATGACGATCAGGCGCATCACGAACATCATGAAAAACGCCACGATGACGGGGATGGCCATGATGGTCAGCATGTCGCGGCCCTGAATGCCGATCACGCCGAGGCAGCGGCCCATGTACTGAACCTGAGAGCCCATGAGGAAGATCGACGGCGCGAGAATGCCGAGATGGGCGCCCGTCAGAATGTTGTGGTCGAACAGCGATACGGCCACGCCGACGCCGCCGCCCATCGACATCCAGGCGCCGATCAGCACCGTGGCGGCTTCGCCGGGGAGGCCGAAGACGGCCATCACGGGGCTGAAGACCTGGCCGATGATGTCGAGCAGCCCCGAGTGCTTCAGAATCTTGATGATCACGAAGGCCATCAGCACGTTGGGGATGGTGGACATGACGGAAATATTCCAGCCGTTGACGGCACCGCGGACGAATACGTCGGTGACCATCGGCTTCACATTGACTGCGCCGGACATGGGAGTGAAATCGGTAAAAGCTGTCTGTAGGAGAGGGGATCCGCCCGGGAATCGGGCGGAAACGGAACGGGAGCAAACTTTACAGGATTATTTCGCGCGTCGCGCTGAAAACACGGCGTTTCTTTGCTTTGGCTCAGAGTTCGGGCCTGAAGAGGATCCCGGACCGGCCTGGTGCCGGTACCCGTAGGAGGATCGAATTCTCCCTCGGACCTTCGCCCGGCCGCATCGTCGCAGTCGGTTTGCGATATAGTCTCTCCGTATTCAGTCATCCATGGAATGCCAGAAGTGAACGCACCCGCCCGACGCAGCAGCAAAGTCCAGATCACGCTCGACACGGAAACCACCGGTCTTGAAGCCCAAAAGGGCGACCGCATCATTGAAATCGGCTGCGTGCGCCTCAACGGACGCGCGATGAGCGATGATGAAAAGGACTATCTGCAGATCTTCGTCAACCCGGAGCGCGACATTCCCGCCGAAGTCACGGCGATTCACGGCATTACCAATGAAAAAGTGGCGAACTGCCCGACCTTTGCCCAGACGGCGGACCGCTTCATTGAATTCATCCGCGGCGCGGAGCTCTTGATCCACAACGCGGAATTCGACGTCGGCTTTCTGAACATGGAGCTCGAGCGCTGCGGAAAGGGAAGGCTTGAGGACTACGTGACGGGGATTGTCGATACCATCGACATCGCCCGAGAACTTTATCCGGGCCGCCGCGTCAGTCTCGACAGTCTCTGCATTCTGCTTCAGATCGACAACTCGGCCCGCATCTATCACGGCGCTCTGCTCGACAGTCAGATTCTGGCCGAAGTTTATCTGGCCATGACCCGCGGTCAGGGCCAGATCAATCTGGACGAGGTGGACGATCCGAATCTGCGCCGCATGATGCCCGACGCCTCCAAATTCAGGGTGATTCGGGCGACGCCGGAAGAACTGATCGAACACGAAAAAATGCTCGACAAGGCCGATAAGCAGAGCAGGAGCGTCTGTGCCTGGCGCAGGCTCGCCCAGCCGGCGCAGGACGCCGCCGAGTCATGAATCCATCCCTCGGGATAGGGTGCTGCAGGATGAAATTCGCTACACTGAGACTCGGTTTCTACGGATATCCATCATGACGACCAAGCCCCTCATCATCATCAGTTCCCGCACCGGCAATACGCTGACGGTCGGTCACGCCATCTGCGATGCGCTTCCGGGCGCCGTGATGCTCAGACCGTCCGAACTGCCGGACGATCTGTCCGAATTCAATCCGGTGCTGCTCGGCTTTTGGTGCGACCGCGGCGATGCGCCCGAAGACATGCTGGCCGTGGCGCCGAAACTCACCGGGAAGACGATCGGCTGCTTTGCCACGATGGGCGGCGATCCGGAGGATGAAAAGGCCCGCGCCTGGATGAAGCGGACTTCCGAAAAACTGGTCTCGGCCGGCAGCGGCAACACGCTGGCGGAAACGTTCCTCTGCCGCGGCCGCATCGATCCCGCGGTGTTTCAGCGCATGACGGAAATGCTGGGCGGAACCGCCAGCCCCGAGCGCGAAGCCCGCAGGCGCGCGAGCGAAACCCATCCCGACCGTCTCGACCTGGAAAGAGCGGCCGAACTTTTTAGAGGTTTTTTCGGGCCGAGCTGGTAGAAACACTCGGACGGTAATACCTGACGTATTACCGCGCTTCGCCGCTCAGGCGGGATTAATCTCCTTGAAGGCCGCCGCCCGAGCCGCCGCTCCCGCAGAATCCACCGAACGCGCGCTGCGGCGCAAGGACTATGAACTGACCGAAGCAGAAGCACGCTACGTCATCGAACACACCGACCATGCTGTTCTCGGCACTGCCGATGCCTCCGGCACGCCGTATGCCGTCCCGGTGACGCCGTTCCTGTTCGGGGGCAGGATCTATTTCCACGGCACGAAGAACGAACTGAGCCGCAAGCGCGTCAATATTCAGCAGAATTCCCAGGTGTCGCTCGCCTGGATCGGCACGTCGCCCATCAAGGAAGATGAATACACGGTGAAGTACGTCTCCGCCGTTGTGGCAGGCCGTTCACGCATCGTGGCCGACCCGGCTGAGAAGCAGCGCATCTTCGAGGCGTTCGTCAATCGCTTCGTGCCTTCCCGTCCGCTCGATGAGGCCAAAAAGGTGATTGCGGAGAGCATCGCCGACGCCGACGTTTTCGAGGTGACGATCGAGAAGATTTCGGGCAAGGCCAAGACGAGGCCCCCGTTTTTCGGTACTGCTTCTCATTCCGGAAAATGAGCGATTCGGCGAATCCGCACGGTTCAGCGTCTCCTGAATTTGCCTGAAAGACGGGCTGATTTGCGATTCTCTGACAAGTATCAAGAAAGAGGGTGATTCCGGCCTGTTATCGCTGTCGCCGTCTTCGCAATGCTAGTATGATCCGTGATTTCATCCGGCACGGGGACCAGTCCCGGTTGGAAGCCGGGCAGAGCTGTTTCCTGCTGTGCCGCCGGCGTCATACAGAATAAGGATTCCAAAATGGCAGAAGCAAAGAAGAACTACGTCCACTCGCTGCGCGTCTACCTCGTCGGCGGCCAGACGTTCACCCTCAACGAAGTCACCAACTCCACCGACATTCCGGTGAACGTCGTGGCTTTCATCAACGCCTGGCGCGAAAAGAAGGATGTCTGGCACAGCCCGGCCAACGACCCGCACTTCGGCGTCCGCGTCCTTGACGTGTCGCTCTACGAATACCGTGTGGCCGAACTGAAGCCGAAGGCTGCTGCGCCCGCTCCCCGCGTTGCGGAAGGCGCCGACAAGCCCGAAGCCAAGCGTGCCTCCAAGCTCGTCAAGTAAGACGCACTTCGCCGGTGCCTGATCCCGGCGGTCGTTCGCAAAGAGCCGTTTCCCTCTGAGGGAGCCGGCTCTTTTTTCGCTCAATGCAGACATGGGCATGGCCGACGCTCGGTGCAAATCGGTACTTTACATATTCTATATGTAAAGTATAATCATTATAGATGTACTGCCGCACGGTGAAGCCGGTGTGCGTCCCCTGCACGGCAGGCCACAGGCGGTTTGACGGGCTCTTACCCGGCGGTGCCTTCCCGTGAATTCATCTTTCCTCTTTTGGTTTGCCTCATGCTTGTCGGTTACCGATTCAGCCGCCCGGCAGATCAGGCTTTGTTTGATCTTCTAAGTACGCTTTCTGAATTGTCGACTGAGTCCGAATGCCGGGCTGTCATCGCGGAGGCGGAAAAGCTGATTGCATACGGCGCAGACGTCAACGCAAAAGCCGCGGCTTCCGAGATACCGGACGCCCGTCTTCCTGCCTGCGTGTTGAACGACTGGAGCTTCAACCCTCCGTTTGAGAAACTGGCATTCGTGAAGCTGCTTTTGGTTTCCGGCTTTGATCCGGCGCTTGACGAGGGCCGAAACGGAGCGCTGACGCTGGCGCACTATATTAAAGGCGGATTTGCAAACCGAGAATTTCTTGTCGGTCTGAAGCTGCTTCTGCATGCAGGCCGCGATCCTGGGGTTCCATGTCGACTTTTTATCGATGAAGTCATACCGGCTGATGCCCGCTATTACGCATGGGAAGAATTGGCGGATGCTTTTGAAGATGACGGCGACTTCGCAAAGATGCTTGGGTTTTCGGCGGTTTGGGCCTGCATCGACAGGTGGGTCGGAGGCCGGAACTATGCCGGCGCCGACCTTGTTACTCAGGCTTTCAACACTCGGCTGCTGTCCGTTCGAACATTCGGCGGCTTCCGGCTTCAGGAGGCCGGTGAGAATCATTGGCGGTTTGGAAAAAAAGGCATGAGCCGTTTGCTTCCGGCCTTATTCTGACGACACGATCAACCTGCCTCTGTCTGGATCCTTATTGGGGCGCATACTGCGATGAGGAGTTGAGGAACATGCCCTCGGATGCCGAGGTTGATCTCGGAATCGACGGATGCTTTCTGACGGGAATGAACGGGTCTGCTAGTCAACAGGCGTATTTCCGCCTGCGTTTTGCGGACGACGACAGGGTTTTGGTGATCGACGGCGTGAACGGAACCGTTCTTCACGAGTCCGAGAAGAACGCGTTCACGGATGCCTGCGAGGTCCTTCTCCCGAAGAAGTACGGCATTTAGCTGTCGGCTGATCTTCGCTGAGGCAGCCCTGTCCGGCGGCGTGCGCAGATATCTGCGGTGATTTTGCCGCGTTCTTTGTTTATTTTTGTTAATTTCGTCCTGATTTCGTCGACTTTGTTCGGCAACAGACAGGCCGGGCCGACGGCGGTGATATGATTTCGGTCTCACGCGTATCCTTCCGAGGATGCCATTCATGAGACCCGCGAGAATCCTTTTTGCCTGTCCTCAGACGCTTTTCGACGTCTCGAACGGCGCATCTCTGCAGTGTTCGGTGATGCTGTGGGCGCTGGAGCGGGCCGGCGTCGAGTGCATGAGCATCGGCGGCGGGATTTTCGACAATCCGTCGGGACTCGCCCGCATTCCGGATCTTGCTGAACAGATCCGCGCCAACGAGGGCCGCGACATCCTTGTCAACACGGATTATTCGGCCGGGAAGGATCGTCCGATCCGCCACTGTTTCTTCACGGGATTCAAGTCCACCGTCTGGCAGGAGATGACGCTTCGCGAGGCCGGCAAATTCCTGATCGAGTACATCAAGCTGCTGCGCACGTTCAGGCCCGACCTCGTCATCGGCTACGGCTGCGATCCGCTCTGCCGATCGATGTGGCAGGAGGCGAAGCTGTTCGGCATTCCGATTTCCGCTCCATGACGTTCTCATCACGGATTCTCAGGCAACGTCCGATTTCTATCTCCGGGTCGAGCACCTGAAGGTCGAACCCTACGGCATCTGCATCAATCCTGCGTCCGTGGTGTCTCAGATGAAGACGGACGATTTCGTGACGTTCATCAATCCGAGCTGGGCGAAGGGGGCTTCCGCCGTCGCGAGGCTGATTCTGATGGCGAACAGGGAGCGTCCCGACATCCGTTTCCAGATCGTCGAAACGCGGGGAACGTTCGTGGATGCGCTCCGGGCGCTTCGCAATCCCGGCGAACCCGTCGGCAGGGCCTTTCGCGGACAGACGTTCAGCAACGTCGCGATCCGTCAGGCCACCGCCCGCGTCTCCGAGATTTATGCCTCGACCGGCGTTCTGCTCGCGCCTTCGTATTGGTTTGAGAGCTGGGGACGCGTCGCAACCGAGGCCGTGATGAACGGTATTCCCGTTCTGGCTTCCGATTGCGGCGGTCTGCCGGAAGCCGTCAGCGGCGGCGGATACAACCTGCCGCTGCCGCCGTCGATCACGGAAGACTCCGAAAGCTGGACGGTGCTTCCGACCGAGGAGGAGATGCGGCCCTGGGCGGACAGGCTCTATGAGCTCTACGACAATCGGGTCGCCTGGCGCGAAAAGTGTCTGCAGGCGGCCGAAGGTCTGAGTCCGGACGTCTCGGCTCAGAGACTCCTTCGGATTCTGAAGCCGCTTCTGGACCGCCGGGCGGGCGACGGTTCGGGTTTCGACATCCGCGGTTCGGTCCGGTTCAGTGAGGATCCGCTGCCGGCACTGGATGAATAAAATCCTGTTCGGGAATTCAATGGCGGTCGCCGGTAGGCAGAAATCCGCCGGCGAAACGATTTCTCCGGTGCCTGCCGCCGTTCGAACGGTGCTAGAGTTCAGATTTCCTTCTCCTGCGGGAAGGTCCCGCTCGCCTTTTTTCAATGTCGGTTCTTCCGTCCTATGCTGCCGCACGGCTGGCGGCTGCTGTTTTCTTTTTCGGCCCGGGCGTCGTCTACGGGCTCTTTTCCTCGCGCTTTCCGTATTTCTGTTCGGCGACCGGATCGCCGGCGTCGGCCGTCGGACTGGTGCTGCTGGCCATCGGCGCCGCTTCTCTGGCCGGTCTGAGTGCGGCATCCCGGCTGACCGGACGGTTCGGATGCGCCGGCGTGCTTCGGGCCTCGACTGTTTTCATGGTGCTCGCGCTGATGGCGACGGCATTCGCTCAGAACACGGCCGGACTGATCGGCGGCAGTGCGCTGATCGGTCTGGGCATGGGGCTTACCGACTTCACCATGAATATTCAGGGACTTGAGGTCGAAAAACGCTATCACCGGGCATCCATGAATACGCTGCATGCCTTTTACAGTCTGGGCGGACTGGCAGGATCGATTTTCGGAAGTCTGTTTGCCGCTTTCGGCATCGGACCGGCATTCAACTATCTCCTTCCGATGGCATTATTTGTAGCGGCGGTTTTCTGGGCCTCTCCTAAGCTGCTCCCGGTGTCGGACGATGAAGAGACAAACGATGCCGGCAGGGCAAAGACCCGCCGTCGCCGTCCGCCTCTGCTCCTGATCGGCTTCGGTTTTCTTGCGATGCTGGCCTTTGAGGCTGAAGGAGCCGTGGGCGACTGGGGTTCGCTCTTTCTGATGGCCGAGCGGGGAGCGGATGAAGCGACAGCGGCTCTGGTGTACGGTTCGATTGCCGGCACTGCCCTGCTGAGCAGACTGGCAGCCGACCGAATTCGGGAGAAAATCGGCAACTTCTCCCTGCTGATCTCCTGTGCGCTGCTTTCTGCCGCCGGCATGCTGCTGGTCGTTCTGGTGCCTCAATGGCAGGCGGCTTTGATCGGGTTCGCGGCGGCGGGGCTCGGCATCGGACCGATTTCTCCGGTGCTTTTCAGTATTGCCGGCCGCATCCCCGGCGTTTCCGCAGGACAGGCATCCGGGGTGATTTCCTTTTTCGCCTACAGCGGACTCCTCATGTGTCCGCCTCTTCTCGGATTGGTTGTCGGAGGCTTCGGGCTTGGATCGGTGATGACTGTGATTCTCGGCTCAACTGTCGTTCTGACGGCAGGGACCCTACTCGTGCGATGCGTGAAATGAGGGATGAGGCAGAAATTGTCCGAAATGCAGCTTTTATGACGGCTGCTATTTCAATTGCGGTGACAACTGCGAGCAGAGAAATGCATTCTGAAGACTGAAAGTCTGTCCGTCTTTCAGAGGAAAAATGCCTCGAAACGTACAGAGTCTTGCCAGGCTCAGCAACTCCGTGCGAGATACGATTACTTCTGTGCTTGACGTTTGCCGAGAAGCCTGACGGCGGCGAGCGCGGCATAGGCCGAATAGGTCGTGCCCGGTTCCGCAATAAGCCGGTTTCGGAGCACAGCTTCGGGGAGGCGGCCTGGCTCTTCGTGAAAAAGCACGGCCAGCGTTTCCACAAGAACCGTCAGGATGTCGCGGGCGGGGGAAGGGACGTCACCGGCGGCAAACAGCCCCTGAAGGGCTTCTTCAATCCGGCGGGCGCCCGACGGATCGGTCAGTGAATCGGCAAGATGACCGTAGGTTTTAGGAAGAATGCTCTGAGCGAGCCTGCACTCTTCAAGCTGCCTGACAATGAAGGCTGCCTGATCCGCCCCGACGCCCTGTCCGGCAAGAACGCGCTCGAGCGGGATGCGCAGAAAGGCGTTCAGTGCATCGATCTGCATCAGCAGAAGATTGTGAACGGCGGCGTAGGCGGTTTCTGCGCGCTTCCCGGCTTTTCTGAGCTGCGGTGTCAGCTCGCGCACGCGCGCCACTCTCGTCGGGAGGGGAAGCGTTACCGGCGGCATGGACGGCGGAGCATAGTTTTCAGAGAGATACACTTTAAGGTCGCTGAAGGCTGTCGCGAGCACCGCTGCATCGCTGCCGGCCGTGCCCTGCTTCAGGAGTGCGCCCATGACGTCGCCGAGAAGAAGGTCCTTCGGGCCGCGGATCAGCAGACGCACTGCGCCCGAGAGTGCGGTGAGCGTCGTGTTGAGATCGTCGAGTCCTTCGGTCTGAACGGCTCGGCGAAGGGCGGCCATGTTTTCTGTCAGCGCTTCCCAGCGAAGCGACCGGCGGTTCAGCTCCGGAATCTCTCCTGAAAGATTCTCAGCCGCTTCCAGCGCCAGTTCAATGACCGTGCAGATCAGCTCTGCCTCAGGTTTGCCCGAGAGCGCCGGATGTTCGTCCGGTGCCTTGCCCCCGAGCATCCGACGGATGATTTCGGTGTTTTTCAGAAACAAAAAGCCGTAAAGCGGCTTCAGATCGTCAGGAAG
>JAXEEN010000199.1:0-2708 GCA_034104065.1 Sutterella sp.
GAAGTGATGAGCGTGGCCATTCAGAACGCTCAGCCGCCGCAGCAGGTGCAGGCCGCCTTCAACGATGCCGTCAAGGCCGGTCAGGACCGCGAGCGTTCGATCAATCTCGGCGAAGCCTACCGCAACGCCATCATTCCCAAGGCCGAAGGCACCGCAGCCCGCCTGAAGGAAGAGGCCTACGGCTATCAGGCCCGCATGACCGAGACGGCCCGAGGCGACGCGGACCGCTTTACCGCACTCTATTCCGAATACAAAAAGGCGCCCGAGGTCACGCGCGACCGCCTTTATGTCGACACCGTGCGCGACGTGATGAAGAACGTCTCGAAGGTCTATATCGACGCCAAGAGCGGAAGCAATCTCCTTTATCTGCCGCTTGACCGCATCGTGAGCAGCACGCGCTCCGCCGCGCTCACCGAAGCCCAGAAGACCGAGCCTGCCGCCGATCTGCCGGCGCAGGGCACGGCGGCCCCGGAAACCGCGGCCGAGGTTCAGAAGGACGTTCAGCGCATGCTCCGCGAACGATGAGATTGAGGACGGACTGACATATGAAGAAACTTTCTACGCTGGCGATTTTCGCCGTGGTGGCTCTGAGCCTCCTCAAGATGTGCGTCTACACGGTCAACGAGAAGGAGTACGCCCTCGTCTTCGCGCTCGGCGAACTCAAGACCGTCGTGAACGAGCCCGGCATCCACGTGAAGCTTCCGCCGCCCCTTCAGAACGTGGTGTACCTTGACAAGCGCATTCTGAATCTGGACGGCGCCGGAGCCGACCTCGTGCAGACGAGTGAAAAGAAGAATCTGCTGATCGACACCTTCGTGAAGTGGCGCATCAGCGATCCGCGTCTGTACTGGGTGTCCTTCCAGGGCAGCGAACCCGCTGCCGCCAACCGCGTTTCGGCGCTGCTTCGCGACGTGCTCAACGTCGTCGTGAACAAGCGCACTGTGAATCAGATCACGAGTTCCGAACGTGAAAAGGCCATGGGCGAGATTTCCGAAATGCTCCAGGCCCGCGTGCAGGACGTCGGCATTTCCATTGTCGACGTGCGCATGAAGCGCGTCGACTTCACGCCGGAAATTTCCGAATCGGTCTACCGCCGCATGGAGGCCGAACGCAAGCGCGTCGCTTCCGAGGAACGCTCGAAGGGCGCCGCCCAGGCTGAGCGCATTCGCGCGGCGGCCGACCGCGAAAGCGAAGTGATTCTGGCTCAGGCCTACCGTGACGCCCAGAAGATCAAGGGCGACGGCGACGCGAAGGCGGCGGAGATCTACGCCTCGGCGTTCGGCGCCGATCCGGAATTCGCGCGCTTCTACCGCAGTCTCGACGCCTACCGCACGAGTTTTGCGGGCAGGGAGGACCTGATGGTGGTTGATCCGTCCGCGGACTTCTTCCGCTACTTCAAGGCGGAGAAGCCCCAATGAGCAGCTGGAAGGTGATGCTTCTGGCACTCGGCTGGGTGCTCATTATCGAGGGATTCGGTCCCATGGCCGCGGCCGGGGCGTGGCAGAGGGCGCTCGGTCAAATCCAAAAGGCCCCTTTGTCATTGATCAGATGCATTGGCACAATCTTGGTATGTACCGGGTTGGCTATTGTGTGGCTCACGCCGTAAACTTTGAGATGGCCGGTGCAGGACGCTCTGCCCGGCCATCTTCCTGTCCGGGGCCCGGACAGTGACTCTCCGAAATGAAAGAATTCCGCCTTAAATGAAGAAGGTAAGCATGGCAAGCTGGCTTCTGCCGGACAATATTGCCGATATTCTCCCGCGTCAGGCCCGAAGCCTCGACCGTATTTCGCGCACCGTCATCGATCTGCTGGCAGGTCACGGCTTCGAGCCGGTGATGCCGCCGGTGATCGAATACACCGATTCTCTTCTGACGGGCAGCGCCTCGGATCTCGCCAACAATACGTTCAAGTTCACCGACCAGGCCAACGGCCGCATGCTCGGCATCCGCGCCGACATCACGCCGCAGGTGGCCCGAATTGACGCGCACATCCTCGGCCGGACCGGCGTGACGCGTCTCTGCTACAACGGCTTTGTTGCGCATCAGCGTCCGATGCATCCTCTCGCGAGCCGCCTTCCCTATGTCGTCGGCGCCGAAATGTTCGGCGCCTCGGGCCCGGCCGCCGACCGGGAAATGATGCGCCTCGCTGCCGAATCTCTGCGCCTTGCCGGCGTGGAGCGCGTTCACTTCGACCTCGGTCACGTGGGCGTCGTCCGTGCGCTTCTGGCCGGTTCGAATCTTGAGGGGGAAGACATGCATGCGGTCCTTCGTGCGCTGCGCATGAAGGATCCCGTCGCGCTTGAAGAGGCGGCGGCCGCACTTTCTGCCGAAACGCGTGCGGCACTGCGCCTTCTGACTGAAACCTACGGCGATATTTCCGTGCTCGGCGACCTTCGGGACAGGCTTCCCGATCTGCCGGGCGTGCGCGAGTCGCTCGACGAGGTCGAAGAGCTCGCCGGCCAGTGCGGTGCCGATGAAGTGTCGGTCGACTTCTGCGACGTTCACGGTTATCGTTATCTGACCGGCGTGACGTTCGCCGCATACGTCGAAGGCATGTCCCAGCCGGTGCTTCGCGGCGGCCGCTACGACGACGTGGGCCGTGCGTTCGGCAGGTGCCGGCCGGCAGTCGGCTTCACGCTTTACCTGCGCGAACTGGTCTCCTTCGGTTATCATGCGTTGCCGGCAGCCGTTGTGGCGCCTGCAGACGAC
>JAXEEN010000200.1:0-2000 GCA_034104065.1 Sutterella sp.
CCGCATCTGGAAGTGGGTGATTGCCGGCGTTGCCGTCGGGGCGCTTCTGCACGGATTCGTTCCCGACGACTGGTTCGCCCGCGTGATGACGGGAGCATGGTGGAACGTGCCTGCGGCGGTCTTTGCCGGCATGCCGCTTTATACGAACGTCACCGGGATCGTTCCCGTGATGGAGGGTCTGCTCGCCAAGGGACTTCCCCTCGGAACGACGCTCGCCTTCGCCATGAGCACGGTGGGCGCGAGCTTCCCGGAATTCGTGATGCTCCGCCAGGTCATGACGGCTAGACTGCTGACGCTCTTCTTCCTTTGGCTGATCGTCTGCTTTACGATGATCGGCTGGATTCTCAATCTCTGCGAAACGCTGATTTATTAAGGAATGTTGACATGCTGATCGAAATTTTCGGAACGGGCTGCGCCCGCTGCAACGCGCTTTTTGAAACGGTCAAGACCCTCTGCGAGGAAGAGGGGATCGATGCGGAAGTCAGGAAGGTCTCCGATTTTCCGTCCATGCTCCGCAAGGGCATCCTGAGCCTGCCCGCGGTGGCGGTCGACGGCGAGGTGAAGGTCGTCGGCCGAGTGCCGGACCGCAGGGAGCTGCTCGGTTGGTTCACCGGCGCGGCGAAATGAAGAAAAAGTGCCGAACGGGCCGCCGATACTCCCATAAGGAAGCCGAGCGGCTGCGGCGGGAATTTGCGGAATTCCTTCCGCCGGACTGGTGGGACGATGATGTCTCGTGGATTCCCTTTGCCGGTCTTCCGTCACTCGCGGACCAGTTTGCCGAAGAGGAAGAGGCAGGAGCGCCGAAGCGTCGGCGGAAATCGGGAAAGACACCGGATGACGAAGACGTCCTTTTCTGACTGGGGGTGTCCGTCAGAAAATCATACATAGATATACGTATATCCATGAACGCAGGCTGACGGTCACATGCCGGATCATTCTTCTTTGAGTTCGAAGAAACGGCTGCAGGAGAGGGGGGTTAAAGGGTTTGCCCGAATTCGCGATAATCCGGCGCTTTGGGAGAGGTCTCATCGACGACGATCCGCAAGCATGAAAGACCGTCATCAATAAGGAAAATCACTTATTGCCCGCACAAATCCCCTGATGCAATATTCGGGTCGCCCGAATTTATCTGCCCCCGGAGGAACCCATGTTCGGAGATGGAGCGGTTTCGCTCAATGATGTCGTCGACGGCATCGGCATGATCGGCTTTGCCCTCGCCGGTCTTCTTGCAACCGAAAAATACCGCGTCGACCCCGTCGGCGTGTTCGTCGCCATTTTTTCCACCGCCTTCGGCGGCGGTATCGTGCGCGACATCATGCTGGACCTTCGCCCGTTCTACTGGATGAGCCACCCGCAGTGGATCTGGCTCGCCTTCGTGATGACGATTTTCGCGCCGCCGCTCATTCGCAAAACCCGCGAGGGCTGGCGCAACATCGTCTACATCTGGGCCGACGCCATCGGTCTGGCCTTCTTTGCCGTGGGCAGCACGGCCACGGCCTGGAATCATGATCAGGGCGCCTTCGTGAGCGTGCTGATCGGCGTCGCAACCGGCGTCTTCGGCGGCATGCTCCGCGACGTGTTCTGCAACCGCATGCCGGCGGTGCTTTCCGACAAGAAGCCCTACGCGGCTGCGGCCTTCCTCGGAGGCTGGCTTTATCTCGGTCTCATCGAGTGGTCCCATGTCGACAAGGCGCTCGCGCTCTGGTTTTCCTGCTTCGTCGTGGTCGCCGTCCGCATGATCAGCTTCAAGATTCCCATCCTCGAAATCACCTATGAGGATGATGATATCCGGGACAAGACGAAGTAACGGCGTCAGGCTCCCGGTCAGGGCCGCCGGCCGTTCCCGATGTCCTTCGGGCGGTCTGCGGCTTTTTCGACCGGTAAAGGCATCATCGTCTTATTTAACATACTATATTCCGAATATCTATTCTGAAAATTTGTTCTTTACATTGAACATATTCATGTTATTTCCGTCCGGTTGACCGGGCATATGCCCTGAT
>JAXEEN010000201.1:0-7294 GCA_034104065.1 Sutterella sp.
AAAAATAATTTTTATATCTAGGCACCCCAAATACACCCCCACATTTCGACCACCAATTGACGCGCTATCCATAGCAAAAAATCCGCTTGACGAAACTCATCGAACGGCATTTCATGCGGACTTTCCTGCCGCCGTCAACCAGTGCTTTTAGTTTTTGTGCTCGGGGCCTGCGGGACTAGCGGGACTTCATACTGCCGCAATGGGTACAGTGTTTTCGGGACACAGGAACAAATGTGGGACGTGTCCCGTTTTCGATTGAAGATGTTTGTAAAAACCCCATCCTTTCGGACGGGGCTATGGTGCCTGCGGACCGCAACATCTCAAAGGACGGGCTCCATAATACAGTCGTACCCTCGAACGGGCACCCGGCGGCAACGGACAAATTTTCCACTCTTGGCACCGAGTCCAGTATCGCAAACGGAGACAATGCTGTCAAAGGGACGCGAGGGATTGTCCTTCAGACTTGATGCCTAGCAGCAGATCTGCCAACGCTCCCTTTTGACCGCTCGCTAACTTGTCCCTCACTTCAGCCGTTAGCACCTCAGGGAAAACCGCCCGGCCGACGCCGCCTTCGATCCCCTCGCCATGCTGAGAGTCTGAGGACTTCGCCGGCCGCCCGCCTGCGATTTATACTGACGCGTGCCGCGGAAACGTGCGGGAACCCGCACATCTGCGGCCTGCAGTCCTTTCGGAGTTTTTCCATGCGCAGCGTGATTCTTTCAGTGGCGCTCTGCGCCGCGCTCGGCGGCGTTCAGGCGGCGGAGACGCTCGAAACCGCCGAAGCCGACGGTATTTCCGTTCCCTATATTCTGACGAAGGTCTCGGACGCTCCCAAATACGCCGTCGTCCTTTTCCCGGGCGGCGACGGCATCGTCAATCCGCATCTCAATCCTGCCGGCAGACCCGCCTACAAGAAGAAGACCAACTTCCTCGCCCGTGCGAGAAAGCTGCTGGTCGACGCCGACACGGCGGCGGTCTTCACCGACTCGAGTTCCGACCCGAAGCGCTTCAGAGTGCTCGCCGCCGATCTGAAGAACCGCTTTCCCGGCGCGAAGCTCTTTCTGATCAGCACGAGCCGCGGCACCGAATCCTCCATGGCGCTCGCGCCCGAGATCGACGGCCTGGTCGAAGGCATCGTGCACACCTCGTCGGTCAAGGACATCGTCAATTTCGACACTCGCAAACTGAAGAGCCGCCAGCTCATCATCCATCACGACACGGACGAGTGCAGACGCACGCCCTTCTGGGCGGCGAAAAAATCATCCGAGCGCTTCGGCACCGAATTCATCGCGTTCACGGGCGGCGTGACCGAGGGGGACGTCTGCCAGCCCTTCGCCTACCACGGCTACAACGGCATTGAAAAGCAGGTGGTCGACGCCATCAGGGAATGGATGGCGCGCACCCGCTGAACGGGCGTTCGCCCATATGCTCCTCGAGGCCGGCTTCAGACCGGCCTTGTTTCATTTCGGAGGCGGCCCCGCAGTCTGTTTCTCCGGAGCAGCTGTCGGAAAGACGCCGGGCAGGTCCGGCCTCGAGCCGGCCGGGAGCGCCCTCCTCCCGAATGAATTTCCCGAAAACCGGGGCTTGCCGGCGGCGCCGCTCCGCGTCGCCCGCAGGCACCTCTGCCGCAGGGCGCAGACTTTTTAACATATTCAAATCTATTTGAACGTAATTCGATGTTCGCCGCTGATTTTTGCTTGAGTTCAACTTTTCTAGTTGCTCCTGCCTAAGCCATCTGACCTGTAGACAGAAGTCTTACCGAGGCGTAACCTCAGAATCCCCCGATTTTATTTCCTTGTTTTTACAGAAGAAGGATTATGTCTTTCATCCTGGCTTTCAGCCCCCTGCTCGTGGTGCTCGTGGGCATCCTTTACTTCAAGAAGCCGGCCATGAAGGTGGCGCCGATGGCGCTCCTCTGGACGATGGTTCTTGCCTTTACCTACTTCAACGTGAAGGGTCTTTCCTTTGCCGAGAACGTCGACATTCTTGACGGTCTGCTCTGGAAGGGCACGAAGGAAGGTCTGAAGATCGTGTGGATGGTCTTCGGCGCCTTCGTCATTCTGAACATTCTTCGCGAAACGGGCGCCATCGAGGACGTCAAGCACACGATCGCCAAGATTTCCGACGACCGCCGCGTTCAGGTCATCATCATCGGCCTGATGCTTCCGATCTTCCTTGAAGGCGCCGCGGGCGCCGGCGCGCCCGCGGCCATTGCCGCGCCCTTCCTCGTCGCCCTCGGCGTCAATCCCGTCACAGCCATCGTGATCGCCCTGATGGGCGACGCCACGCCCTGCTCCTGGGGCGGCGCCGGTCTCACGACGATCGTGGGCGGCGGTGCTCTGACGAACGCCGGCATTTCGACGGTGGATCTCAACAGCTCGATGGTCGGCCGCATCCACATGTTCGGCGCCATGGTGATTCCGTTCCTCATGATTGCGATCGCCTACGGCCGCAAGGGCTTCAAGAACGCCGTCCCCTTCCTCCTCTTTGCCGGCGTCGAAACGGGTCTCTGGATGTTCGTCCTCTCCAACTTCGTGGGTGCCGAAGTCACCTCGATGGGCACGGGTCTTCTCTCCATCATCACGGTCATCGTCTACCTGAAGGTGGTCGGCATCAGCACGCCCGAAGAGTACCGCTACGTGTTCAAGAGTGAAAACGGCGAAAAGTATTCCGCCTGGCGCGCGCTCAGCCCGTACATCTACATGCTCCTTCTCCTTCCGACGATCCGCTACGGCGTGCCCGCGCTCGTGCCCAACGGCTTCAAGCTGATGTGCACCTTCGGCTACATCGTCTGGGTCGACGCGGTCATCATGGTCTGCGGCATTCTCGGCGCCTTCACGCTCGGCGTGAGCTTCAGGCAGCTCATGGAGATCTACAACAAGACGAGCCGCAGCATCATGCCCGTCCTTCTGACGATGGGCAGCCTCCTGATCGTGGCCTACATCATGCAGTCGCCGACGACCGGCATGATCCAGCTCCTCGCCCACGACCTCGCCGACGTCGCCGGCGTCTTCTATCCGGCCGCCGCGGTGCTGATCGGTTCGGGCGGCGCCTTCGTGACCGGCACGGGCCTCGGCTCCAACATCATGTTCGCCGACATGCACATTCATGCGGCCCAGGCGCTCGGCGCCAACCCGATCACGGTCTTCGCAGGTCAGAACGCCGGCGCCTCGCTCGGCAACCTCATCTGCCCGAACAACACCGTTGCCGCCTGCGCCACAGTCGGTCAGGTGCACAAGGAACACGAAGTGCTGCGCGAGACGGTTCTCGTCTTCAGTGTTATCCTTCTCATCTACATGTCGCTCAGCATGCTCTATACCTACGTTCTGTTCCCCACTTTCGGAATGAACTGATTTTCCTGAACGGAGTTAAACCATCATGAACAAGAAGAGAAAAGTCGGCATCATCGGTCTCGGTCACGTCGGTGCCCACGTCGCCTACACGCTCTGCGTGCGCGGCATCGCCGATGAGCTGGTTCTCGTTGACAAGAATGAAAAGAAGCTCGCCAGCGAATGTCAGGACCTGCGCGACGCCGTCGCCTACCATCCGCACCGCGTCACCATCACGGCCGGCGACTTCGCGGACCTCGGCGACTGCGACATCGTCGTCAACAGCGTCGGCAAGATCGAACTGCTCAAGACGCTCGACCGTCTGACCGAAATGGACTTCACGATCGCCCAGGTCCGTGAATTCGCGCCGAAGGTGAAGGCGAGCGGCTTCAAGGGCGTGTTCCTCAACATCACGAATCCGTGCGACATCGTCGCGCGCGAAGCCGCCCTCCTCCTCGGTCTTCCGAAGGGCCGCGTCTTCGGCACCGGCACGGGTCTCGACACCTCCCGTCTGCTCTCCGCCCTTTCCCGCCAGACCGGCATCGACCACAAGTCGATCGTCTGCTACATGATGGGCGAACACGGCGCCAAGCAGTTCGCGCCCTGGTCCGCCGTGAGCTTCCACGGCATGCCGCTCGACGAGTGGGCCAAGACCGACGAACGCTTCCGCTTCGACCGTCCGGCGCTGCAGAAGGAAGCCATCGGCGGCGGCTGGGTCACGTACTCCGGCAAGGGCTGCACCGAATACGGCATCGCCAACACGGCTGCCTTCATGATCGACGCGATCTTCCGCGATGAAAAGGTCATTCTTCCGGCCACGATGGAACTCGACGGCGAATACGGCGAAACCGGCCTCTTCGCCGGCGTTCCCTGCCTCATCGGCAAGGACGGCGTGGAAAAGGTCATCGAAATCCCGCTTACCGCCGAAGAAAAGCAGACCTTCCATGAATGCTGCGAAGGCATCCGCAAGAACATGGAACACCTGAAGGACATCCCGTAAGCGCTGTCTCTCAGACGACTCCAATCGTTCTCATGCCGGCCCGTTCAACGAACGAGCCGGCATTTTCGTCTTCAGATGAGGCCGATCAAATCGGGATGTCCCGTCTGGGCCTGTCCTCACCGCACATTGACCGGTATGTTCCGGAACGTTTTCCTGCTTCGGCTTGAGGCCGCTCTCTTTCCGACAGGCACATTCGGCTTCTGCATATCCCTTTCCCTCGTCATCACGTCAGGCTCAAAAATAATATACTTATACAACTATTGAAAATAATTGTATAAGTTCCGCCATGCTCAGCCGAACCCGGATATTTCATCGCACAGACTTGGCACAGCTGCTCGCCAAGCGTCTGCTTGATCCCGATGTTTTTCAGACCACTTCCCGTGACGGTCTCTTCATAACCGGCATACGCCGCATCGGCAAGACGACGTTCCTGAAGCAGGACCTCGTCCCGGAACTCCGTCGCCGCGGCGCTTTGGTGATTTACGCGGATCTTTGGAAGCAGTCCGGTCTGCCGCCCTACAAAGCCGTGCTGAGTGCCGTTCAGAACGCCTTCATCGAGCTCGCCGGGCACTCCTCGGTCAAGGAGCTGAAAGTGTCGCTGCCGCTGGTCACGATGAGTTTCGAGCCGAAAAAGATCGGCTTTCCGGACGGTGTGCCGCTCGCCGATGCGTTTTTGGAACTGATGGAAATCATCAGCACAGACATTGTCCTGATCCTGGATGAAATCCAGGAAACGCTGAAGTCCGAATCGGGCCGCAACCTCATGATGATGCTCAAGGCGGCTCGAGATGCCGTCAATCTCAGGGACGTCAATCCCAAAGGAACCTATTTGTTCATCGTCGGTACGGGATCGCATCGCTCTGTCGTCACGGCAATGACCTCGCGAGCTTCGCAGCCTTTTTACGGCGCGGACCGCATTGATTTTCCGGTACTCGGCGAAGATTTCGTCGACTGGCGGATGCGTCAGATGGCGGATGCGCCCAAACTGCCGGACAGAGAAACCGTCATGAAAGGCTTTCGGACGCTCGGCTTCAGACCCAAGGCCCTCACCCAGATTCTGGGAAGCATTCAGGACTATCCCGGCGAGGAAATTGATGAAGCCTTTCTGGCTGTCTGCGACAATCAGGCGCGGCTGGATGCTGAAGAATTTCTCCTCCCGCTGCGCAGCGAACAGCTCATGGTGAAACTGATTTTCACGGAGATTGCTGCTGCCGGCGAGAAAGGCTGCCGCAGCCTCTTCAGTACGGACTTCAGAAAACGGCTGACGGACAATGCCGGAAAATCCAAAGAAATCAGTTCTTCCGTCATTCAGGGCAAAATCGCCAAACTGCAGAAGCTCGATCTCATTTACCCTGCCTCCTACGGCAGTTATGCCGTTTCAGATCCGCAGGCTGCCCGAATCTGGCTTCGCAATCTGCAGGACTTTCTGGCAGACCCGACTTACTGAAAGATATTTTCTTCTGTATAAATATATCGATATTCAGGAAAATGATATAACCTTCCCGCCATTCAGCCGGAAACCGTACGCGGTTCCCTGTCCTGCACTTCCGAATCATGCCTGCGGACATGTCCCGCGGCAGAAAAAAGCGGCCCGACGTTCGGAACGGCGTGCGCCTCTCTGTTCCGCTCAGGCTTTCGAAACCGTCTTCTCCGCCGATCCGGCGGGCTGTTTGAGCAGCAGCGCCGACAGAGCGGCAAGCACCGAAAGGCCGACGATGAGCCCCATCGTGGCGGCGATGCCGTGAATGTCGCCGTACCAGCCGAGGGCCGGCGCAACGATGCCGCCCGCGCTGAAGGAAATGCCGAGCGTCACCCCGGACGCGAAGCCCACGCTCTTTGAAAGATAGGTCTGGCCGAGCACGACGAAGGGCGAATAGGAAATGTTGAAGGCCAGACTGATCGGTATCAGCATCGCATAGACCCAGATCAGGCTTTCCGGGAATACGGCGAGTGCGGTCGCCGGAACCAGCAGCAGACTGCCGACGAGAATCATCCTCACGCAGCCGAATCGGTCGGCAAGCGGACCGCCGAAGAAGGTGCAGATGATGCCCGCGAACGAAATCACCGAAATCGCCGCGCTCGCCGCCGAAGGCGACGCACCGAGACCGTGGATGCAGTAAAGCGGCAGGAAGCTCAGAACGCCGGTGTAGCAGATCGAACGAAGCACGATGAAGACGGTGAGCAGTCCGAAGGCGTGCCAGTCGTTGCCGCCCGTGCCCGCCGCGGGCGCCTTCTTCGCCTGCACGGGCTGAGGCGCAACGGCCGGCGTCATGCGCGGACCGTAAATGAGAAGTGGGATGCCGATCAGGAGCGAGCAGACCCCGTAGAAGGCAAGCCCCTTCAGACCGAAGGCCGTGATGAGCGCAGCGGCGAGCAGGGGACCGACGCCGAAGCCGCCGTTGCCGCCTACGGAAAAGACGCTGATGCCCGTGCCGCGCTTTTCACCGGAAATGAGATTGGTGAGCTTGGCGGCCTGCGGATGAAAGACCGCGCTGCCGACGCCCGACAGAATGACCGCCGCGAAGATGGCCCAGTAGTTCTCGAGAAAGCCCACCGCCCCGAAGGAGAGTCCCGTCAGCAGCAGGCCGCCGCCCATGAACACGTTCTTCGAGGAACGGTCGGCAAGCCAGCCGAAGACCGGCTGCACGACGGTCGAAAGGCACGACGACGCAAACATCAGCCCCGCCACGTCCCGGTAGTCGAAGCCGTAGGCCGCGATCAGAAAAGGGAGCACCGCAGGAAGGGAGCCGAGGTTGAGGTCGGTAAAGAAATGAGCGGCGGAAAGAATGCCGAGCTTTCTGGGATTCATGGGACGTTTCCTCGTCGGAATATTAATTATGCGCCGCCGTTCATAAACCGGTCCTCCTGTGCCGTCGGCCGGTCTCTTCATTCGCAATTATATAAAGCGTCCGCACTCCGGCGGGAATGCGGACGCTTTTTCCTGTCTTGCCGCTTTCTGAAAACG
>JAXEEN010000202.1:0-4074 GCA_034104065.1 Sutterella sp.
CACCGCCCGCATCAACCACCTTACGGACCACTTCAAGGTTCACGCCAAGGATCACCACTCCCGCCGCGGCCTTCTCCGTATGGTTTCCCGCCGCCGCAAGCTTCTCGACTACCTGAAGCGCACCGACCTCAACGCTTACCGCACGCTGATTGACGCCCTCAATCTCCGTAAGTAAGACGGAACATTCTTCCCTGACAACGGCCTGCCGAATGACGACAGGCCGTCGTCGCATCTAAATCGTCGTTCGTTGACGACTGCTTCCTCACCCGCGCGGGCATCCGCGTTGCGACATGAGTTCTCGGAAATTCCTTCGAAAACTGATGCCGCAGCGTGCCGGAAGCGGAGACCATCCTCCGCTTCGCGCCCGGTAAAGAAAAAAGGAAACGTCAGCGGCGACACATCATCGACAGAGGAAATACTCAACATGACGATGTTCAACAAAGTGTCCAAGTCCTTCCGCTTCGGCGACCACGACGTGACGCTCACCACGGGTGAAATCGCCCGTCAGGCCACCGGTGCCTGCGTCTGCCAGATGGACGACACCGTCGTTCTCGCCACGGTCGTCGCCAAGAAGGAAACGAAGCCGGGCCAGGACTTCTTCCCGCTCACCGTCGACTACATCGAAAAGACCTACGCTGCCGGCCGCATTCCCGGCGGCTTCTTCAAGCGCGAAGGCCGGCCGTCCGAAAAGGAAACGCTGACCTCCCGTCTGATCGACCGTCCGATCCGCCCGCTCTTCCCGGACGGATTCTTCAATGAAGTCCAGGTCATCATTCACGTCCTCTCCGCCGACCCGATGGTCGACCCGGACATCCCCGCCATGATCGGCGCCTCCGCCGCTCTCGCCATTTCCGGCATTCCGTTCCGCGGCCCGATCGGCGCCTGCCGCGTGGGCTACATCGACGACCAGTTCGTCATCAATCCCACCACCGAACAGCTCAAGACCTCCCGCCTCGACCTCGTGGTCGCCGGCACGGAACGCGCCGTTCTCATGGTTGAATCCGAAGCCGACGTGCTTCCCGAAAAGACCATGCTCGACGCCGTCATGACGGGCCACCGCGAAATGCAGGTCTGCATCAACGCGATCAACGAACTCGTCGCCGAAGCCGGCAAGCCGGCCTGGGACTGGCAGCCCGCTCCGAAGAACGAAGCCCTCATCGCCCGCATCGTCGAAATCTGCGACGCCGGCCTCAAGGAAGCCTATTCGATCCGCTCGAAGCAGGCCCGCACGGAAAAGCTCCGCGAAGTCTATGCCCTCGCTGAAGCCCAGCTCACGGCCGATGCCGAACAGAACGGCACCGAAGCCCCGGACATGAACGAAGTCCACGGCATCCTCTTCGAACTCGAAGCCAAACTCGTGCGCTCCAAGATCCTCAACGGCGAACCGCGCATCGACGGCCGCGACACCCGCACCGTCCGCCCGATCGAAATCCGCCAGAGCGTTCTGCCGCGCACCCACGGTTCCGCCCTCTTCACCCGCGGCGAAACCCAGGCCCTCGTTCTCACGACGCTCGGCACGAAGCAGGACGAACAGATCATCGACGGTCTCTGCGAGGAAACGCACGACCGCTTCATGCTCCACTACAACATGCCTCCGTTCGCCACCGGCGAAACGGGCCGCGTCGGCAGCCCGAAGCGCCGCGAAATCGGCCACGGCCGTCTCGCCAAGCGCGCTCTGAAGGCTGTTCTTCCGTCCGCCGAAGAATTCCAGTACACGATCCGCGTCGTGTCTGAAATCTGCGAATCGAACGGCTCCTCTTCGATGGCCTCCGTCTGCGGCGGCTGCCTCTCGATGCTCGACGCCGGCGTGCCCCTCAAGGACTACGTGGCCGGCGTGGCCATGGGCCTCATCAAGGAAGGCAACAAGTTCGCGGTTCTCACCGACATTCTCGGCGACGAAGACCACCTCGGCGACATGGACTTCAAGGTGGCGGGCACCGAAAACGGCGTCACGGCCCTCCAGATGGACATCAAGATCGAAGGCATCACGGCCGAAATCATGCAGGCTGCGCTCGCCCAGGCCCACGAAGGCCGTCAGCACATCCTCGGCAAGATGCATGAAATGGCCGGCGGAGGCGCGAAGGAACTCTCCGACTTCGCTCCGCGCATGGTGAGCTTCAAGATCGACACGGACAAGATCCGCGACGTGATCGGCAAGGGCGGCGCCACGATCCGCGCCCTCACCGAAGAAACCGGCACGACCATCAACGTTGAAGACGACGGCACGGTCACCATCGCCAGCCCGGATACGGCCCGCGTTGAGGAAGCCCGCCGCCGCATCGAAATCATCACGGCGAAGGTCGAAGTAGGTCAGATCTACGAAGGCACGGTCCAGCGTCTGCTCGACTTCGGCGCCATCGTTCAGCTGCTCCCGGGCAAGGACGGTCTCCTGCACATCAGCCAGATCGCCAACGAACGCGTGAACCAGGTTTCCGACTACCTCAAGGAAGGCCAGAAGGTCCGCGTCAAGGTCATCGAAGCCGACGAAAAGGGCCGCGTGCGCCTCTCCATGAAGGTGCTCCTCAAGGAAGAAGCTCAGGCCTGATAGGCCTCTGAGGCTTCCCTGAAGCCCCCGACGAAGCCCGGCACAGGCGGCCGGGCTTCTTTTTTCGAGCGTTTTCCCTTCTCGGCTTTGTCGCGGGGCGGGAAACCGTATAGAATGCGAAAGTTATGCATTGTCTGCGCAGAAAACGCAGCTTTGTCCGATCCGTCAACCGTCATTCAGGAGACCCCGAGCGTGCGTGAACCGATCGTCATCGCCAACTGGAAAATGAACGGCTCGACCGAGGCCAACCGCGTCTGGGTTGAAAAGTTCCTGCAGCTTCGCGGCGATCTCGAATGCCGCACCGCGGTGTGCGCGCCGTTCGTCTATCTTTCCCAGCTCGTGTCGCTTCTGAATGGAACCGGCGTGGCCGTGGGTGCCGAGACGGTGTCCTCCCGGAAAAACGGCGCCTTCACGGGCGAGGTTTCCGCGGACATGCTCGCCGACATCGGCGTAACGCTGGCCATCGTCGGTCATTCCGAGCGCCGCACGCTCTGGAAGGAAACCGACGAAGACGTGGCGGAGCAGGCCGCGCTTCTCATTGAAGCGGGCATCGCTCCCGTCGTCTGTGTCGGCGAAACGCTCGAAGAGCGCGAATCGGGCCGGACCGAAGAGGTCGTTCTGCGTCAGCTCCGGGCCGTTCTGGCCCGCGTCCCCGCCGCCCGACTCGGCGCCGTCGCCTACGAGCCAGTCTGGGCCATCGGCACGGGCCGCACCGCGACGCCCGAAGCGGCCCAGGCCGTGCATGCGGCGCTTCGCGCGGAACTGCGCGCATCGGATGCGGCAGCGGCCGACAAGCTCCCGCTTCTTTACGGCGGCAGCGTGAAGCCTGCCAATGCACATGAACTTTTCTCCTGTCCCGATATCGACGGCGGCCTGATCGGCGGCGCCGCTCTCAGGGCCGAGGATTTCCATTGCGTCTGCTCGGCAGCCCGCGCAGACTGATTTTCAACCTAAGGTTTAACAGCCATGCATTTCCTTCTCAGCATCGCCCTCGTTCTGCAGATCATCTCTGCCGTTGTCGTGATCGTGCTCGTTCTCATGCAGCACGGCAAGGGCGCCGACCTCGGCGCCGCCTTCGGTTCGGGTGCCTCGGGCTCCGTTTTCGGTGCGACCGGCAGTGCGAACTTCCTTTCCCGTTCCACGGCGATCGCCGCGACGGTGTTCTTCTGCTCCACGCTCGCTCTGACGCTGGCTTCGGGCGCCTTCAACAAGCGCGCTTCCCAGCCCGCCGGCGGCGTTCTGAGCACGGTGGAACAGCCGGCATCCCAAGAACAGGGTATGAGCAGTAGTGGAAACCCGAATCAGGCCCCCACGAATCAAATTCCGCGCTAAAATGCTCCTCCTCTGCTGATGATCCTGTTCTTCGGAACATGCGCAGAAGCGGAGTAAATCGGAAAGTGCGGTCGTGGCGAAATTGGTAGACGCGCAGCGTTGAGGTCGCTGTGGTGAGAGCCATGAGAGTTCGAGTCTCTCCGACCGCACCAACTGACTGGGGTATCGCCAAGTCCGGTTAAGGCATCGGATTCTGA
>JAXEEN010000203.1:0-4102 GCA_034104065.1 Sutterella sp.
AGGATACGCGGGACCGAGAGGGTTCCTCAGAGCTCTTCGCGGACGCCGGCCCGAACGAGCGCCGCACTTCTGAGACGCATCGAAACGAACCAGAGAAGGAGCATCATGAAGGCGCAGAATGCGGTGACCAGCGCGTACTTCCAGGCCGATCCGAGGACGACCGGCACCCAGAGCGCCGAGCAGACGGCAAAGCTCGAGGTCACGAAGAACTGCTGAATCGAGGCCGCAAGCCCCCTGTTGTTCGGGAAGTAGTCGAGATTCATCGCCATCATCACGGGACGCGCCAGACTCGATGTGAACCAATAAAGACACGGGCCGACGAGCACCCAGGGGAAACCCGAATCGAACACATATTCGCCGAGCGCAACGGAGAGGGCGACGATGCCGGCGAAGCCCGCCGTCAGATAGATCATCGGCCGGGCGTCCATGTGCTTCAGAAGCCTTGAAGACGCCCAGGAGCCGGCGAGCGTCGTCGCCGTCGTCGGCAGCGTCAGCCAGGCGAAGTCGTCGACGCCGAGCTTCATGATCGTGATCACGTAGTCGGCCGCGCCGGCCGAATAGAGAATCCCGCCCATGAAGCAGAAGCCGTTCGCGACCACGCCCGCCATGAAGGCCCGGTGGGTGAATCCCTGTACATAGGACGAGGCCAGCACGCGCGGCATGAAGGGCCGCCGTCCTTCCGGCGGGAGCGTTTCGGCAACGCCGAACTGAATGAAGGCCGCCACCAGAAGCGCATACGCGCCGAGAAACACGAAGACCGCGCGCCATCCGAACCAGGTGATCAGATAACCGCCGATCACCGGCGCCAGTGCCGGCGAAACGGCGAAGAACATGGCGATGAGTCCGTTCATTGCCGCCGCATGCCGACCGCTGAAGCGGTCGCGGACCATGGCCTGCGTGACCACCTGTCCGACGGAAGCACCCATGCCCTGCAGCACGCGCCAGAAGCAGAGCGCCGCGAGGGATTCCGAAAGCATGGCCCCGGCCGAGGCGGCTGCGAAGACCAGCATGCCGCACACCATGGTGCGCCTGCGGCCCACCGTATCCGAGAGTGCGCCGACGACGAGGGTCATCAGGGCGAAGGCCATCAGATTAAGCGTCAGCGACTGTTCGATGCCGATCAGATCCGTGCCGAATTCAGCGGCCATCTGATGAAAGCCCGGGACGTAGGCGTTGACGGCCAGCGGTCCGAGACTGGACGTAAAGCCGAGCGCCGCCGCTTCGGCAGCGCTCGGAGCACGATTCTGGCGCCGGTCGGAAAAAAGCATGGAAACGTTCGAAAAGAATTTGGAAATCGAATGCTAATACTAACGTCTGCAGAGGCGTCGGGCAAAGCCGCGACGCAGCAACGTCGGCATCCATTCCATCAAGATGAGACGAAGCTCATGGTGGGGAGACGCCCGGTGAAGTCGAATGCCGTCTGAATACCGAGCCGGGAACGCAGAGCGAGATCCGGCCTGCCGTTCAGAACGGAAACGGCATAGCGCGTTTCCTCATCGAAAGCCGGTGCAATCAGACTGAGAAATAGTGCGCCCTTTCCCCGGTAGTGAGAATAGATGCTCGAAGCCCTCAGCCCGGCTGCTTCACCGATTTTACTCATCGAAGCAGCACTGAAGCCTTCCGTTGAAAAGGCTTCCATTGCAGCCTTCTGCAGATCCGTCAATCCGTCCATCCCATCTCCTTGGTCGAAAACAAACGAACGTTCGATCGGGATTATGCGCGAACTGACTCAAGCATGCCGAAAATGAACGGCACGCAGGATCGTATGGCGAACAAAGGATGGAAAAGACATCAGCCGCCCCAGGTGAAGGGCGGCTGATGAAAGAGTGACGGACCGGAGGGAATCAGCCGTGCAAGGACCGCATGGCCGAGGAAACGGTCAGCGCCAGACGGCGGTGACCTTCGGAGGAGGGATGAACGCGCGTGCCTTCTTCGGGATCGGCGAAGAGTTCGGGATTCATCTGCGGCGACAGGCCGCTGCAGCGCTGCAGATCGATCACGGGAATGCTGTAGTAGGCGGCGATCCGCTTCATGGCGCGGCAGTAGTCGCCGAGCGTGAGACCGAGGGCGTTTTTGTCTTCCGGCCAACGGCAGGGCCAGGAGCCGTGTCGGCCGGCATCGACCTGATAGAGCTTGATCGGGGTAAGAAGAAAGATGTCGCGGCCGCGCCAACGCCGGAGAAGCGTGCGGGCCATGGCATGGTAGGCGCCGCAGAACGTGGTAACGTCAAGGTCTTCAGTATCGGGAGCCTTCGAAAAGTAACCGTCTTCGGGACTGCCGAACGGCGTCCAGGCCCAGTAGAAGTCGTTCGTGCCGATCATGACGACGACCGCATCGGCGTTGGGATCCATCTCGCCGAGTCGGTCGACCAGCGGGGTGCGGGCCGCGTCGACGCTGTCCGTTCCGCCGCGCACCCATGCGCCGTCTTCAAAGCGGTAGAGCCGATAGGGCCGGGGTTCCCAAAGTCCGTCGCGGACCAGATACTTTTGGTCGGGATCGACTCGGCCGGCGGCGACGTCCTCCCGCCAGGCCTCCAGGTCGGTATAGCAGCGTGCATAGTCGCCGCGGCGGCGGGCGAGCACGGAGCCGCCGATGCCGTAGTTCTTAACGCTCATGCCGAGATGGGCCGCGGTCCCGTAGGGAAAGGCCGCGGAACGATCCTTCAGTTCGGAACCGTACGAGATGCTGTCGCCGTTCCAGACCAGTTTTTTACCGTCAAAATAGCTCATGTTGTCTTCCTTCAGTCAGAGTGGCCGGTTCCCCGACGAAAGCAATGATCAATCCCGACTAATGATAGGGCAAAGTCCGCGCACGGGGAATTCGGGCGGAAGCCGCCGTCCGATGATTCGCCGTTCCTGCGCCGTGGATGAAGCCCAAAGAGAAGGGGTGCCGGTCATGTCGAACGGCACCCCTTCGGATCAGGACTAATCAGTCAGACGGATCAGGCCTTCCTGGCGGGCACGGCGGCCTTCCAGATGAGGCCGACGGCGTAGCCGATCACGGCGAAGGTGATCCAGCCGAGGCCGAGCGTGTGGAAGGGCACGTAGGTCTTCAGGAAGGTTTCGAGCGCGCCGAGGTCGACGGAAGCCGTTTCGAGACCGTTGATGAAGGCGATCACGAACGTGAAGGCGGTAGTGCAGGCGTACACGCACTGACGTCCGCCGAAGAACTTGTCCGTGAAGAGAAGCACGATCAGGATGGCGCAGAGCGGATAGATGAACATCAGAACCGGAATCGTCGAGACGATGATCGTCTTCAAGCCGAAGATGCCGATGAGGTAGGACACCACCGTGAAGATCATGCAGTACTGCTTGTAGGAGAGACGGCCGATCAGCTGCTGGAAGTAGGCGGCGCAGCTGGTGATCAGACCGATGGCGGTCGTGAGGCAGGCGAGCAGAACGATTACGGAGAGGACGAGCGCGCCGAGGTTGCCGAAGAGGATCTTGGCACTTTCGGACAGCACGGGAGCGCCGGTATCCTGCATGCCGATGGCGGTCACGCTTTCAGCGCCGATGCGGGCGATGAAGAAATAGATCACGGCAAGCAGCGACACGGCAATGATGCCGGACTTGTAGACCTGGCTGGTGATTTCGCCCGGGGTCTTGGCGCCGCCTTCGCGAACGAAGTTGGTGACCAGAGTCGCAAACACGAAGGCCGCAATGGCGTCAAGCGTGTTGTAGCCGTCGAGAACGCCCTGAACGGTCGCGGTGAGCGAATCGCCGTAGGCGCTCGTCGGAGTCTGGGGTTCGCCGATCGGCGAGATGAAGGACTTGACGATGAGGCAGAGAAGCGTGAAGACCAGCGCCGGGGTCAGAATCTTGCCGACGCGGTCGACGAGCTTCTGCGGCGTGGCGGAGAGCCAGTAGGCGACAGCAAAGAATACGACGAGGAAGATGGGGAGCGCCAGATCCGTCGGCGCACCGCCGAGGAACGGACGAACGCCGATTTCAAAAGCCACCGTACCGGTACGCGGAATGGCGAAGCAAGGGCCGATGGCCATGTAGGTCACGACCGTATAGAAAAGACCGTAGAGCGGATGCGCACGGCCGGCTGCTTCCTGAAGGTCATGGCAGCCGGCATAGCCCATCGCCATGATCGCGAG
>JAXEEN010000204.1:0-2085 GCA_034104065.1 Sutterella sp.
AGGTGCCCGTGCGGTCGACGGGCGTGGTGAAATCGTAAGTCATGACTGTTGTCCGAAAGACTGAAGAGGGCGGCCGACCGGCCGCCGATCTGCGTTGAGTCCGATCATTCTGCTACTTTTCTAAGAGATTGCCCGACTTGTTTCTGCACGGATGAGCTGAAACAAGGTTCTGGAAGAAACGAGGCGCCGTGTGACCGGCAGGGGATAAACAGACTCTGCGCCCTCGGTCTGCACGGGCTATCTGTCTTAAAAACATTCCTTTTCGGGAAAAGAAATGGCCGCAGAACCATGTTCCGCGGCCGGTGTTTCAGACCCCAGCGCCGGGCTGGGAATCATGACGTCAGTCCTTCATCTTGCGGTTGGCAAAGAAGATCTGAGCCTGAATGTCTTCGGTGCGGACCGTAAAGACGTCGTCGAGAAGCTTTTCGGCGAGCGCTTCGCCTTCGGCGAGAATGCGAAGATTGAAGTCGTTGAGCAGAGCGGCGGCCTTGGCGGCGTCGGTCTTGACGAGCTCGACGTATTCGGCTTCCATGGCTTCCTGACGCTTGGCCGTGACGGCTTCGAAGTCGCGGAAGGCGTTCTTCACGATCGGGGCGAGCTTGGCGTAGTCCGTCATGACGAGCGTCTGAAGCTTGCGGAACTTCCAGTACACCGACAGGCGGTCGGCGTGATCCGTGCCCATGCCGTAGTGAAGCGGCACGGCTTCGAGACCCTGGTAGAACGGCAGGAAGCACGACAGATCGGCCATGCCGAAGGCGACGTAGACGAGGCAGCCGATTTCCTTCGGAAGCCACGGACGGACCTGCATCACGTGCGCTTCGTACGTACGGAAGACGCTGATCGGACGCCACGGCTCGTCGCCGCGCAGACCGAACTGATACGGATCGTGTTCGCTGCCGTCGTAGTGATTGCGCATGACGGCCTTGAGGTCGTCGACGGTGATCTTCTTTTCGGGCGTCAGATAGACCTCAAAATTGCGGCCGTCGTCGACCGGCTGTTCGACGGACGGATTGAAGTACTTCTGCATCACCCAGACGCGCGGGTCGTTGTAGATGCGGTCGCGTTCGTCGTTGCGCGTATAAGCCTTGGCAAAGTCGAAGGCACCGTCCGTTTCGGGATTCCAGAAGCCGTTTTCCTTCGCCCATTCCATGACGTTGGGCGAACCCATCATGTCTTCGCGGCCCGGTTCATATTCGCGCAGACGGCCCTGATTGCCGGTCGCCATGTACTTGTCGGCGGGCGTGCGGTGGGCGATCCACTGATGGCCGGTGCCCGTTTCCAGATACCAGATTTCGGAGGCATCGGCGAAACCCACGCCGAAGCCTTCGCCGGCACCCTGTTCCTCGATGATGCGGCCGAGCAGGGCGCAGGCTTCGCGGGCCGTGCGGCAGCGGGGCAGGAGAACGTCGGGAATGTCGTCTTCGGTAATGCCCGAGACCTTGTTGTAGGGGTCGAGCGCCAGAGCGTCGTCGCGGGCGAAAATCGATTCCGTGCCGGTCAGACCGACGCCGGCTTCATTGAAGCCGACGGCGCCGTGAAGCTGCGTCTTCCAGTTGGGCACCGTGGTAAAGCGCATGGAATGAGCGGGCAGGGGATATTCGAAGGCCGTCGCACCCTTGTGGTCCTGCGTGCGGTACATGCTGCCTTCGGGGTTGTCGCATGCCGGATGAACGACGAAATGCTGGGCCTTCAGCGCAGAGCTGTCCGCGCTGCGGGCAATCAGAAAGGAGCCGTCGGCCGTAGCCTTTTCACCGACAATGACGGAAGTGCACATGGATGTTTGTCCTCATGGTTTGCCGGGCGGCAGAAAGGGTACCGCCCAAAACTAAGCAGAATATTGTAGGCGACAGCCCTCGGTCCATGCCATCCTCGTTAACGTCAGGTTCTGTCATCGTTTGTCCCTGTTTCAGGATTTCCTGAGCTGCTCTCGGGGGACTCTTCGGAAAGACATGGGACATAAAAAAGCGCCCTGCAGGGGCAGGGCGCAAACCAGAAGACCTCAACTTCACCTGAAGTTCGGTCTGATGCGGGCGGAGAGACGGCCGCCCGCGCCGGGTGACCAACCCGGGTTAGGAGAACAACGCT
>JAXEEN010000205.1:0-6791 GCA_034104065.1 Sutterella sp.
GCCTCCATCACGCCGCCCGTCGTTGCGAAGAGCTGTGCGGCGCCCGTGCCTTCGCTCATGAGCGGCGTGTCGAAGGGCGCGGGCTCGATCGTCTTCAGATCGATGCCGGCGCGCGCGAGCAGATCGGCGAATTCCTGCACCGTCAGCACCAGATCGACGTCGCGGCGGCCGTTGTGCAGGAGCAGATCGCGTCCCGCCTCGTCCTTCTTCGCCGTGCAGGGCATGATCGAAATCTGACGGATCTTCGAGGGCGCGATGCCGAGGGTCTTCGGGAGATACGTCTTGGCGAGCGCGCCGAAGATCGCCTGCGGCGAACGGGTCGAGGAAATGTGGCCGATCATGTCGGGCGCGGACTTTTCAATATGGTTGATCCAGCCGGGGCAGCACGACGTGAACATCGTGTCGGGCTTCGAATGCAGCGTGCCCGCCTGCTTCTGGCGGCGCAGACGTTCGATGAGTTCGGTGCCCTCCTCCAGAATCGTGACATCGGCCGACCAGAGCGTATCCATCACGCAGTCGGCGCCGAGCTTCTTCAGAGCGGCGACGATCTGACCTTCGAGATTCGTGCCAGGCGCGGCGCCCACGCTTTCGGCAATCGAAATGCGCACGGCGGGAGCGAACTGCACGACCGTTGTGATGTTGGGGTCGGCGAACCAGTCAAGCGCCGTATCGACCTGATTCTTCACCGCGAGCGCGCCGGTCGGGCAGACGAGCGCGCACTGACCGCACTGAATGCAGCGGTCGGAATCCGCCCAGCGGCCGCCGTCGAAGCCGACCACGCAGTCCGTGCCCGTCTGGTTGAGCGTGATGGCGCCGATGCCGTGGAGCTGCCGGCAGACTTCGACGCAGCGCAGACAGCGGATGCATTTGTCGGACGTAAAGACCAGTCCGGCGGCGGAGTCGTCGACGGCGGCAGGACGCGTATTCAGGCGGCCGGACAGCGCGGAGACGTCGAGGCCCACCTGTGCGGCCACCGTCTGCAGTTCGCAGCTGCCGTGGCGGGCGCAGCCCGAGCACTTCTCGCAGTGATCCGAAAAGAGGAGTTCCGCCTGGAGCTTCTGCATGCCGCGCACCTTCTGCGTGCGGGTGTTCACCCGGTCGCCTTCCAGGAGACGCGTCTCGCAGGCCGTGACGACGCGCGAGGCGCCGTCGGCGTGCTCGACCTCGACGAGACACATGCGGCAGGTGCCCGGACGGTGGTGAAGTTCGGCGAACTCGCAGAGCGTCGGAATGAAGATGCCGGCGCGGCGGGCCGCTTCGAGAATGGTATCGCCCTCGTTGAATTCAACGGGCATGTTGTTGATGATTGCGTGCATCTGTTTTTCTCCCGCTGTCGTCAGAGTTCTTCCATTTCGCTCGTGCCCGGAATGGGCGAGAGCGTCGCCACGGCGAAGAGCCGGTAGCAGCGCATGCAGCGCTTGGCTTCGTTCCAGGCGTCGTCGTCGGTAAAGCCGTGCTCGACTTCCTCCCAGTTCGAAATGCGCTCTTCGGGCGGGAGATGCGAAAGCTGTCTTCTCGGCTGGAACGCCACCGGACGCTCCGGCTCGCAGGCGCCGAGCAGGTCCGCCTTTTTGATGAGGTCCGCCATGCGGTTGCGGGCGATGAAGCCCGTGGCGTCCGTCATCAGATATTCGTGAATGGCCTTGGCGGCCGTCTGACCCTGGGCCATGCCCCAGATGAGGCTCGTGGGACCCGCAGCGGCGTCGCCGCCCGCAAACACGGCTTCGCGGCTCGTCTGCAGCGAGCCGTCGACCTCGATCGTGCCGCGGCGCGTCAGACGGATGCCGTCCTTCTCGGTAAAGACCGTCGCATCGAGCTTCTGGCCGATGGCGGCGATCACGTAGCGGCAGGGAACGACGAAGTCGCTGCCCGGAACGGGCTTCACGGAGCGGCGGCCCGACTGGTCGGGCTCGCCTTCGGCCATGCGCACGAGACGGATGCCCGTCACGCGGCCGTTTTCGACGATCACCTCCTGCGGCGCCGTCAGGAATTCAAAGCCGATGTTCTCTTCGATCGCCGCCGTGATTTCCTCCGGATCGGCCGGCGCGGACGCGCGGGTGCGGCGGTAGGACACCGTCACCTTAGCCTTCTGATCCTTCATCAGACGGCGCGCCGTGCGGCAGCAGTCCATGGCCACGTTGCCGCAGCCGACGACCACCACGTCGCCGTCGAGCTCCACCTGCTCGCCGCGGCTCTGATGGTGTTCGACGTCGAGCAGGAAGTCGAGGCCCTTGAGATAGCCGTCGGCCGACTGGTCTTCGCCCGGCAGATTGAGATACTGGCCGAGCGAGCAGCCGACGCCGAGGAAGATGGCCTTGTAGCCTCGCTTGAAGAGCGAATCGATCGTGAAGTCGCGGCCGAGCTTCTTGCCGAAATGGTAGTGTCCGCCCATGCGCTCGATGACTTCGGTCTCGGTTTCGAGCAGGTTGTTCGGGAGACGGTAGGCGGGAATGCCGAGGCGCGCCATGCCTCCCGCGTAGTCTTCGGCTTCGAAGATGTCGACGTGATGGCCTCTCTTGAGGAGGTGATAGGCGCAGTTGATGCCGGCGGGACCCGCGCCGACCACGGCGACGTACTTCGAGACCGGCGTGGTTTCGGGCTTGCGGGCTTCTTCAAACAGCACTTCGATCGGCGCGCCGGCGTGGTCCGCCGCATAGCGCTTCAGATCCTTGATGGCCACGGGACGGTCGACGCGGCCGCGCGCGCAGGCCTTCTCGCAGGGACGCACGCAGACGCGTCCGCAGGAGCCGACGAGCGGATAGTGCTTGAGCAGCACGCCCGTGGCGAGATCGGGATGACCGTCGCGCAGGTAGTCGATGTAGCGCGGCACGTTCACGTGGGCCGGACAGGCTTCGATGCAGGGCGCGGTCGCCACGCTGTAGAAGTCCCGGTGCGTTTCGGGCATCACGGGCGCGTCGCGCAGCAGTTCGGGGAAAAAGTCGAGGGCGCCGAGCAGCGGTTCGGGCGTCGTCAGACCGATGCCGCAGAGACTCGTCGCCTTCATCTGCTCGGCCACGGCGCGCACGCGCGTCCAGTCGACCGAGGCGCCTTCTCCGCGGCAGGCAGCCTCGAGCGCCTCGACGATCAGCGCCGTGCCCGCGCGGCAGGGCGTGCATCGTCCGCAGGACAGTTCCTTCGCACGGCGGTAGTAGCGAAGCAGCACGTCGGCGAGCGTCACGCGGTTGTCGAACATCAGGAAGCCCTGAGGACCCGCAAAGCCCGCCACCGGGTTGCCGCTGTTGAATGAGAGAAATTCACTCACCGGAAGGCCTTCCGGCGCCGCACCGTCGATGCGGCGGCGGTTGTCGTAAGATCTTCCCTTCCAGACGCCGTAAATGAGTTCATCCATAATTTTTTCTGACCATACTCAAAGCGAGAGAACTATCTCAGCGCGGCGTAGATTTTTTTATAGCATCGTTTCCGCCGAGGGGCTAAGATATCCGTTGCCGTCGGCCAGTGTGTTATAGGCACCGATCCTGAGAACTCGGCGCCGGCACTGACTTTTCGGCGTGCACGCATTATAACGATAAACTTTTATACGACGCAAGAATTTTTTCTTGGCACGGCGCACATGATCAAACCTATTCTCGCCCAATACATTCCGATGGCCGACATGGTCGTCAAAACCTTCGGAGAAGACGTCGAAGTCGTGCTCCACGACCTGTCGACGCCGCAGCATTCCGTGGTCTACGTCGCGAACAACCGCGTGACGGGCCGCCAGGTGGGCGAAAGCTTCCAGCATCTGGTTTCGAAGGCGCTGCACGCCAGCGACGAGGAAAAGGACGTCATCGCCAACTACTACTATCACAAGGACGGACGTCTGATCCGCTCGTCCTCCATGCTGATCCGCGACGACAAGGGCGCTCTGGTCGGCGCGTTCTGCATCAACATCGACACCACGCGCGTCACCGCCCAGATCAATGCGCTCGCCGCCATGCTCCCCGGCATCGGCGAAGGGATCGTGCCCGACATTCCGGACGATCCCGCCGAAGATGTAGTCCCGGCCGACGGCAGCCGCTCGGTCGTTGAAATGGTGACCGATCTCATCGACAAGATCATCGGCGAGGCGCGCGAAGGCGTGATGAGCCGCGAAAAGCGTCTCGAACTCATCCGCTTCATGGATTCCCGCGGCGTCTTCCTCGTCAAGGGCGCCATCGACCGGGTCGCCGAAAAACTGCAGATTTCGAAGGTCACCGTCTACTCGTACCTCGACGAGGTCCGCGGTAAGCGGTAACTTTTTCTTTTCTCCGAAGCCGTCCGTTCAACCCGTCGGGCGGCTTCTGCATTTTCCCCAGCAACATTCTTATAAAAAGGAACATACCGCCATGCGTTTCGTCAAGCCGCCCTTCAGGGGCGAAAACAAAGGCCACTACACCGCCGGCGTGATTTCCAAAGGCATGCTCTACGTCTCCGGCCAGCTCTCCATCGATCCGGACACCCGCGAAGTCTGCAAAGGCGATATTCGCGACCACGCCCGCCTGGCGCTCGACAACGTCGACCGCGTGCTGAAGGAGGCCGGCGTTCGCCGCGATCAGGTCGTCTTCTGCCGCGTCTACACCCCGAGCAACCAGTACTGGGGACCGATCAACGAGGAATACGCAAAGTTCTTCGGCGAGCACAAGCCGGGCCGCGTCGTCGTGTCGACCACCGATCTGCACTTCGGCTGTCTCGTGGAAATCGAAGCCATTGCCGAACTTGACGAAGACTGAGTCCGCATCCGTCCGGCATTCTCAGCTGACAGGCAGCCGCGTTTGAGCAGCTGCCTGCTTTTTGACCGATATTATTCGATGAGTCTTTGACTTTCAGCCAGATCCTTTCGCCTCATTTCCCGATGAACGGCACCGTTCCCTCCTCCTTCGACCGACGCGGGGCGCCGTTCGGCGAAGGCACGGCCGCCGCGTCCGACGGAAGGCCGGGAACGCACGGCCGGCGCCGCGATTAGAATGGTGGCATCGTTCTTCAGGCCCTCTTTCGGAGATCCGGCATGCAATACCTCTGCACCCGATGCGGCAAACTCACCGACGCCGCCGTCCGCCACCCCCGCTGCGAATGCGGCGGGCTTTTCGAACTCGACTTCACGCCGCCCGCCTGGGATCCGGCGCTCATCGACCGTTCCGAATGGAGTCTTTTCCGCTACCGCCGCTTCATGGCGGTGGACGGCGACGTCTGGCGCTCCGTGACGATGGGCGAAGGCATGACGCCCGTCATCCCCTTCGACGACAAAGGCGACGTGCTCTTCAAGATGGACTACACGATGCCGACCCTCTCCTTCAAGGACCGCGGCGCGGCCACGCTCGTCTCGCACATGAAGGCGATCGGCGTCGACTACTGCGTTCAGGACTCCTCGGGCAACGCCGGCAATTCCGTTGCCGCCTACTGCGCCCGAGCCGGCATCCGCTGCGAAATCTACGTGCCCGAAGGCACGAGCCCCAAGAAGATCACGATGATCGAAGCGCACGGCGCCAAGGCGCACGTCGTTCCCGGCACGCGCGACCACTGCGCCGACGTCTGCCGCGCCCAGGTTCGCGAACAGGGCGCCTACTACGCCAACCACGTCTACAACCCCTATTTCTACGAAGGGATGAAGGCGTACATCTATGAAACGTTCGAACAGCTCGGCCGAATTCCCGCCAACATCGTCATTCCGGTCGGCAACGGCACCCTCTTCATCGGTGCGGTGAAGGCTCTCGAACACCTCGAAGCCTCCGGGGCCATCGATCGTTTCCCGAACATCATCGCGCTGCAGAGCGAGCTCTGCGATCCGCTCTACCGGGCCCGTCTGGCCGGAGGGAGCAAGCCCGCCGAGGTCTCTCCGAAACCCACGCTCGCCGAAGGCATCGCCATCGGCGTGCCGATGCGCGGAGAAGAAATTCTCTCCATGATGGCCCGCCACGACATCAAGGTCGTCACGGCGCCGGAAGACCGCATTCTGGAAGCCCGCGCGGCCATCGCCCGCCGCGGCATCTACTGCGAGCACACCACCGCCGCCAACTACGCCGCCTATCTGCACTACTGCGAACTCTACGGTCCGACGCCCGACACGCTGATCACGATGTGCGGCGCGGGCATCAAGTCCGACCACTGATCCGGCCTCTCTCAGAATAGACGCAGGGCTGTCTGACCGGGAATCAGGCAGCCCTTTTGACATCTGCATCCATTGCACATACGGCGATTCTGCAGCAGCGCGGACGCCCGGGGGCGGCGACTCCCTGCACCCATAAAAAAGCCCGGTTCGCAAATGAACCGGGCGGGCACCATCGGCTTCAGATCTGAAGCCTCAGACAGTCATCAGAAGCGGTGAACGAGACCGGCCTGAACGGTGTAGGCCTTGTCGCTCCAGTCGCCGCGGTTGTCGGCATGGCCGAAGTCGATGTCAAGTTCGCGCTTGACGTAACCGGCGCCGGAGTAGAGCGTCGTGCGCTTGGAGAGGCTGTATTCATAGCCGAGGGAGAGCGTGTAGGCCTTCAGATCGGCAACCTTGGTCTGGTCAGCATAGTCGACGTCGCCGTCCATGTAGCCGACGCCGGCCTTCCACGTACCGCCGAGAGCATCGAACTGCGTGGAGAGATGGACGCCGTAGCCGCTGGCGGCTGTGGTCATCTTCCGGTAGGCCTGATCGCCGGCATTGCCCATGCCGAAGAGACCGAAGTCAGACATGATGGAAGCCGCGTCGCGGGCGTCCTTGAAGTACTGAACGGCGAGGAAGGTCTTCGCAACGCCGCAGTCGTAGGAACCGGCGAGGTTGAACGTGTACTGGTCCAGAATATTGGGATCGGCGTCACCCTTGTAGG
>JAXEEN010000206.1:0-2335 GCA_034104065.1 Sutterella sp.
CGACGATGTACGTGACCTTGGCGGAGAGGCCGGTCTTGTCGCCCTTTAGGCCGTGCTCGCCTTCGGTGACTTCGTGACGGTACTCGCCGACGACGTCGTCGTTGTTTTTGGTGCCTGACATCGGCGTATCGGGCAGGACGATCCTGTTGTTGTCAGTCATGCTTCTCCCTTTGGCGGCCTTCGGACGCCGGTCCGCTGCCGCCCCTTTCAGACCGGATCCCGTCCGTGAGACCGGATGAGCCGGAACAGCCGCAGGTGCTGAAGGTTTGCGTTGATGGGCCCGCGGCGGCTGACGTTCGAGGGATGACGGCGCCGCGGGACTGCGTTCTGCAGTTGCGGACAAGCCCCGTCGGGACGGGGCTTGTCGTTAATTATTTGATTTTTAGGAAATCAGGATTACTTGAGACCCTTTTCCTTGTAGTACTTCATGGCGCCCGGATGGATCGGAGCCGTGAGACCGTCGAGCATGCTCTGCGGCGTCAGATTGGCGAGCGCCGGGTGCAGCTTCTTGAAGGCGTCGAGGTTTTCGAACACTTCCTTCGTGATGGCGTAGACGACGTCTTCAGGGACGTCGGCGGACGTCACGAGCGTGGCGAGCATGCCGAGGGTCGAGACCTTTTCGCCCGCGTTGGCGGCGTCAGGATACTGAGCCATGTCGATGTTGACCATCGAGTAGTAGGGCGCGCTCTTCAGAAGCGGTTCGATTTCCTTGGTGATCGGAACGATGCGGGTCTTGCGCTTGCCGGCAGTCGACTCCTTGATGTTGCCGTTCGGATGGCCGACGGTGTAGAAGAAGCCGTCGATGCGGCCGTCCTGCAGCACGCGCGGCGCGTCGGCGGGCTTGAGCTTTTCATCGCGGAAGTCCTTGCCCGGCACGATGCCGACCGTCTTGAAGATGTCGAGCGCGTTGACGCGGTTGCCCGAGCCCGGGTCGCCGAGGTTGATCGTCTTGCCCTTGACGTCCATGACGCTCTTGATGCCGGAGTCTTCGGCCACGACGAAGGTCACGGCTTCAGGGGCGAGCGCGAACACGGCGCGAAGCTTCTTGACGGGGGCCTTTTCCCACGGACCCTTGCCGTTGTAGGCAAGGAACTGCGTGTCGGCCTGAGCGATGCCGAAGTCGAGGTCGCCCGAAGCGATGGCGTTGATGTTGAACTTGGAGCCGCCGGTCGATTCGACGGAGGCGCGGATGTTGTAAACGTCCTTCTTGGCGCTGATGATCTTGGCGATCGCACCGCCGGTCGGGTAGTACACCCCCGTGATGCCGCCGGTACCGATGGTCACGAAGGTCTGACGGGCAGCCATTGCTTCAGCACCGGCAAAAGCCATCGCGGCAGCCATAACAACGGGAACGAGTTTCTTCACCAACATGGATTGTCTCCCAACAGTTGAGATCGCCTGAGGTCTCCCGGTCATCATCGGCCGGGAGCCGTCTTCGACGCGTTATGAAAATCGGAAGCACGCCGCATGAAGCGACATGCACTGAGCTTTTCCTTTGTTGAAGCAAGAAGCGTGCCAATTCTTCCGAACGCATCGGAACTCCATGATTTGCCCTAGATCGCCGCCCTCCTTCGCGAGAACGATTCTCATCCCGCTTTGTCTTCTAATCGAAACTCCCTAAGTTCTTCATAGGCAAGCGCTTTTTCTTCGTTTTCCCCGCCCTCCGCGCGTGCGCCGTCATGCACCATTCAAGTGCACTTCAAGCATGCATTGCACCACGTGCGTGCACTTCATTGAAAATCAGCCAACAACAGCGGGAACCGGCCCGTCCCGTGCCGATCCGCCGCAGAGAACGCTGCGGAGGCCGTGCACAACCGACGGGCGTTCCTTCCGACGACTTCCGACACTGCGGACATGGAGGCACGCCTTTCCGGACCGCCATGCCTATATATACAGCCGGATTCAACGGCGGCAGTCGTCGGGGCGGTTCTCCGGCGAGCCGCCCCGTTCGGCTTCGCCCGGGTACCTTTTGCACGAAGCGCCGAAAGACCGTCCCGACGCCGTCCGTCAGCCCCGTCCGGCGACGGCGGCGTCCGACGGACGGAATGCCGGAACGCGTCCGGCGGCCTGCTCCGTCTTTTTGCAAAAACTCAGCGTTCTGCAAACCGACGCCGTTGCAAAACTGCTGTTTCTGCAGACTTCAGTTTTTGCGAAATTATGATGTTTTGCAAATGGGAAACGCCCATTTACGATTCATCATCACACGGACATCCTCCCTGCTTCCCTACTCCTGCAGGCGTCTTGAATTTTCTCTACGTACTTTGCCCTAGGATATCGCCACTATTGATCTCCGGCGAAATTGCGAGCATGATTATCCGCAACAGGGAAGCGGGCG
>JAXEEN010000207.1:0-8241 GCA_034104065.1 Sutterella sp.
TATTTCCAGTGAAAGTAGGACATCGTCAGGCTCGCCATTGAGAACCCCCGGTACCGCAAGGTGCCGGGGGTTTTCGCTTGTCGGGTTCCGGGAGCGTGATGAACGTCGCCTCAGTCCTCAGCCCTCATCGGCGGCCGACGATGAAGGGAGGTCCAGAGCAACTCTTTCCAACGCCTTCAGAAGAATTTCGACGCCGAACGGCTTTGGCAGGAAAGCCGCGGCTCCGGATTCGAGCGAGAGCAGCGGCAGATTGGGATCCGCATGGCCCGACATGCAGATGACCGGCAGTCCGGCATGTTTCTTTCGGAGAAGACCCAGAAGTTCAAGGCCCGTCATGCCGGGCATGTGCACGTCGAGCAGCAGAACGCCGGGATCACGATCGTCCTCCGACCTCAGGAAGTCATCCGCACGGTTATAGACTCGGCAGAGGAATCCTTCCTGCTCGAGCACGAAGGCCAGCGCGGTGCGGAAAGAGGGATCGTCGTCGATGATCCGAATCACGAAAGAGGATTTCAGCGGCTGCACAGCGGCATCTCCACCCGGGCGGTCAGCCCGAAAGGTTCCCGCCGGCGGTAGCGGAGCACGGCGCCGTGCGATTCAAGGATGTGACGCGTGATGGCGAGACCGAGTCCCGGCGCTTTGCCGTCGGAGACGTCGTACCGAGTATTGAGCGAATCGAGAACGGCGTCGCTGACGGGTTTGCCGCTGTCGCTGATTTCAGTGACGGCGAGCACGCCGTCGACGCTTTCTTCGCGGCGGATGTCGATCACCACTTCCGGCAGCACTTTGGGGTTGGCGGACGAGGAGTCGAGCGCGTTGCTGATCAGATTGGTAAAGGCGACTTCGAGTTCGAGACGGCTGCCGGTGACGAGCGCTTCGCTTTTGGCGCGCAGGTCGATGCTGATGCTCGTGCGGCCGGTCGCCTCCATCATGCGGACGGCGCCGCGGATGAGACCGCTCAGCGACAGCGTGGTTCTTTCTTCCGTCTTTCCCCGAACGTGACAGCGGATGCGTTCGACGATGTCGCTGGCGCGCTGGGCGTCGCCGATGATGACGTCGGTAATGTCCGTGATCTTCTGAGCGCTTAGCTGGCCGGCATGCTGCGCACGCTGGAGGCCTTCCGCATAGAGCCGGATGGCGCCGAGGGGCTGCCGGAGTTCATGCGCAACGAGACTCGCGAGCTGCGCGACGGCGCCGGCCTTCTGAAGGCGGTCGAGTTTTTCAGCCTGGCGGGCCTGCTCGGACAGCATCCGGCGGACTTCCTCCTCCTTGCGGGTGACCAAAGCTGTCGAGCGCACGGTATGCGCGCCGAGCGCACCGATGATGATGAGCAGAATCGCGAAGCCGGGCCAGTATTCGCGAAGCATGCGCCCGAGATTCCACTGCCGCAGATACTGGTAGGGCCCGACCCGCAGGTCGCGCATCAGATCGTCGACCGTCTGGAAGTTGGTGGCGATCGACCACGAATAACCTTCCGGACTCGGGGGCTGCTGCAGAAGGGCCAGCGTGAGCTTCTTGGCAAATTCGGCGGAAAGCGTGGGCTTGATGGACACCGTATGCGCCGGATAGAGCGCCGTGCTGTGGCGGCAGACGTTGAGCGGATCGTGCGTATGCTCGCTGATCAGACGCAGTTGGGCCAGTTTCTCGGGGGCGTTGCCGAGACTGCGTTCAAGCGCGCAAAGTCTCAGAAAGCCGACGTCGGCCCGTCCGGCCAGCACGTCCTCGATGATGGCCGGCGCGGAAACATGGACGTTCTGAAAGCGCGTCTCACTGAAGAAGGCTTCCCACACATAGCCCCGGCGCGTGATTTCGCCCATCGGAATGTGGTATCCGGAAAAACTGTTCGGCAGCGAGGCGGAAAGGACTTTGCCCTTCAGACTGGCGATGTCGGTGAGATCACTGCGGTCGCTGCGCACGATGATGGCTGCGCCTTCATTGGCGTTGGGGTCCGGACGGTCGTTGGAGACGATGGTGGCGATCGAGCGCAGGCTGAAGCTGTTCATGCGCTGAAAAAGACCGGAGGAACTGAGCACGATGTCGACCGCGTCGGTGCGCACCGCCTCCTCGAGCTCGTCGACGGTGTAGTACGTGACGGACAGATGATGTTTGTCGACAAGAGGCTCGAGCACCGAGCTGAGCGCCTGGACGACGGTTTTCTGGTCTTCCGGAATGCCGAACGAAGTGATCCCTACCCGCACGCTGTCGGGTTCGGCGGGAGTACCGGCGAAGAGAGTGCCGGTCAGAGCGAACAGCAACGCTGCTGCCGTATGCCGTAGGGACATCTGAATGCTCGATGAGAGGGGGGAAAGCTGATATCCATTTTAAAGGGGCGGCGCATAAGAAAAGGGCATCGGAAACCCGATGCCCCTCAAGTCTTTTGAATTTAAAGCGTTTGTGGCTCAGCGACCCTGCAGAAGATCAACCTGTTCACCCAGATGAGAGCGCAGCAGCGACTTGGCTTCTTCTTCACGGCCCGCCTTGATGGCGGCCAGCAGAGCCCGTTCCTTGCGGGCGATGTCGATGAAGAACTGCGGATCGTTGTGCGGCAGATTCTCGGTGGTCTTTTCAAAGTAGGTGACGAGCGCCGCGGAGAAGACCTGCAGGACGCGGTTGCCGCAGGCTTCAAGCAGAAGCAGATGGAACTCGCGGTCCCAGCGGTCGGCTTCGGTGGTGTCGCCGGCATTGGCTTCGATGCGGTCGATGGCGTCTTCGAGACGGCCGAGGAGCGCCGGCGTCATGCGGCGGATGGCGAGCGGGATAATGTCGACTTCAATCAGAAGACGGGCTTCGATGAATTCACGGATGTCGAAATTCGCGATGTCCATCTGAACCTGAATCTGAGCGGAGAGATTCTTGGGGCCGAGCGCATTGACCGTCATGCCGCGCTTGGGCGCACGGTCGACGACGCCCATCTGAGAAAGGACGCTCAGCGCCTTGCGGACCTTGTATCGGGTCACATTGAAGCGGCTGGCCAGTTCGGTTTCCGTATCAATGCGTTCTCCGGCCTTGGCCTGGCGGAGGATGTGATGATGAATATCACGGAACAGCGCTTCTTCGTCCATGGAAAGGGGATCCTGTTTAAGCACGGCACAATCCTTTCGGGAACCGATCCCGAAAGCAATAGTTGATAAATGTGCACAATTGTAGAGGGTTTTGTCGTCAGCGGCTATGCGAAGGTCTGATTAGTCGGACGGATTGTCCGTCAGGCGGCGAGCCCTGTCGTGCAGTTCGCAGAGACGGGCGAACGCCTCTCTCGGCGTGAGGCTGTCGACGTCAAGCTGTGCGATTTCGTCGGCAAACTCGGCAAGCGCGGGATCGGCGCCGGGCGCTTCCTCAAGAACGGGCGCCGTATCGGCCTCGCCGAGGAAAAGCGCTTCGCCGAAGAGGTCGGGCTGGGGAGATGCGATGGCGGCTTCGCGTTTTTCGAGCTTCTGCAGCATTGCCTTGGCCCGGCGCACCACGCCGGCGGGAATGCCGGCGAGCTGAGCCACGGCAATACCGTAGCTGCGGCTGGCCGGACCTTCCTCGATTTCATGCAGAAACACGATACGGGTCTTCGTGTGCGTGGCCGAAACGTGGACGTTGGCGACCTCGCGCACGCGGGAGGCGAGCTGCGTGAGTTCGAAGTAATGGGTGGCGAAAAGCGTGAGCGACCGGGTGTGGCTCACCAGCTCTTCGGCGATGGCGCCCGCCAGGGAGAGACCGTCGTACGTGGCCGTGCCGCGTCCGATTTCGTCCATCAGCACGAGCGAACGGTCGGTCGCCTGATGGAGAATCGCCGCGGCCTCGGTCATTTCGACCATGAAGGTCGAACGGCCGCGGGCCAGATCGTCGGAAGCGCCGATGCGGGTATGAATGCGGTCGACGGGACCGATCGTCACGGCGTCGGCAGGCACGAAGGAGCCGGCCCAGGCGAGGAGCGCGATGAGGGCGACCGCGCGCATGTAGGTGGACTTGCCGCCCATGTTGGGGCCGGTGATGATCAGGCAGCGCCGGCCGTCTTCGAGACGGCAGTCGCTCGGCACGTAGGTTTCCAGCGCGGTTTCCACCACCGGATGGCGGCCCCGGCGGATGTCGATGCCGGTTTTGGTGGTCAGCGTCGGTCTGACCCAGTTCCGCTCGACGGCGTGCCGCGCGAAGGCGCCTAGCGCATCGAGTTGGGCGATGGCCCGGGCCGCGCGCATCAGTGCCGGAACGAAGGGGGCCGCGGCCTTCACGAGGCCGTCGTAAAGCGCCTTTTCCAGCGCCGCGGAACGCTCCTTGGCGGAGAGGGCCTTGTCCTCATATTCCTTGAGTTCGGGCGTGATGAAGCGCTCGGTGTTTTTAAGCGTCTGACGGCGGACGTAGGTCGCCGGCACGTTGGCCGCCTGGGCCTTCGTGACTTCAATATAAAAACCGTGAACGCGGTTGAATTCGACGCGCAGCGTCGGAATGCCGGTCGCAGCGCGTTCGCGCGCTTCCAGATCCATCAGGAACTGGCCGGTATTGTCGCGAAGCTCGCGCAGAGTCCGAAGCTCTTCATTGAATTCGGATCGGATGACGTCGCCTTCCCGAAGGAAGGTGGCGGGTTCGTCGAGCAGCGCCTCGTGCAGCATCGTGCCGAGTTCTTCGGGGAGATTGAGCGCATCGGCGGCCCGCGCGAACCAGTCTTCAATTCGCGCCTCGGCTTCCCGGGCGAGTGCCAGTGCGGCGGGCAGAGCGTCGCGCAGCGCGGCCAGCTCCTTCGGACGGACGGTGCCGAGGGCGATGCGGCTGGCGTAGCGCTCGATGTCGGGAAGGCCCGCGAGCGACGCCGAGAGGAAGTCGGCGAAGGCGGCATCCGAGCAGAGCGCTTCGACGGCGTCGTGCCGGCGGGAGGCTTCGGCCGCATCGCGAAGCGGCTGACTGATCCAACGGCGCAGCTCGCGGCTCCCCATCGACGTGCGGCAGCTGTCGAGCACGGAAAAGAGCGTCGGCCCCTTGCCTTCGGTCCGGATGCTCGCGGTGATTTCCAGATTGCGCCGGCTCGCCGGGTCGATGATGATGTAATCCTTTTCGTCGCAGAGCTTGAGCGGCGCAAGGACCGGAATCATGTCCACCTGCGTTTCCGCGGTGTAGTCGAGCAGGGCGTTGGCGGCGGAGAGGACGGCCGGCTTGTCGGCGACGTTCCAGGCGTCGAGATTGTCGAGCGAGAATGTGCGGCAGAGGGTTTCTGTGCCGCGTCGGTCGTCGAAGTGCCACCCGGGCATCGGCGTCACGGTGATTTCCGGATGGGCCGAGCGCAGGTCGTCGCGCAGCTGTTCGGGCACGAGCATTTCCGTCGGCGCGATGCGGGCCACTTCGCTGTCGAACTGATCGTCGGACACTTCCGCGGCGCGGAAGTCGCCGCTCGACAGGGTGAGCCAGACGAAGCCCCAGCGCGCAGTCTTGCCCGCCGGTCGCCAGACGGCCAGCAGAATGGCATCGCTTTTTTCGGGAAGCAGCGTCGTGTCGGTGAGGGTGCCCGGCGTGATGATGCGGGAGATCTTGCGTTCCATCAGGCCCTTGCCCGGCGTGCCGAGCTGTTCCGCAATAACGACGGATTCGCCGAGCGCCACGAGCTTCTGCACGTAGGAGTCGAGCGAGACGGCGGGAATTCCCGCCATCGGAATATCCGTGCCGTCCCGAAGCTTGCCGCGCTTGGTGAGCGTAATGCCGATCAGACGGTTGGCCTTGCGGGCGTCCTCGAAGAAGGTTTCATAAAAGTCGCCCATGCGAAAGAGCACCAGCATGGCCGGATAACGGCGCTTGACCTCGACGAACTGGCGCATGGCGGGCGTAAAGTCGCTGATGTCGAAATCGGCGGTATTCGGAAATGTGTCGGTCATGGAGATCCTTCGTGCTGGGGGCGCGACAAACGGGCGCGGTCGGCGGATACGAAAAGGCCGGACATCGTCATAAACGGTCCGGCCGCAGCGTCAGAAAAAGAGGCGCTTACTTGGCTTCGGGCTCGGCAGCTTCAGCCTTGGGAGCCGGCGCCTTGATTTTGCCGACGAGCGGAAGAAGCTGAGCAAAAATGCGCGGGGTGCCGGCGCAGACGCGGCCCGTTTCGAGCCAGGCTTCGCCGCCTTCGAGGTCGGTGATGAGACCGCCCGCTTCGAGCACCATCAGGCCGCCGGCGGCGATGTCCCACTTGGAAAGACCGGATTCCCAGAAGCCGTCGTAGCGGCCGGCGGCAACCCAGGCGAGGTCAAGCGCGGCGGAACCCGGACGGCGGATGCCGGCCGTGCGTTCGGCAACGCGCATGAAGCTCTGCATGTAGCCCTTGAAGTCGTCCGTGCGGCGGAACGGGAAGCCCGTGCCGATCAGGGCGCGGTTCATGTCCTTGGTGTTGGAGACGCGGATGCGGCGGTTGTCGAGGAAGGCGCCTTCGCCCTTGGCGGCGGTGAAGAGTTCGTTCTTGGCGACGTCGTAGATCACGGCGGCGACGACTTCGCCGCGGTAGGCGAGCGCAATCGACACGGCGTACTGCGGCACGCCGTGCATGAAGTTGAGCGTGCCGTCGATCGGATCGACGATCCAGAGATAGTCGCTCTTTTCAGGACCGATACGGCCGGCTTCCTCGGTGAGGATGGCATGGCGCGGGAAAGCCTGCTGAATGCAGCTGACGATGGCGGCTTCGGCGGCGCGGTCGGCGTTCGTCACGTAGTCATTGACGGACTTGTTTTCGACTTCAAGAAGGTCGAGGTCGGCAGCGGCACGGGAAATTTCCGAGGCGGCGCGTCGGGCGGCCTTGACGGCAACGGCGATATAGGGCGAGGACATATTACTTCGCAGATACAAAAAAGAGACTGAAACCGGGGCTTCGAAGCGGGGAGCGGCGCTCAACCCGCAGACGGAGCCGAATAAATCATTCTAGCCGATGCATACGGGACCATGCATCGGCGCGGGACGAGGATTATGGCGGCTTTTCTATAGAATGTCCATCTGACAGCGCCATTTCATTGATTTCATTTTCAAAGATGAACATTCCACACCTCGCTTCCCGCGTCCGCTTCGTTCTCTGCGAGCCGGCCCATCCCGGCAACATCGGTTCGGCGGCGCGGGCGATCAAGACCATGGGCTTTCGCGATCTGCGCGTCGTGGCTCCCCGCGAGCCCGGGTACCGCACGCACGAGGAGGCGATCGCCTATGCGACGAGCTCAGTCGACGTGCTCGAGGCTTCCCGCTGCCACGCTTCGCTCGCCGACGCGCTCGAGGGGGTCACCTTTGCCTGGGCGCTGACGGGCTACGACCGCGAATACGGTCCTCCCATGACACCGATGCGTCCCGCTGCCGCCAAAACCACCGCCTGGCTTTCGGACATGGAAGGGGACGTCGCCTTCGTCTTCGGCACTGAAAGAAGCGGCATGACGAACGAAGAGGTGATGCTCTGCCAGGGCTGCGCGGCCATTGCCGCCGATCCCGAAAGTCCCAGCCTCAACCTCGCCCAGGCCGTCCAGATCACGGCTTACGAAATGCATATGGCGCTGATGGCGGCCGAGGGACACGAAGGCGCGCTCTACGACTGGCAGTCTCGCTTCGAGCATGAAAAGCCGGCGAGCGTCGAAGCCATCGAGGGCTTCTTCCGGCACTGGGAGGCGGCGATGACGGCCTGCGGCATCCATGATCCGGCCAATCCCAAGAATCTCATGCCGATGACCCGGCGTCTTTTCGGAAGAAGCGGCCTCACGCAGACCGAGATTGATCTTCTGAGAGGCATCTGCGCCGCCGTGATCCGTCCCAAGCGCGAGCGCATCGGCGGCAAGAAGGCGGGCTGACGGCAAAAAGCCGAGCGCCTGAGGCGGCGTTCTGCGACAATTAACGAACGGCTTTATTTTTCAGGATCCAGATTCAATACCATGTTTGACGAAGCGCGCGAACTGATCGATACGATCATGCAGAAGGACCCCGCGGCACATTCCCGCTGGGAGGTCGTTTTCGCCTATCCGGGCTTTCATGCCGTCATGATTCACCGTGCTTCGCACTGGTGTTGGATTCAGGGCTGGAGAACGGCGGGCCGCATTCTCTCCCATGCGGGCCGCTTCCTGACGGGCATTGAAATCCATCCGGCCGCCCGCATCGGCCGGCGGGTGTTCATCGACCACGGCATGGGCGTCGTGATCGGCGAGACGGCCGAAGTGGGCGACGACTGCACGCTTTACCACGGCGTGACGCTCGGCGGCACGAGTCTCGCCGAAGGCGAAAAACGTCATCCGACGCTTGAGCGCGATGTGATCGTGG
>JAXEEN010000208.1:0-4815 GCA_034104065.1 Sutterella sp.
CCTTGAAGTTGCCGTAGCCGTGCGAACCCATGATGATCAGATCGAGGTTCTTTTCCGCATAGCGGCAGATGGCTTCGGAGGGCTTGCCGCGCAGACGGACGATTTCAGGCTTGAGGCCGGCGTCGGTGAGAATGGCGGACACCGGTTCGACGGCGCTTGCAAAGGCTTTGTCTTCCGCTTCTCGGGCTTCGTCTTCGGAAATCAGCGTGACGGGCATGTCGACCGTGTCGCTTGCCACAAGACGGCTGGTGTAAGGAACGACGTTGATCACGGTGATGTCGGTGTTCCTGCCGAAGAAGTCGCTGTTGTCGGCGACGAATTCCGCGGCGGCCCGACCGTACTCGGAGTTGTCGACGCAGATGCCGACGCGCAGGCGCTCGCCGAGCGGCTGCGTCTTGTCGCGCACAAGCAGAAGCGGACGCTTCGAGTGGGCGAGCACCTTCGAGGAAACGGAACCGAGCAGGAAGCCGCTCATCGGCGTGCAGCCGCGGGTGCCCATGATGATCAGGTCCGCGTTCATGCGTTCGGCTTCCTTGGCGATGGCCGGTCCGAAGTCGCCGCTGATCACGACTTCCTTCGCATCAAGGCCGGTTTCGGCGATCACGTCGCGAAGTTCGGCGAACACTTTGTCGCCTTCGGCCTGATAGTAGGCCTTGATGGCTTCCAGCCCCATCATGTTGGTGACGAGATCCGGCACCAGATACTGAACGTTGAGGAGTTCGACAGTGGGAGAACCGGCTGTCAGGGCTTTGCGGCTCGCAACGAATCGAATGGCGTTCTTGCTGTGAATGCTGCCGTCGACAGGAAGAAGAATACGCATATGAACCTCCTTGGCCGGAACTGGCGGCAGGTCGGTTTAAAGGTCCTGAATGCCTGTGCCGCAGTTCCTTTCAGAACTATTGTATGCCTGAATGACCGTTGAATGGCTGTCTGCCGTCAAATAATATGCGACTTTCTGCTTAGTGGTTAACACAGAGTTCCGGAAACGAATTCCAGTCGCTGAAGTAGGCTGCGGCGCCTCGGCGAAGCCGGGCTTCATCGGCAGCCGACCTGGGTTCGGCAATTACGGCTGCGTCGATGCCGGCTGCCTGCGCGGCCCGAAGGCCGGCAAGAGAATCCTCAACGACGAGTGCCCGGGCGGCGGGAACGCCGAGGCGGGACAGCGCCAGGAGATAGACCTCGGGATCGGGCTTGATGCGGCGGACGTCCTCCCGAGTCAGAATGAATTCGAAGACGTCGTCAAAGCAGAGGCACTGCGGGATGTGGAGATTGGTCGTTTTGTATATGTCGACATTTGCGCGCTTGGTCGTGGTGGCAACGGCCAGTCTGAGACCTGCGGCCTTCATGGCGAGCACGGCTTCGGCGGCGCCGGGACGAAGCCTGACGTGCGTGCGGATGAGTTCCCGGGAGATGCGGTATCGCATGGCGTGAATGTCTTCGGCGCTCAGACTGCTGGCGCAGAGCCGGCCGAGATCGCCGCAGAAGCCGACATAAGGATTGTCCTGAGAGGCATGTCGGGCCAGCGCGGCCTCGCGAAAGGCGGACAGTCCGTCGTCCGCGAGATCCGGACGGCCGAGACGAGTCACGAGTTCGACGTCGACGGCGTGCCAGATGCCGAGAGAATCAATGAGCGTGCCGTCGAGGTCGAAGATGACGGCGGTTTTGCCGGAAAACATGTCGGAAGGCTGTGCGGAAGGCGCGTGCCGGAGTCGTCAGCGGGGAAGGGCGAATCCCCAGCCGGGCCCCCAGAAGAAGCGGTTGTCGAGGTAGAGCTGCAGCCGGTCTCGTTCGAGTTCGGCATCGCGGGCGCGGCGCTGGGCGCGCTCGAGAGCCCAGCGGAGATCCTGTTCCGCGCCCGGCGCATCGGCGGGTCTGACCAGTCTGACTTCGGTTCCGAAGCGCAGATCGCAGACCTCGACGGGCGATGCGGAACGTGCTTCGGCGCCGCTCGGCCATCTGGCGATGAATCCCGGCACGGATGCGCAGCGGCCCGGCGTCTCTTCGGCCTCAAGCCGGGAACGGTCGTATTCCACGTCGACGGGCGCGTAACCGTAGGCCGCGCCGCTGCCGGCATCGGTGATGAGTGCGCCTTCCGGGTCGCTCGTGACGGTGACGTAGGTCGTGCACCCGAAAAGGAGCGGGAGGAGAAGAGCGGCGGACAGCGTGCGCAGATGCATGATGAAACCTCGAAGGAATCGGCTTCGGACATTGTAGGCAAAAAGCCGGCGAAGACCGCGCCGTTCGTTCGCCGGCTGACAGGGCCGCCGCCGGCTGAGCCGGATGCGGATCAGCTGACCTTTCGTCTGAAAAGCCAGACGGCCCAGGGCATGGTGACGCCGGCGAGCAGCGCCGTCGGCCAGAAGAGCTGCCAGACGTCGGCAATGCCGGCGCCTTCGAAGTAGACGCGTCTGAGGGCTTCGATGGCGTAGCGAAGCGGGTTCAGGATCGTGAGCGTCTGCATCCATTCGGGCATGGCGGCGACGGGCGTCATGAGCCCCGACAGAATGACGGACGGGAGCAGAATCAGAAAGGCAAAGACCATCGACTGCTGAACCGTGCGGCAGAGGGCCGAAATCGCCAGGCCGAGACCGACGCAGCTGGAGGCGAAGAGCGTCACGATGAGCAGAAGGGTGCCGATCGAGCCCGAGAAGGGAATGTCAAACCAGAAGCGGCAGACGCTGAAGATGATGAAGGCCTGCATGATGCCGATGAGGATGGGCGGGATCGCCTTGCCGATCAGGATTTCGACCGGCGTGGCCGGCGTCATCAGCATCATGTCGAACGAGCCGTCTTCGCGTTCCCGTGAAACGGAGAGCCCGGCGAGCATCAGCACCTGAATCATCGAGAGGCCGAGCATCAGTCCCGGCATGATGTTCCAGCGGGTGATCGTGTTCTCGTTGTAGCGAAAGCGCTCGACCATCCGGATGCTGCCGAGGACGCCTCTGCGTTCGTTGAGGCCGGCGGCGATGACGGAAACGTAGCCCACGGCGACGTTGGCGGTGGTGGTGTTTCTCGCATCCGCCGTCACCATGACGACGCCCGTGCCGGTTTCCTGCCGCCGGGCGAAGTCGGCGGGAATGTGAATGCCGATCAGCGCGTCGCCCCTGTCGATCCGTTCGGTGTAGCCCGCAAGACCCGTCTCGGCCGACACCAGCTCGAAAATACCGTTTTCGTTCACGGCTCGCACGAATTCCGCCGACTGCGCCGAGCGGCTTTCGTCGAGCAGCACCCAGGGCACGCGCTCAAGATTGAAGGTTGCGCCGTAGCCGAAGAGCACGGACTGCACGAGAACCGGCACGATCAGAATCTTTCGGGATCCTGGATCCTGGAGGACCGTGATGAATTCCTTGCGGATCAGGGCCCGGATGCGGTAGAGAAATGCGAGGATGCTCTGCATGACGGCCTTCCTAAGCGCTGCGTCGTCTGAGAGCGAGCCAGGCGGCGGCGAAAAAGCCCGCAGCCCACGCTGTCAGGATGAAGAGGTTGCGAAGAACGAGATCGTCGGAGCCGCCAGAGAGAAAGAGAATCTTGACGGATTCAATGGCGTAGGTGGGCGGCATCAGATGGCCGACGGCGGAAATCCAGACGGGCACGCTTCTCAGGTCGAAGATGAAGCCCGAGAGCGCCATGGCGGGAAGAAAGCTTCCGATGATGGCGTACTGATTCGCAAGAAACTGATTGCGCACCAGGGCGGAGAGAAAGAGGCCGAAGGAGAGGGCCCAGAGACTGTAGACGAGCGCCGTCGCGGTCAGCATCAGAAAGCTTCCCCGAACCGGCACGGCAAAGATCGTGACCGCCGTCAGGGCGCAGACCGTGAAGCCGACGAGACCGATCGCGAAATAGGGGATGAGCTTGGAGAGCAGAATTTCCAGTGCGGTCGCCGGCGTGACGAGGAGCGAGGGCATGGTGCCCCTCTCCCATTCGCGGGCCACCACGATGCTGGTGAGAAAACTGCCGACCAGCGTCATGATGACGACCATCAGTCCCGGCACGAGGTACCAGGTCGACGTGTTGGCCTCGTTGAACCAGGCTCGGGTCACGACGGCGATGCCGCCCGCTGGAGGAGACGCATCGATGCCGAGAAGGGCGGGTGCGTCGCCTCGCTCAAGACGGCGGGCACTGAAGTCGCCGAGAACGGCGGCCACGTAGGTGCGCATGACGGTGGCGGCGTTGGAGTCGATCGAGTGGACCGTGACGCCGAGTTCGGCCTTTCCTCGGGCTGCGGCGGCTGTAAATCCGGCGCGCATTTCGACGATGAGATCGATCTTCCGATCCTTCATGAGCGTTTCGGCCGCGGCGCGCGACGTCAGTCTGACGGTGCGGAAGTAGTCGGAGCCTTCGAATCGGGCGGCGAGTTCCGACGTGAGCGGCGTCGACTCGCCGACGACCAGGCCGGTGCGCACGTGCTGAATGTCCATCGAGAGGCCGAACCCGAAGATGAGGATCAGCATCACGGGAAGCAGAAAGCCGATGATCAGAATAGAGCGGTCGCGGGCGATCTGAAGGCATTCCTTGCGGGTGAGGGCGAAGAGGCGGGCGGCGTTCATGCAGCGGCTCCTTCCCGGCGGTGCTTCCGGACGACGGCGATGAAGGCTTCCTCGAAGCTGAGGGGATGACCGTCGGGCGAAGCCGCCCGGCGGATGTCGGCCGGGGCGCCGGAGGCCAGAATGCGCCCGGCATCCTGAATGAGCAGCCTGTCGAAGTACTCGGCCTCCTCCATGAAGTGCGTGGTGACGACGGCCGTCGTACCTGCTTCGCAGAGCGTGACGATGCGCCTCCAGAAGGCCCGCCGGGCCGCGACGTCCGCGCCGGACG
>JAXEEN010000209.1:0-2965 GCA_034104065.1 Sutterella sp.
CGCTCCCCTCTTTCTGGGCGTACTCCCTGAGCAGCGTCAGGGTCCACCGCGGCGAATTGACGCCGGCGTCTGCCGGCGGTTCCGAATAAACCTTGCGGATCCATTCGGCGGCTTCCTTCGGAATGCGCCGCGGACCGCCCGAGCGGGCGCTGTCGTAGATCGCACGGTCGATGCCGCCTTCGCGGTAGCGGGCGGCGCAGTTGTGCACGGTGGCGCGGGCGACGTCAAGCTGGCGGCTGATTTCCGTCGCGCCGAGCCCGCGGTCTAGCATAAGCAGGGTCAGGGCGCGTCTGACGGACCGAAGTTCGCTTCCGGGGGATCCGCTGACGGCCTTGAGCCGCTCTTTCTCCTTATCACTCAAAGTGATGGTATAGGGATGGGTTTTGATCATTATTCCGGCTACTGAAAGTGAATGACTGTTCAGTCACCGTATTATATAGATACCCCTAGGTAAAAGTCATTATCTGCAACTTTGTGTTGCAAAACTCGGGAATTTCTCCGATAAAAAACAAAAGCGTGCCCTAAAACACACAGGGCACGCTTTTTAAAGAAACGGGTCAGTTCCGGTCGATCGTGATCAGGTCATAGGCTCTGCTGCCCATGCCGAGTTCGGCCATGGCGCTCAGCTGTCTGAGGCCGTGCCGGCTTTCGATGCGCTCGACGAGATCATGGCGTTCGCCCTCGGGCCGCCCGTAGACCAGATCGACGCTCGCCTGATCGACGGCGAGAATGTCGGTCGAGGCGACGATGCCGATGTCGCCGATGGTGGGTTCGGCAGCACTCAGACCCGCGCAGTCGCAGTCGACCGACATGCGGCGCATCACGTTGATGAAGCACATGCGTCCGCCGAAGAAGTCGACGACGGCTTTGGCGGAATCGGCCATGTTTTCCATCAGCCTTTCCTTGGCGGGCCACTCGTTCCAGGGCAGATTCACGTCGCTCACGCCGTGGACCTGCTGCTTGCCGATTCGTCCGTCAGCGCAGCCGATGGCGATGTTCTTCATCGAGCCGCCGAAGCCGCCCATCGCATGGCCCTTGAAGTGCGTCAGCACGACCATCGAGTCGTAGTTGACGAGATGGCCGCCCATCGAGACTTCCTTCAGATGAAGGCAGTTCTTCACGGGCAGACTGACCGTGCCCTCCTCGTCGAGAATGTCGACCGGGCAGAAGGTCCAGCCGTTCACTTCCAGCGTGCGGCGATGGTCTTCGGTCGTATAGCGGTCGCCCATGTAGAGCGTGTTGGTTTCGACGATGGTGCTCTGCGGAATGCCGGCCTGAAGCGCCTTCACCATGTCTCTGGGCAGAATGTTGGGACCGCCGCGCTCTCCCGTGTGGAGCTTCAGAGCGACTCTGCCCGTAATCCCGCCGTTTACCAGTTCGTACAGGGCCTTCAGATGATCGACGTCGATGCGGCGGGAAAAGAAGACCTTCGCGCGCGCCTGGCCCGACGATGTGTCGCCGGCGCGGGCCGCAGCCGAGGAGACGGCGGCTGCTGCGCCCGCGCCGCCCGTAAACATGCCCGCCGCCGCGCAGCAGCAGGCGGCTCTGAGAGTCTGACGTTTTGAGGAATCCATGTTCGTCTCCGGTTGATCGCCGGCAGTTCGGCTTATCCGCCCTGCCGCTGACTTAAGAATAGGCGCTGCGCCTTTGCGGGAGCCGGCATACCCTCCTCAATTCCTGCCCGATTCGCTCAGACGATGGTGAGAATGTCGTCAACCGGGCGGCGGGTCGAGCGGAAGTCATTGAGGGGCACGGCGGCCGGATAGCCAAGCGCAATGCCGACGGCGATCGCGTCGGTGTCCGGAATGCCGAGCTCGCGACGCAAGACGTCCGGATACTTGACGAGGTTGTAGGCGGGCACGCTGCCGATGCCTCGGGCGGCCGCGGCCAGGAGGAGCGTCTGCTCGAAGCCGCCGAGATCGAGCACCGCCCAGAGACTTGCGCCCTTGGGCACCGTCAGATAGGCGACGGCTGGGGTATGGAAAAGTTGCGCCTGCGAGGCTTCCTTGACTTCCAGGAGACCGGCGGCAATGCGCCTTTCGGAGAAGGTCTTCATATTGTCCTGCGCCATGGCCGACCACTGATCCCGGTGCGCCGGCGTGAAGTCGGCATATCCCTTGACGCCTTCGGCCGTCATGCGGGCATATTCCCGGCGGACGGCTTCGAGCTTTTCGCCCGTCGCAATCCAGACCTTCCATTCCTGAGCATTGACCCAGGACGGCGCATGCTGAGCGTCTTCGACGATGGCGCGCAGAAGTTCGACGGGGACGGGCCGGCCGTCGAAGTGCCGGATCGAGCGGCGGGAGAGAAGAACATCACGAAATTCCATTATTGACTCCGAAAGAATGCATCGGGTTAATTCTGCCCTCTTTCTGAAGGCGGCGCATGTCGATCCGCGATGATCAGACCGGAATTGGAGTTCCCGAAAGGGAACTCCGTCCGATCCCGGCTTCGGTTTGCGGACAAAAAAAACGCACCCTGCTCGGAGCACGGTGCGTTTTTGTAAGGATGAGTTGAAGATCAGGCGGCGCGGTTGAGCTTTCTCAGATCTTCGGCAGCCTGATGAAGGATGCGGTCCGTCGTCGGCCAGTCGATGCAGGCGTCGGTGACGGAAACGCCGTACTTGAGATCGGCCAGATCGGCCGGGATCTTCTGGTTGCCGGCATTGATGTTGCTTTCAAGCATGATGCCGCAGATCGACTTGTTGCCGTTCATGATCTGAGTCATGCAGTCATGGAGAACAAAAGGCTGGAGCTCGTGGTTCTTCATGCTGTTGGCATGCGAGCAGTCGACGATGATGCGGGCGGGAAGACCGGCCTTTTCCAGCGCCTTTTCGGCAAGCATGATGCTGACCGTGTCGTAGTTCGGGCGTCCGCCGCCTCCGCGGAGAACGAGATGGCCGTACTTGTTGCCGCGCGTGAAGACCACGGCGCTGCGGCCGTCTTCGAACATGCCGAGGAAGTGG
>JAXEEN010000210.1:0-11823 GCA_034104065.1 Sutterella sp.
CCGACATCACGAGCGCGCTCGTCGCGCGCGGCTATTCCGAGCGCGCGGCACAGGCGGCCGTGCGCCCGCTGCCCGCGGCCATCGGGGTGAGCGACGGCAGCCGCCAGGCGCTTAAGTCGCTCTCCCGCTGACGAAGGAGACCGCCATGCAGGAACAGGATCGTCTCGTGGCCGGCGCCGCCGCCAGCCCCAACGAAGAAAACGTCGACCGTGCCCTCCGACCGACCGTCCTTCGCGACTACGTCGGTCAGGAAGCCATCCGCGAGCAGCTTCACATCTTCATCGCCGCCGCCCGCCGCCGCGGCGAACCGCTCGACCATCTGCTTCTCTTCGGACCGCCCGGGCTCGGCAAAACCACGCTCGCGCACATCGTCGCGCACGAAATGGGCGTCAACCTGCGTCAGACCTCGGGGCCCGTGCTCGAGCGCCCCGGCGATCTCGCCGCCATTCTGACGAACCTCGAAAAGCACGACATTCTCTTCATCGACGAGATTCACCGCCTGTCGCCCGTCGTCGAGGAAATCCTCTACCCGGCCCTCGAGGACTATCAGATCGACATCATGATCGGCGAAGGTCCCGCCGCCCGTTCGATCAAGATCGACCTGCCGCCCTTCACGCTGATCGGCGCGACCACCCGTGCGGGCTCGCTCACCAATCCGCTCCGCGCCCGCTTGGGCATCGTCAATCAGCTCCAGTTCTATACGCCCGAGGAACTGTCCCGGATCGTCCATCGTTCCGCGGGCCTGCTCAACGTCGCGATCGACCCCGAAGGCGCCTTTGAAATCGCGCGCCGCAGCCGCGGCACGCCGCGCGTGGCCAACCGTCTCCTTCGCCGGGTGCGCGACTACGCCGAAGTGAAGCACGACGGCCGCATCACGAAGGAGGTCGCCCAGGCCGCCCTGCGGATGCTGAGCGTCGACCCCGAAGGGCTCGACATGATCGACACGCGCTTTCTTCTCACCATCATCGAGAAGTTCGGCGGCGGCCCCGTCGGCATCGACAATCTTGCCGCCTCGGTGGGCGAAGACCGCGACACGCTTGAAGACGTGGTCGAACCCTATCTGATTCAGCAGGGCTTCGTTCAGCGCACGCCGCGCGGCCGCGTGGCGACGCCGCAGGCCTGGCAGCACTTCCACCTTGCGCCGCCCGCGCCCGTCGTGCGGGATCTTTTCGGCACCTACTGAGATCCGTCCATGCCCTTTTCTCCCGTTCTCTCCGCCTTCGTCTGGGTCACGCTCGCCGTCTTCTTCGTCTTCACCGTCGCGGTCGTCACGAACGCCGCGCGCAGAAGCGCCTTTCACCAGTTTCTGCAGGGACGCGCCGTGCAGACGGCGGCCGTCTTTCTGGCGGCGGGCCTGGCCGCCGCGATGCTGGCCGCCATTCCGGTGGAACGGGACGGCCGAACCGACACGCTGCTGCAGGTGAGCGTCGAAGCTGTCGGCGCAGGTATTCCGGAAGCCGGCGCGAGCGCGCCGTTTGCCACGGTGTCAGCCGCGGGCGAACCGCTTCGCCATGCCGGTCTTCGCGTGAAGGAAAGCCGCAGTCCGGCGGTGCATGTCTTCAAATACACGCTGGTCGCCTTCATTGCGGGCGGCGTGACGGGCGTCACCGCCATTCTCTTTACCGCCGCCTTCCTGGCGGCACGGCGGCGCATTCCGTTTTCGGAAGGCGTAGCCTCGCTCGGCGGCTTTGCCTGGAAAAACGCCATGACGGCAGGCACCCTGCTCTGGATGGTCTTCACCTGGCTCCTGCTGCTCTGGCCCGACTGGCACGTGCTCGGCACGACGGCGGCCGGCACCGACGTTTTCGCCCTGCTGCTCGGACTCTCCCCCTGGGCCACGGCGGCCGGCTTCTGGCTTCTGATGCTCGGCTTCCTGCGCCGCGGCGGCTTCGGAACAAATTGCAACAGAGCCTGAGCGCCGAGAGGTCTTACCGCCCCGAACGCCTATACTAATTCTTCGCCGCGGGCCCCGGACCCGCACCGAACACAGCACCGAATTTATGCAGACAGCTCATTTTCCCGTCCGCGTCTACTGGGAAGACACGGATGCCGGCGGCATTGTTTATCACGCCAACTATCTCAGATTCATGGAGCGCGCCCGCAGCGATCTGCTTCGTCAGATCGGCTTCAGCCAGGACGGCCAGCGGGGCCGCGAAGACGGCATTCTCTTTGTCGTCGCCTCGGCCGAACTCACCTATCACCGCGGCGCGAAGCTCGACGACGATCTCACCGTCAGCACCCGCATTGAAAAACTGGGCCGCGCCTCGATGATTTTCGAGCAGATCATCACCCGCGGCGACGAACGCATCACGACGGGCCGCATCCGCGTCGGCGTCGTCAATGCGCTCACGCTCACTCCGTCGCCGCTTCCGGCCGACGTCTATGAGAAAATCAAGTTATTTGCCGCCTGAGACGCACACTCCGGCCGCAACCGAACCATCCGATCACGCTAACGCAAAATGACTCCTACCGCCGATCTGTCGATTCTGACTCTCGTCACCAACGCCAGCCTTGTCGTCAAGGCCGTGCTGGCCGTGCTCGTTCTTCTTTCTCTCACGAGCTGGACGGTGATCTTCCAGAAACTCTTCACGATTTCGCGCGCTGCGCGTCAGGTCGAGGAATTCGAAGGCCGCTTCTGGAGCGGCACCGAACTCAATCAGCTGCTTGAAGCCGCAAAGCGCAATCACGAACACGCCGGCATCGAAGAACGCCTCTTCGCCGCCGGCATGAGCGAATACCTCAAGCAGAGCCGTCAGGATCCGCATGCCCTCAACGGCGTCTCCCGCGCCATGCGAGCCGTCTACAACCGCGAAATGGACCATCTCGAACGCGGCCTGCCGATGCTCGCCTCGATCGGCTCCACCTCGCCCTACATCGGCCTCTTCGGTACCGTCTGGGGCATCATGAACGCCTTCACCGGCCTCTCGACGCTCGACAACGTGAGCCTCGCCGTCGTGGCGCCCGGCATTGCCGAAGCGCTCGTCGCCACGGCCATCGGTCTCTTCGCCGCCATTCCCGCCGTCGCCGCCTACAACTACTTCAACAACCGCGTCGGCCGTCTCAGCAACCGTCTCGACGGCTTCAGCGAAGAGTTCCTCAACATTCTCCAGCGCCAGCAGGCGAGAGGCTGACATGTCCCTTCGTGGTAATTCCAAACGGCGGGGACTCATGGCCGAAATGAACGTCGTGCCCTACATCGACGTCATGCTCGTCCTCGTCGTCATTCTGATGGTCGCCGCGCCCTTCGTGAATCCGAGCGTGGTCAACCTGCCGTCGGTCAACAAGGCCTCCAAGGCCCCCGAAACCGTCGTCGAGGTTATCGTCTTTCCCGACGGCCGCATTTCGCTTCGCCAGGGCAAGGACATGACGCCCGTCGACATGCCCGGCCTCGTGGCCGCCGTTCGCGCCGCCCAGGGTGAAAAGGGCGACACGCCGGTCGTCATCGCCGCCGACAAGGACGTGCGCTACGAGGACGTCGTTAACGTGCTCAAGACGCTTCAGAGCGCCGACGTGCCCCGCGTCGGCCTGGCGCTGCGCATCGAACGCAGCGCCGCCGCCCGCTGACCAAGGTCGCCGATGAAGGACACTCAACTCACAGACCGCTTCAGACGGGAAGACCGCCGGGACATGGTGCCCGCCGCCTTCCTTTCCGGGGCCGTGCACGTGATTCTCTTCATCGGGCTCTTCTCCGTCTTCCAGTGGACGACCGATTCGGAAACGGTCTACGCCGAGCTCTGGGCCCCCGAGGCCGTATCGGCCGGCAGCGACCCGCAGGGCGCGGCTGAAAAGCTGCCCGATGTTCCGAAGCCCGATCCCGCCGAGACCGACGACAAGCGCGAGTCTCAGGAAGCGCAGGAAGCCCGGGAGGCGCTGCAGCGCGAAGCCGAGGCGCGTGCGGAAGCTGAAAAAGCCGAAGCCGAACGCGCCGCCGCCGAGCAGGAAGCCTTCATGAAGGCCGAACAGGCCCGCCAGGAGGCCGAGCGCGTTGAATCGCTGCGCCGTGCAGAAGAAGAGCGCGTGAAGGCTGAAAAGGCCGCCGAGGAAGCCCGTCAGGCCGAAGAGGCCCGCCGAGCCGAAGAAGCCCGTCTTGCCGCCGAACGCGCCGAAGCCGAACGCATCGAAAAGGCCCGTCAGGAAGCCATCGAAGCGGAAAAGCGCCGCGAAGAGGAACGTGCCCGCGCCGAAGCCGAACGGCTGGCGCAGGAAAAGCTCGCCCGCGAACAGCGTGCCGCCGAGGAGGCCCGCCAGGCCGCCGAAGCCCGCCGCCTTGAAGAGGAGCGCCTCGCCGAAGAAAAGCGTCAGGCCGAACTGAAGAAGGCGGAGGAAGCCCGACTCGAAGCGGAACGCAAGGCCGAAGAAGCCCGCATTGCGGCTGAAAAGAAGGCCGAGGAAGAGCGCATCGCCGCCGCCCGGGCCGCCGAGGAAAAACGGATAGCCGAAGAAAAACGCATCGCGGAACAGAAACGCATTGCCGCCGAAAAGAAGGCCGCGGAGGAACGCCGCGAACGCGAACGCATCCGTCAGGCCGTCCGGCAGCAGGAACTCGCGCGTCTCAACGCCAAGGTTGATCCGGACGGCAATCGTTCCGGCACGCCGACGGGCGACAAGCGCAACGCCCGGCAGAACCTCACCGGTTCGGCGCTGGCCCGCTACAACGCCCGCGTCATTCAGTGCGTGCGGCCGTGGATTTCGATCGAGGTGCCGCCTTCGACCCGCCGCGGCCAGTTCGAAGCCGAGTACGTCGTCCGGCTGCTGCCGACCGGCGAACGGGCCGGCAGTCCGCAGCAGGTGAAGAAGTCCGGCTGGGACGCCTACGACCGCGCCGTCGAACGCGCGATTCTGAAGTGCCAGCCCTTCCCGAAGCCGGATCCCGGCTACAGTACGCCGAAGGAACTGCGCCTCACCTTCGACCCGGTCGACGACCGCAAATGATGATCAGCGCCTGCCGCGGATGCGGCGGGCGCTTTTTTCATCCGGCGGCCGGCCTGCGGCGGACTTCCTCGAGCCGGGCCTTCAGATAGCGCCCGAGCGCCGCATCCTCGCAGTAGACGCGTGCGCCGAAGATGCCTCGCGAGAGCAGCACGCGGTAGCAGCGGCAGACGTACTTCAGAAGGTCCTTCTCGCGTTCCGCCTTGGTCTTTCCCTTGAGATTCTTTTTCCCGCCCTCGTCGAAGTAGCGGTCGTAGACGGCCCTCAGCGTCTTCGTTCCTTCGTCGTACCGCAGATCGCCGCCGATGAATATGCCGACATAAGAAAATTCCAGTCCCTGACTGGTGTGCACGCAGCCCACTTCGTGACGGGTTTCCGGATCGACGGCCCAGCGGTAGCTGGCCGACCGGTTGTTCCAGGCCAGTTCAAGGCCGTCGATGCGGACGTCCTTCACTTCGCCGTTTTCATTGTTCTCCTTCGTCCACGGCCAGGCATAGCCCGCCAGCAGTCTGGCGCCCGAAATCATCGCTCGTCCGTCAATCCGAGGATTGTCCGCAGCTGAGCGGTTCTTCTCCTCGACCCAGTTCAGAACGGCCCGCGCCGAATCCAGGACGTCGAAATCGAAGGCCTTCTCGTCCCAGCCGTCCGCATTGGCGCTCGGCGCGCCGCCGATGCCGAGCACGTCGCCCACCCAGTTGAGAAAGCCTTCCGTGCCGGCACATCGAAACTGAGCAGTCAGTCGAACCCGCACAAAACTTGCATTGAATTTCTTCGCCGCCGCCTTCACGGACGAGATGGATCCTATATCGTTCGGCCGCAGGGCCTGACTGTCGTCGATGAAGAAGACCGCCGCGTCCGAAGCCTCCACAATGTCTTCGATCTGGTTGGTGCCCCGATACATGTTCTGCTGCGAATGCAGGCGGTGAGCCTCATCCACGATCAGCGCCCGGTAATCACGCGGCGATTGTCCCTTCGCCTTCCGCGCCTTCACTTCGTCATAAAAACTCCTGCTGCCGCAGAAAAGAGCAGATGCTTCCTTTTTGGTTTTGAGCAGACTGGGGCTTGCTTTCAAATCGGCGCAGAGCATTTCCACCATGGCCGTGCGAAAGGACGACGTCGGCGATACGAACCTGACATTGCGGTTCTGCGGAATTGCAATCCCCTCGCGGATCAGCTGTACGAACACCGACATGGCAACGACCGACTTGCCCGTGCCGGGACCGCCGTCTACGGCAATCACCGTCCGACGGCCTTCGTGCCGATTATTTCGGACTCTGTCGAGGATCGTTTCGTATGCGATCTTCTGATCGTCAAGCATAACGAAATACTTCGGCTTCGCCGCACGGAAAAGCGCCGACACCGTCTCGACCAGGCGTGCGGACGGCACCAGTCTGCCTTTTTCAATCCTCTCGGCAATCTTCGTCCCGTCCCCTCCGCCGACATGCCGCCTCAGATAGTCGCCGAGTTTCTCATCATCCAGCCGTCCGAAGAGCGGCGTTTCCCGAACCAGCTCATCGTTCGGCGGCAGCTCGAGCGGATCATTGCCCTCGCGGTACAGGTAGTTGTGCATGTAGGCGCAGGCCTTGGGCCTGAGCTTGTATTCCGGCACCGCGTCAAGCATGTTTTCCAAATAGGCCTTGTACGACCAAGCCTGATAACAGGGATGCCCCGTCAGCCTCTCATGACGCCCTCCCGTGTTGGCGATGACAAGACCGGGGCGTTTCTTCGGATCAAGCTTGACCTCAGACCACTGCTTCAGCTCCACAATCACGAAGCCCGGCTCCCCCTCCAGGCTGTGTCCCGTCACGATGAGGTCCACTCGCCGACTGGTGGACGGCAGACGATACTCCACCAGGACGCCGCAGTCCTCAGGCAGACCGGCACCATCGAGCATCAGACTCACGCGTGCAAGCGAATTGGTCCAGGCCCGGAATTCGGAATGTCGGACAAGATCCGTCGGTGCTGCGAACGGATCCAGCCAGCCCGCCAGCTTGTAAGGCAGAGACGCATAGTCGCGACAGAACGCTCGAACTGAATTTCGATAGATGATCGGCATGCTCGCATTCCCGGCAGAATGCGGTCCGTATGACACCGGACCGCATTCCGATTGTATCGCCCGCGGAGCAGCGATAAAAAAGCCGCTCCCGAGGGAACGGCTTTTTCTTTGGTTCAGACGTCAGCCCTATCAGGCGCGCTTGATCTGCTTCACGACGAAATCGGCGGCTTCTTCAGCCTTCACCATGACCTTTTCGGCCATGTTGCGGCGGCAGACGTACTCGAGTTCGCCGTTCTTGAGACCGCGGTCGCCGATCACGACGCGGTGCGGAACGCCGATGAGCTCCCAGTCGGCGAACATCACGCCCGGACGCATGTCGCGGTCGTCGAGAATGACGTCGACGCCGCGGGCCTTCAGATCTTCGTAGAGCTTGTCGGCGGCTTCGCGCACGGCTTCGCTCTTGGCATAGTTCATCGGGCAGATGACGACTTCGAACGGCGCGATCGAATCGGGCCAGATGATGCCCTTGTCGTCGTGGCTCTGTTCGATGGCGGCCCCCGCCAGACGGGTCACGCCGATGCCGTAGCAGCCCATTTCGATGACGCGCGGCTTGCCGTTTTCGTCGAGGTAGGTCGCGTTCATGGCTTCGGAATACTTCGTGCCGAGGTAGAACACGTGGCCCACTTCGATGCCGCGCTGGAGCTTGAGCATGCCCTTGCCGTCGGGCGAGACGTCGCCTTCGACGACGTTGCGCAGGTCGGCGGCCTTGGGTTCGGGCAGGTCGCGGCCGAAGTTGACGCCCGTGTAGTGGAAGCCTTCTTCGTTCGCGCCGCAGCAGAAGTCGGACATGTTGGCGGCAGTCAGGTCGGCGTACACAGCCACGTCTTCGCTCACGCCGACGGGACCGAGATAGCCCGGCTTGGAGCCGAAGGTCTGCTGAATTTCAGCATCGGTGGCGAAGCGGAAGCCTTCCTTCAGTTCGGGCAGATGGCCGGCCTTCACTTCGTTGAGTTCATGATCGGCGCGAAGCAGGATGAGGACGATCTTCGCGGGCAGCGGTTCGCCCTTCTCGTTCGTGCGGTCGGCGGCGAGCACGACGCTCTTCATCGACTTTTCAAACGGAATGCCGAGGTATTCGGCGACGTCTTCGCACTTTTCCTTGCCCGGCGTCGGACGCTTCACCATCTCTTCGGTGGCGGCGGAGCGTTCGGCGATGAGGGAGAAGGCTTCGGCGAGCTCGATGTTCGCCGCATAGTCGCTTTCGGGGCAGTAGGCAATCACGTCTTCGCCCGCGTTGGCGATCACCTGGAATTCATGCGAGCGGCTGCCGCCGATCGCGCCGGTGTCGGCGCGGACCGCGCGGAACATCAGGCCGAGACGCGTAAAGATGCGCTGATAGGCCTGGTACATCGTGTCGTAGGACTTGGCGGCGCCTTCGGGATCGCGGTCGAAGGAATAGGCGTCCTTCATCGTGAATTCGCGGCCGCGCATCACGCCGAAGCGGGGACGGCGTTCGTCGCGGAACTTCGTCTGGATGTGATAGAAGTTCACCGGCAGCTGACGCCAGCTCTTGATTTCCTGGCGGGCCACGTCGGTCACGACTTCTTCGGACGTCGGCTGAATCACGAAGTCGCGGTCATGACGGTCCTTGAAGCGAAGGAGCTCGTCGCCGTACTTTTCCCAGCGGCCGGATTCCTGCCAGAGTTCGGCCGGCTGAACGATCGGCATCAGCAGTTCGACGGCACCCGCGCGGTTCATTTCTTCGCGGATGATGTTTTCAATCTTGCGGATCGTGCGCAGGCCCACCGGCATATAGGTGTAGACACCGGCAGCAAGTTTCTTGATCATGCCGGCGCGGATCATGAGCTGCTGGCTCACGACATCGGCATCGGCGGGCGCTTCTTTCAGCGTGGAAAGGAAATAGGAACGGGCACGCATAACGTTTCGTGAATGGTTCTGAAAAATAACACGGCTCCCCGTCTTCTCCGAGAGGGGGAACCGTTGAAAAACAATCTGCTTATTTTATCAAGTCGCAGGACTCAGTTGTCGGCGAGCACCACCATGTTATCGCGGTGAATCATCTCCGGCTGCTCCATGTAGCCGAGACGCGCCTCGATTTCCTCGGTGTGCGCGCGGCAGATGCGGGCGGCGTCCTCGCTGCCGTAGTTCACCAGCCCGCGGGCGATCTCGGCGCCCGCCGCATTGAGACAGGAAACGACGTCGCCGCGGCGGAAGCTCCCTTCGACGCGCACCACGCCGACCGGCAGGAGCGACGTGTGCTTGGCAACGAGCGCGGTCGCCGCGCCGTCGTCGAGAATGAGCGCGCCCGAGGCTCGGAGATGGTCGGCGATCCACTGCTTTCTGGCATGACGCACCGTCGACGAGGGATTGAGCTGGGTCCCGATCATCTCGCCGGACGCCAGACGCGTGAGCACCCGGTCTTCGCGACCCGACGCGATCACCGTTCCCGCGCCCGAGCGGGCCGCGCGCTTGGCAGCGAGAATCTTCGTAATCATGCCGCCCTTGGAAAGCGTGCTTGCCGCGCCGCCCGCCATCTTTTCGAGCGCCGGATCGCCCGCCGTGGCGACGGCCACGAATTCAGCATCCGGGTTCGAGCGGGGATCGGCCGTATAGAGGCCGCGCTGATCGGTCAGGATCACGAGCACGTCGGCTTCGACGAGATTCGTCACAAGCGCGCCGAGCGTATCGTTGTCGCCCACCTTGATTTCGTTCGTCACCACGGTGTCGTTTTCATTGATGACGGGCACGATGCCGAGCCGGAGCAGCTCGCGGATCGTCATGCGGGCGTTGAGGTACTGTTCGCGGTCCGTGAGGTTCTGATGCGTGAGCAGCACCTGCGCCGTACCGATGCCGTGTTCGCGGAAATGCCGTTCGTAGGCTTCGACAAGCCCCATCTGACCGACGGCCGCAGCCGCCTGAAGCTCATGCACGTGCGACGGTCGCTTTTCCCACCCGAGCCGAAGCACGCCCTCGGCGATGGCGCCGGAGCTCACCAGAATCACTTCCTTACCCATCTTCTGCAGATCGGCGATCTGAGCCGCCCAGCGTTCGATGGCGTTGATGTCGAGACCGCGGCCGTCGTTCGTCACGAGCGCGCTGCCCACTTTGACGACGACGCGGCGTGCGTCCTTGAGAATGGAATGCATGAGAAACCTCTGTTTCGGGTGGGATGGAAAGGATTCAGCATAGCGCAATCCGGGCCGGGCGGGAAAAGTCCCGTCCTTATCGCACCGGCGAATCGGCCTTCGGGCTTCCGAAACGACGAAACCCGGCCTTGCGGTCGGGTTTCGCTCGTTGGGATCAGCTTAAGCCGCCTTATTCGGCAGTCGGATCGAATCGGGCGTCGTCGAGGAAGGCGACGTCTTCCCGGCGGTCTTCATCGATGCGCTGGGCCAGCGCCTTCACGAGTTCGTCGCAGCCCTGGCGGGTGGCGGCGGAAATCACGAAGACCGGTTCGCCGTCTTCGGCCAGCGCGCTGCGGTAGCGTTCGATCAGCGCTTCGCGTTCGGACTCGACGACGAGGTCGATCTTGTTGAGCACGATCCAGCGGGGCTTGGCGGCCAGCGCCGGGTCATACTTCTCGAGCTCCAGCACGAGAGCCTTCGCCTGCGCGATCGGATCGCATTCTTCGTCGAACGGCGCGGCGTCGATCATGTGGAGCAGGATCTTGGTGCGCGAGAGATGACGCAGGAAGAGATGGCCGAGACCCGCGCCTTCGGCGGCGCCCTCGATCAGACCCGGCACGTCGGCGAGCACGAAGCTCTGTTCGGGGCCCACGCGGACCACGCCGAGATGCGGATGCAGCGTCGTGAACGGATAATCGGCGATCTTCGGACGGGCGTTGGACACGGCCGTGATGAAGGTCGACTTGCCGGCGTTGGGCATGCCGAGCAGACCCACGTCCGCGAGCACCTGGAGTTCGAGTTCGAGAGAACGGTACTGACCAGGTTCGCCCGGCGTCATCTGCTTGGGCGCACGGTTCACCGAGCTCTTGAAATGCAGATTGCCGAGACCGCCCTTGCCGCCGGCCGCCAGCAGCTGGCGCGCGCCGTGCACGTTCAGGTCGGCGATCACTTCGCCCGTGTCCGTGTCGCGCACGAGCGTGCCCACCGGCATGCGCAGCTCGATATCGGCGCCGCCGGCGCCGTAGCAGTCGGCACCGCGGCCGTTTTCACCGTTGGGCGCAAAGAACTTGCGCGTATAGCGGTAGTCCACCAACGTATTGATGTTGCGGTCGGCCACCGCATACACGGAACCACCGCGACCGCCGTCGCCGCCGTCGGGACCGCCCTTCGGAATGAACTTTTCGCGGCGGAAGCTTGCCGCACCGTTGCCGCCCTTGCCGCCCTGGACTTCAATTTTCGCTTCGTCAACAAACTTCACGAGAACACCTTCGCTCTGGGAGTGCCGGACGCCGCGCTGCCCGCGCCGCCGGCCGGAATAATGGAGATGCCGCCCGCAGTCGCAGGGACCGCGGTGCGCGGACACAATACACGAAAAAGCCCAGTCGGACCGCGCCGGACTGGGCTCTTTTTGAATTCGACTGCGTCAGGTGAGACGCACTGCCCGATTAGGCAGCGATCGGTTCAACCTTCACGTACTGACGGTTGAAAGCACCCTTGACTTCGAACTTCACGACGCCGTCAACGAGGGCGTAGAGCGTGTGGTCCTTGCCCATACCGACGTTGTCGCCGGCGTGGAACTTCGTGCCGCGCTGACGAACGATGATGCCGCCAGCGTTGACCGCAGCTTCACCGAAAACCTTCACGCCGAGGCGCTTCGCCTTGGAGTCACGACCGTTGCGGGTAGAGCCGCCACCTTTCTTGTGTGCCATTTTAGTACTTCTCTATAAAAAGTCGGTTGCAAATTAAGCCGCG
>JAXEEN010000211.1:0-3253 GCA_034104065.1 Sutterella sp.
CTCGTCAAGGACAAGGAAGCCTTTGCCAAGCAGGAAACCGCCTGGCACGTGCTGGTCTATCTGTCCGGTCTTCTCGCCGGCCTGACCGGTCTCATCGCCGGCGGCGCGCTCTACCGCCGGATCATGGCGCCGGTGAGCCGTCTCGCCGACGAAGTCACGGCCGCGGGACTTTCCGACACCTATCGACCGCTGGAACCGCTTCCCAAGCGCGACGACGTAACGCGTCTCGCGGAATGCTGCGACCGCACGCTCCTTCGTCTCTACAGCGCGCTTGAACGGGAAAAAGCCTTCACGGGCGACGTGAGCCACGAACTTCGCACGCCGCTCACCACGATCAGCGGCTCTCTCGAACTTCTCGCCGACAGCAGTCTCACCGACCGCCAGCGCCGTCAGGTCGCCCGCGCTCAGCGCGCCGTCGACGACATGTCGCAGCTCGTGGAGGACTTCCTGCAGTTTTCCCGCGACGCGGCCGACACCGGGCTCGGCTCTCCCGACACGGCGGGCGACATGCTTCTTCGCATGAAGGAAATCTGGCTTCCCGAAGCCGGGCGCAAGGGCGTGACGCTCACGTTCCGGCGCGAGGCGCCCTGCCGGGGGTGCTTTTCGCCCGTGCTGCTGGCCACCGTCGTCAACAATCTGATCCGCAACGCGCTCGCCTACACGCCGCAGGGCGGCAGCGTCACGGTCACCGAAAAAACCTCCGGCCTCACGGTCGAGGATACGGCGGGCGGCATTGCGCCCGAAGACGCCGCGCACATTTTTGAATCGTGGTACCGCGGCAGCACCGGCAAAACCAAAGGCTACGGCCTCGGACTCTCGATCGTGGCCCGCGTCTGCCGCCGCTGCAAATGGACGATCGGGCATGCCAACACCGAACTCGGCTCGCGCTTCGACGTGACGCTCGTGGCGTCCCCTTCCGATTCGGCCGCCGATTCCTCCCCGGCCGGGAAAGCCGCCGGCTGAGCAAATCCGCCCGGGCGCGCATCCGCTAGTCCCGGCGCTTTCCGGCGAGCGGAATGCGAAGCGACTTTCCGGCGACGATGAGAAGAACGGACGCAAGAATCAGCACGATGCCGCAGGCGAGCCGCAGCGTGAATGCTTCGCCGAACACCGTCACGCCGATGACGACGGCCGTGAGCGGCTCGAGCGCACCCATGACGGCGGTCGGCGTCGAGCCGATTTCCCGGACGGCCACGGCCATGAGCCCCAGAGAGAGCACCGTCGGCACGCAAGCGAGAAAGCCCGCGAAGAACCAGGTCTTCGGCGTCTGCAGAAGCGCGATCGGACTGCCGTCATAAAGCGACCAGCCCGCCATGGTGAGCGAGCAGAAAATCAGTACGAAGAAGGTGAGCCTGACGGCGGAAAGGCCCGGCGAAGCCCGATTGACGATGACGATGTAGCCCGCGTAAAGGAGTGAGGAAAGAAGAACGAGCAGCATGCCGTTCAGGCTCAGCGCCGCACCGTCGCCGCCCTGATAGAGGAGACCGACGCCCGCAAGCGCGAGAACGATGGAGATCACGGTCGCGGCATTGGGCTTCTCCCGAAAGAAGACCGCCATGATGAGGGCGACGAAGACCGGATACGTGAACAGAATGGTGGACGCGATGCCCGCGTCCATCAGATGAAAGGAGAGAAAGAGCGTCAGGGCCGAGAAGCCGAAGACGACGCCGAGGACCGCCGTGACGGCGAACGTCTTCTTCGTGAGCGCAAAGGACGTGCCTCTCGCCAGCATGAAGAGCCCGAGAATCAGCGCGGCCAGCGAAAAACGATAAAACAGCACCGTGGCGGAATTGACGCCTTCCGCGTAAAGCGGCAGCGCGCCGAGCGGATTGGTGCCGTAGCAGACGGCAGCCGTGATCCCGCAGAGCGCTCCCGTCATGCGCGCATTCAATCTCATGTCTTCCTCGCTTCATCAGCGCAGGACCGCTGCCTGCGCGTCAGACGATTCTACGCTTGCCCGCGCCGTCTGCCCGACTTCATAGAGACCCCGTCATCCATGCTGGCAAATCCGGATACTGTCCGCCGTCGGCTGTCTCCAAAATGGTACGTACACGCTGAAACCGAAGGACTGCAGCATGGCTTCGAAGCTTTGGACGGAAGACGAACTCATTCTTGCGCTGGCGCTTTATCTGCGCACGCCCTACGGCCGGATTTCCGAAAGGAATCCGGACGTTCAGGCACTGGCCGCGAGACTGAACCGAACGGCGGGTTCCGTCGCCTTCAAACTCGCGAATCTGGCCCGCTTCGACCGAATCGTCGCCGACGAAGGCAAAAAAGGCTTCAGCAACGGCAGCAAACTCGACAAGGTCGTCTGGGACCGCTTTGTCGGCGACGGCTACGACCGATCCGTCGACATTCTCCTTGACGAAGCGGAGCAGGCAGCCCTGAAACTCGACGTGCCGGGGAGCCTCATCTTCCCCGTAGAGAAACCCGCCGGCGATACGGAATCCCGGGTCACGGTCCGCGCCCGCCGGCATCAGGACTATTTCCGCAGGATGGTTCTGCAGCGCTACCGCGGCGTCTGTCTGGTCACCGGCCTCCGATGCCGCAGCCTGCTCGAAGTGGCGCACATCGTCCTGTGGAGCGAAAACAAATCGCTGAGGCTGGTGCCGTCGAACGGTCTGACGCTCAATCCGCTGATTCACCGTGCGTACGACGCCAACCTTCTCGGCATCGACCCGCACTTCACGATTCATGTTTCCAAGCATCTGCTCAGGAGCACGCCCGAAGGCAGTCTGCGCGATCTTTTCACGCATCTCGACAACCGCCGGCTGCTTCAGCCCGCAAAGGCCATGCCCGATCCCGGGCTTCTCGAAAAGCACTACGAGGACTTTCTCGCCGAAAAAATCGTGATCTGAAGGCCTTCGCTCAGCCGCGAAGCCGCGGATGACGGAAGACGAGCGCGGAAAGCAGCGTGAAAAGCGCGACGCCGGCCATGATTTCCGCGGCGGGATGAAGGCTGCGGCCCGCCTCAAGTCTGGCTGCAGCGAGGAGCCAGCCGGCTCTGATCCATTCGACGGAAAAGCAGACAAGCAGTCCCTGAATCAGCAGGACCGTCACGCGGTTCCGGATTAAGAGCAGCAGAATGCAGGCAAGCGGCAGTGCGCTCAGGACGAGACCGAAACCGTGAAAAAGCAGATGGGCGGCAAAGAGCACGCAGGCGATCGCCGGGAAAAGAAGCAGCAGGCGGTGCATGATCGTCTCAGTTTCGATGTCGGTTGCGGGGTTTTTCAGGCGCCTTCACCGTGAAGCT
>JAXEEN010000212.1:0-5096 GCA_034104065.1 Sutterella sp.
CAGCCCGACTTTATGAAAGCCGTGGCCGCGACTGCTCTGAAGCTGCGGGAAAGCGGCATGACGTCCGATGCCGACCGTCTGGTGAGGACCGCCTTCCGCTCCCACGACCTCATCATTCAGCGCGATGCGGACATGATGCAGAAGGCCTTTCCGGCCGTTGATCCGGGCCGGCATTTCGAGCAGCTTCGAGCCGGCGACCTGCTTTTCTTTCGCAGTGCCGACGGCAGACTCGAGAGCACGATTTCGCTCGGGAAGGGCCGCTTCGTCGCTCTTCCCGGCATGTCCGGCCCGACGGCCGACCTTAACGCCGGAAAGAAAGCCGACCGCAGCGCGCTTCGCAGGCGCTTTGCCGGCACCGCCCGGCCGGATCCGGGGTTTCTGACGGATCCCTGTCTCACGTCGACAAGGTCCAATCCGTTCTACCAGACCCCGCCGAAAGTGCTGGTTCCGTGCAGGAAGCGGGCGGACGTCCCTGAAATTCGGTAACGACAGGCCTTCGTCACTTATTCGGCAATGATGTATTGGAGCGTCAGCAAAGACCGGCCTCCAAAGACAATGCCCGGCTCTGACCGTCAGACCGGGCATTGTCTTCTAGGTCTGCAGCGCCGAAAGGCGGCGCTCAGCAAACTGCATTATCAGGGTTCGTCTTCCTCGTTGTCTTCGGGTGCATCCGGTCCGCGAAGCTCGTTGATCAGACGGTTCATGCCGTCCTCAAAAGCCTGCTTGACGAGACGGCGCATACGCTCGTCGTCGCCGCCAGCCATTTCGGACAGCGCCTCGGCATCACCGGCCGTCAGATGATATTCGCTCACGGCCAGAATCATCAGATCCCCGTCTTCAAGGCGGACAAACTGCGTGCCCTTGGGTTCGATCGGCGCCATTTCCGCCGCCAGTCCCTGAGGCTCGGAGACGCACGGCGTGGCGGTCACCTCGATCTTCATGCCGTTTTTCAGGGCCGCCTTGAGGAGCTTGAGCGCATCCTTGCCGGACAGTGCCGCGCCGCAGCAGGACGCGTCCCTGACCTTTTTACCGCGGGTCTCGGCGCATTCGCACTTCGCTTTCTTGTTTTTACCCATGATTACCTCCCGTAGTCAGGATTTCTAAGAATATTTTATATCTTATGCGTCACATCATGTCGGGCCAGGTCTCTTCCCGCCAGGCCGCATCAAAGAGCATCCACTCCATGCGGCATGATCTGACAAAAGCCGCCGTCATAGCTTCCCGTTCACGCTCCGAAAGGTTCGCCGCCAGCTCGTCTCCGACGGCAAGGGCCTGTGCGACCGAGCTGTCGTAGGCCGGATCTCCGTAACCGGACAGCCAGTCCGCATACGGGTTTCCGTCGGTCTTTCTGACCCGGGCGACATAATGCCCGACCTCGCCGTAAACCCAGAAGCAGGGCAGCGCCGCCGCCACCGCCTCCGCGACGGAAAGCTGGGACGCCGCCTGAGCCTCCCAGCCCGAATAAAGCTGAGCGGCAGGGCAGATCGGAACACAGTCCGGGTCTGACCCACCGAAGTCGACATAAACACTGCGTGTCCAGGCCTCGGTCTGCGCGGTTTCATCCGCCCAGACATTGAAGCGGTCACGAAGCTCACGCCGATCCAGTCTGGAGGCAATCTGCCGAAGCGTCCTCTCGTAGCCTCTCAAATAATGTATGTTTTGAGCAATGTAGAAAAGAAAACGGCTTCGTGCAAGCGATCCGTCGGCGAGACCCGTAACAAATTGATGCCGGCAGCAGGCGTCGGCAGCGCCCCTCCCGGCGCTGACAGCCTCTTCGCTCCACCGTGTCCGACTGGCGAAAACGACTGACGGACAAAGGGAAAGCGAAAAAGCCGATCCGATCAGCATTCGGCGGGAAAGAACAAACTGTTGCATTTGTCCGGCTCCCTCAGCGGCTGACGATGGCGTCGATCGCCCCGATCACGGCAGAGCGCATGCCCGCCTTTTCCAGCGCCGCCACGCCGATGATGGTTGTACCGCCAGGAGAACAGACTGCGTCCTTCATCACACCAGGATGCTGCCCGCTGGCGAGCTGAAGCTTGGCCGTGCCGGCCAGCATCTGACTGGCCAGCCGGTATGCCGCCGCACGGGGAACGCCGTGCTTAACGGCCCCGTCTGCCAGCGCTTCGATGAACATGGCGGCAAAAGCCGGACCGCATCCCGACAGCGTGCCGGCCGCCGGCATGATTTTGGCCGGCACGAAAAGGCAGAGCCCGAGCGCACCGAAAAGCGACCTGACGGCCGCCTCGTCATCGGACGTCAGGGAATGACGCTCTTCGCAGATCACGATGCCTTCGCAGACCGAGACCGGCGTATTGGGCAGCGTCGACAGATGACGGGTACCGGGTTCGAGAACGCCCTCCAGATCGTCGAAGAACTTGTTCACCGCCACTGAAAGCACGAGCTTGTCCTTCAGAACGGCTTTGATGGGAGAGACCACCTCGGCTACCAGATGGGGCTTTACCGCAATGATCACGATGTCCGCCCACCGGGCTGCGTCTTCGCATGCTGCAAACGCTTTCATGCCGCGGGATGCCGTGCGTTCGGCGAGCACGTCCTGACGGCGGGAAGCGGCGCCGAGCTGCCCGGCCGACAGAATGCCGGAGCGAATAAAGCCGTCGGCCATGGCCGACGCCATGTTGCCAAATCCCAGAAAAGCCACGCGGGCCGTACGTAAGTCGAGCATGATGCAGCGCTCCGGATTGTTGAAACGAAGTTCAATACTAGCGCGCTGTCCGGGAAGCCGCTTAAAGCGACCGCCTTAATGGGCCTGCGGGAAAAGCCGTTCAGCGCCCAACCCGGCTTTATTTACGGGTCCGTCCTGTCCCGGACTGCCGGACTTCGGTATTTGAGGTGGTGCCGGACATGGTCGAAAAAAAGCGCGCCTTCCCCGTGGAAAGCGCGCCTGAACGGTTGTCCGGATCCGAACTTACTTCGCAGCAAGCTTGTCGACCGCGGCCTTCACCTCTTCGGAGGCGGCGGCATTGGTCTTCAGCAGGTCGCGAATTTCGCGAAGAAGAACGATGTCTTCCGGCGTGGGCGCCGGGGCGGGAGCCGGAGCGGCAGCCTTCTTTTCTTCTTCAAGCTTCAGCAGACGGGCGGCTTCCGCTTCAACACGCTTTCTGATCGTCGTGACCACCTTGATGAGCCAGAAGATCACGAAGGCGAGCAGCAGGAACTGAACGACGGCCGTGAGGAAGGCGCCGTAGCCGAAAACCGTGGCGCCGGCCTTCACGAGGGCATCGTAGGTCTGCGGACCGGTATAACCTTCGACGGGCTTCAGAACCACGAAAAGGTTCGTAAAGTCAGGGCGGCCGACCAGCACGCCGAGGATCGGATTGACGATGTCCTTGACGAGCGAATTGACAATGTTGGAGAACGCGGCGCCGATGATCACGGCCACGGCCAGGTCCATCACATTGCCCTTGGAAATAAAGGCCTGAAATTCCTTAAGGAACTGACGCATAATAATGATATTCCTAGAAAGAGTTTTGGGTGAGCTATTGTACTCTATCTGTCAATAGCCGTGTGAAACTGACGTTTCCTTCCTGCTTTTGTATACAAAGTCGTATACAAAGAGGAGCTTCGTACAACAGTTATGTCTGTGTTAAATCAGGAAAAACTTAAGATCCTTTCTGACGGGGTCTATCGTGATGGAAATGAAGATTAAGGAACCAAGGAAAATACTGAAAACAGCTCCCTCTCTATATATATTTCCCAACTTTTCCTTACTGCTCTACAAAGGAGAACCATTCGTTTTGGACGTCTCCGAACCGTTGGTGCTTACATTCAGATCGACACGCAGAATTCGATCTACCACTCAAATTCCTTGTTTTCTTCCTCGGGAATCTCAACGCTCGGATCAATCGTTGCCAGTCTCAGATCGAGAGCCTGAAGCAGGCGGAAGAATGTATCCAGTCTGACCGTCACTTTTCCTGACTCGAATTCGGAAACCATGCGCTGGGTGACGGCAGCTTCGAAAGCCAGCTCCGACTGCGTCAGGCCGCGGGCCTTGCGCATTGTCCTGATCCATTTGCCCGCCGCCTCCGGACTGATGAGCGGCATCGTGTTGCGGAAACTGATGTGATTCGAGTTCTTCATAAATTCTCAGCAGCACGGTCTGCCGGAAGCATCGAAGAAGAACAATCCGCCCTATCGATGCTCGGCGCTAGGGCGAACAGTCTGCCGGCGGCCGAAGATCCCGTTTGCAAAAAGCCCGCCGTTTTCCTGCCGGCGGGCTTTGGAATCTGACCAAAGAAAGACGGTTCAGCGTTTCAGCGCCGCCGCCAGACGGTAAATCGATTCTGCCGTGCGGCGCACGTCGGCAGCCGCCCCCGACATTGCCTCGGCGAGCGTCTGAGGACCGGACAACACCGGAAGCACCGCCGTCACGCCCATGTCGTAGAGCGGCTTCAGATCCGTTTCCGGTGCGATGCCGCCCGTCAGCACGACGACGGGACGCCCGCCGGCGCGGGACGCCACGCCGGAAATCAGCTTGCCGCCCGCCGTCTGGGCGTCGACCCGGCCCTCGCCGGTCACGATCAGATCGGATTTGGCAGCCGCATCACTGAAATGCAGCACGTCGAGAAGCGTTTCCGTGCCGGAAAGCAGCCGTCCGTTGAGGAAGGCCGCGACGCCCGCGCCGCAGCCGCCGGCCGCACCGGCGCCGGGGATGGTATTGAGACGAGGCCCCTTGGCCTTGAGGAAGAGACCGGCAAGATGCTTCATGCCTTCGTCGACCATCTCGACTTCCTCAGGCGTCGCCCCCTTCTGCGGACCGAAAACGCGGGCTGCGCCGTCGGGACCGTAGAGCGGATTCGTCACGTCGCAGAGCGCGCTGACCGTCACCTCCTTCTGGGCAAAGAAGAAGGGATTAAGCTGAATCGATCGGATGGCATGCAGCGAAGCGCCGGTCGGAATGAAGGGACGGCCGTTGGGCGCGATAAAACGCGTGCCGAGGGCCGCCGCCATGCCGCAGCCCGCATCGTTGGTGCAGCTGCCGCCAAGGCCCAGGATGATCTTTTTTGCACCGTGCTCTACTGCGTGGAGCATCTGCTCGCCCACGCCGTAAGTGGTGGTCACGGAGGGATCTTTCC
>JAXEEN010000213.1:0-7559 GCA_034104065.1 Sutterella sp.
GACATCGAAGAAATCCGCATCATCATCAATCCGTTCGTCTACGGCATGTGCGGCCACAGCACGCGCCACCCGATGAATTCGGCCCAGCTCTCGATCCCCTACAGCGTCGCTGCCGACATCGTCTTCGGATCCGCGAGTCTCGCCTCCTTCGCGCGCAGCCGCCGAGACGATCCGAAGCTTCTCGCCATGATGGCGCGCATTCATTTCGAGATCGACAGGTCGCAGAAGGACGACGACGAACCGATCGTGCGCATCACGCTCAAGGACGGCCGCGTTCTGGAGGAACGCGTCCCGATGCCGCTCGGCTCGCCCGTCAATCCCGTCACCGACGAGGCTCTGCTTAAGAAGTTCCTCTCCGTGGTCGGCATGGTCTTTGACGACGGCACGGCCAAGACGCTCGCCGAGCGCCTGATGGCGCTCGAAGACTCGGACGACGTCCGCGAAGACATCGTGACGCTTCTGGCCCGAGAGCCGAAGACGCACGACGCCTTCGACGCCTGATTTTCCGGAAACCGGCTGTCCGCAGGGAACAGCCGCCGAACGACCCCGGCCGCCCTTTCGGGCGGCTTTTTTATGACGGCGCGAAAAAGGCCGCCCGAACAGACTCGGACGGCCTTGGAATCGATTTGAAGAACGGCAGATCAGCGGGCGGAGATCAGGATCTCCGTCACGTCGCCGGCGTCAAGCGGCTCAAGATGACCGACTCGGCCGCTGCGGCAGCAGTGGCGGGCCAGCGATTCGATCGGACAGTCGGCGGCGCCGAGCTCGCCGAGCGTGATCGGCATGCCGAGCGACTGATAGAAGCCGCAGAGCTTCGCGATGCCGAGCTCGATCGTGCGTGCGTCGTCGTCCTGCTTTTCAATGCCGAGCACGTTGACGGCAAACTGCACGAAGCGGGCCGGATGCTTCTTCGAGACGTAGCGCATCCAGGCGGGAATCACCACCGCGAGCCCCATGCCGTGAACAATGGCGTCGTTCCAGCCGGAAAGCTCGTGTTCGATGGCGTGGCAGGCCCAGTCCTCAACGCGGCCCATGCCGAAGTAGCCGTTGTGCGCGAAGGAGCCGACCAGGCCGATCTGGCACCAGCCGTCGTAGTCCTGCGGATTCGCCCAGACCTTCGGACCGAATTCGAGCGCAGTACGCAGCGCGGCTTCGGCCTGCGCGTCGACGTAGGCCGTTTCGGTCGTCGCGCTGAAATAGCGCTCCATGATGTGGGACATCATGTCGACCACGCCCGCGGCGATCAGGTGCTTCGGCAGCGTCATGAAGAGTTCGGGATTGACGATCGCGGCCTTCGGACGCAGGCATTCGGCGCCGACGCCGGTCTTCGTGCCGTGATGCGTGATCACGCAGCGGATCGACTGTTCGGAGCCGGCGGCGGGAAGCGTCAGCACGGCGAGCACCGGCAGCGCCTTTTCAAGCTTGGCCTTGCCTTCGAAGAAGTCCCAGCAGTCGCCTTCGTATTCCAAACCGGCCGCCACGGCCTTGGCCGTATCGATGACGGAGCCGCCGCCCACGGCGAGCACCAGACCGACGCCCTGGTCGCGCATCCAGTCGACCGTTTCGCGCACAAGACCCATGTGCGGGTTGGGCTGAACGCCGCCCTTTTCGATGACGGTCAGACCGGCGTCCTCAAGGCTCTTCATCACGCGGTCGTAAAGCCCCGTGCGCTTGATCGAACCGCCGCCGTAAATCACCAGCACCTTGCCGCAGCGGCCCATGATGTCGCGCGCAATACGGCCGGTATCTTTTTCAGCGCCGCGTCCGAAAACGAGACGCGTGGAATTGAAGTAGGTGAAGTTCTGCATGGTTTATGTCGACTGCGGCCGGTTCCGTTGGTCGGCCGTTAAAAGGCATTCTGAAGGTGAAATGAAAACGCCGGAGAGAACCCCGGCGGCTGAGCGCTCGGCAGTGTATCCGCCAAAGCCCTCATGTTGAGAGAAAAAACTCTCAAAATTTGATTCAAGTCAAATTATTGTAATTCCGTTCCGCCGAGACGACGACGGCGCATGTCGAATAGGCAGACGGCGGCGGCTGCGGCCACGTTGAGACTCTCGCAGGCCGCTTCGATCGGAATGTAGAAGCGCCTGTGCGTCACGGCAAGCGCGGCTTCCGACACCCCCGGGCCCTCGGCCCCCATGATCCACGCGACGGGACCCGCCGCATAGCCGTCCGAAGCCTGAAACAGATCTTCGCCGCCGCGGGCGTCGGCGGCGAGCACCGTCCCCCGATAGACGCGGGCGAGCGTATCGGCCGTGACACCCTCGGCGATGACCGCGCCGAAATGCGCGCCCATGGCCGCGCGCATCACCTTGGGCGTCCAGAGATTGACCGCCGTGGGCGAAGCGAGAATCACGCGAACGCCCGCCGCCACGGCGGTGCGGATCAGCGTGCCGGCGTTGCCCGCATCCTGCACGCCGTCCAGATAGAGCACGTCGCTCCCGGCCCAGCGCGCGGGATCAGGCGCGGCAGGAAGCGTCATTTCGCACATGACGCCGACGCCGTGCTCGACCGGCGAGAGCTGATCGTAGAGCGCAGGCGGCAGCAGATAAAGACGCGCCCCTTTTGTGGCGGCGGTTTCCCGGGCGAGCGCGCGGGCTTCGGCGGTCGCGCGTTCGGCGTCGAGCATCACGGCGCTTACCGCCGCCTCCGAATCGCGGACCACCTGCATGAGGTGAATGCCTTCGAGCAGCGTGGCACCTTCCTTTTTCACGGCGCGCGATTCGCCCGCCAGCCGGCGCCAGCGCTTGAATCGGGCGTTGGCTTCGCTTTCAATCAGCAGCTCAGTCATTGTCGGCTCCCTTCAGAAGGAGAGATTTAATCGGTTCGAACGTACGGCGGTGGCACGGCGCGACGCCGAGCTTCCTGATCGCAGCCACATGCGCTGCGGTGCCGTAGCCCGCATGCTGCGCAAAACCGTAGCCGGGATACGTTTCGTCGAGTTCGGTCATCAGGCGGTCTCGTTCGGTCTTTGCGAGAATGGAGGCGGCGGAGATGGCCGCGACTCTGGCGTCGCCCTTCACCACGGCCGACGCGGGCGCAGGCAGTCCCTTCGGCGTGCGGTTCCCGTCGATCAGAATGAGCTCGGGACGCACCTTCAGGCCCTCCACGGCACGGGTCATGGCGAGCATGGTCGCCTGAAGAATGTTGAGCCGGTCGATTTCCTCGACGCTGGCCCAGGCCACAGCCCAGGCGAGCGCCCTCTCCTTGATGAGCGGCGCAAGCGCCCCGCGCTTTTTGGCGGAGAGCTTCTTCGAATCGTTGAGACCCTCGATCGGCTTCGCGGGATCCAGAATCACGGCGGCCGCGCAGACCGGACCTGCGAGCGGTCCCCGGCCCGCCTCGTCCACGCCGGCGACCAGATCGGTCCCGAAAAGGGGATCGTCGCCGAACAGACTCGTCAGGTCGGCCGTCGGAAGGTCCGCTTGTTTTTTGCCTCGGGGCATGGTGGGTTTCCCTGGAAAAGAAAGCGCTTCGCATTCCCTTGCGGGCGGGCGAAGCGCTCGGACTTGCAAACGGCCGATCAGCGGCGGACCACCGACATGATGGCGTCGGCCGCCAGATTCGCCGTATCCGCCGTCAGACTTTCATGCATCGCCGAGAAGCGTTCGACGAGCATGCGGCGGCGGTTGTCGTCTGTGAGCGCCTGCTCGAGCGCGTGCGAGATCGGATCGGGCTCGCAGAAATACTGCAGAAATTCCGGCACGACGTTTTCGCCGAGCAGAATGTTGGGCAGCGACACGCAGTGGATCAGCGCCTTGCGCTGCATGATCATGCCGGTGAGCGCGGGCATCTTGTAGCCCACCACCATCGGCTTCTTGAAGAGCGCGCATTCGAGGGCCGCCGTGCCCGAGGCGGTCAGCACGGCATCGGCCGCTTCAATCGCACGGTGGCTGTCGCCCACCACGATGGTCATGGCCTGCGCCAGACGCGGATACTGGCTCGCAACCACCAGAATGCGGCTGCGGGCCGTTTCATCGATCGCAGGAATCACGACGTGGGCGTCGCCCGAACGGCGAAGCAGACGTTCGACCGCTTCAAAGAACACGGGACCGCAGCCCTTCACTTCGTCGACGCGGGACCCCGGCATCACCGTGATCACCGGACGGCCGTCGTCGGGAATGCCGAAATGCGCGCGGGCGCCCATGGTGTCGGGCACCATCGGAATGATTCCGGCGAGGGGATGGCCGACGAAGGTCGCGGGCACTGCCGCCTCGCGATAGATCTTTTCCTCAAAGGGGAAGACGAGCAGCATGTGCTCGACCGAACGCCGGATCTGCTGAATGCGCTCTGGACGCCAGGCCCAGATCGAAGGACTGACGAAATGCACCGTCGGCACGCCGCGGCGGCGGAGCTTTTCCTCGACGCCGAGATTGAAGTCCGGCGCATCGACGCCCACGAACACCTGCGGCATCGAATCGCCGAAGCGCGTGATGAGGTCCTTTCTGAGGGAAATCAGATGCGGCAGATGCGTGAGCACCTCCACATAGCCGCGCACCGACAGTTCGCGGATGTCGTACCAGGCGCGAAAGCCTGCCGCTCGCATCTTGTCGCCGCCCACGCCGTACTGCGGAGCGCCCTCCATGCGGCGGGCAACTTCGGGAATCACCAGACTCGCGATGAAGTCGCCGCTCGCCTCGCCGGCAAGCCAGACGGCGCCGTTGCGCTCGAGCGTGGGAATAGATGACTGAATGGCCATGAAGGGAACCTCTCAATACGAAACGGCGGGTCAGCGGATCACGCCGCGGGGACTCGCGGCCACGAAATCGGCAAAGGCCAAAATCTGTTCCCTGCCTTCGGGGAACTCTTCGGCGATCGCCCGGATTCTTTCGAGCGCCTCCTTCACGATGAGGCCTTCGCGGTAGAGCGCGCGGTAGGCCTGATGCAGACCGCGGACGGTCTGATCGCTGTAGCCGAAGCGGCGCAGACCGACGGAGTTGAGACCCGACGGACCGCAGGGATTGCCAGAGCAGATGACGAAGGGCGGCACGTCGCGAAGCACGCCGGAGGCACCGCCCACCATGGCATGCTGGCCGATGCGCACGAACTGATGAACCCCCGTCTGACCGCCGACGATGGCATAGTCCTCGACCGTCACATGACCGGCAAGCGCCACGTTGTTGGCGATGATCGTGTTGTCGCCGACCAGGCAGTCGTGCGCCACGTGCACGTTGGCCATCAGCAGGTTGCCGCTGCCGACGCGCGTCACGCCGTGGTCCTGCACGGTGCCGATGGAGAGCGTGCAGTTTTCACGGATCACGTTGTTGTCGCCGACGAAAAGCTCGGTGTCTTCGCCCGCATACTTCTTGTCCTGCGGATCGCAGCCGATCGAAGCGCCCGCATACACCGTGTTGCCGCTGCCGATCACCGTACGTCCCTCCACGCAGACATGACTGCGAAGACGGGTGCCCGCGCCGATGCGGACCTTGGGTCCGATGAGGCAGAACGGACCGACGTAGACGTCGTCCGCCAGCTCGGCGTCGGGGTGAACAATGGAGGACGGATGAATCTGAGCCATAGCTGCTCCTCTCAGAGGTTGTTTGAAGGGACGGCTGCACGGCTGCCGGCGAACCCGAAGGCTCGAGCCCTGACGCAGGGGCCGTCCGTTGCAGAGGACGCATCTTACGGAGACACCCCTGCAGATTAACCGTGGATTATAAATGAGCCATTGGAGGGTTACCTTAAGGACTTTTCGGGGTTGACCTGCGCACGCGGCAGATAAAAAAAGGGCTTTGCGCAGTGCAGTGTCTGCGGCAAAGCCCGAATACCCTCATTTTTCAAACCAACCCCAGGAATCATCTTCCTGCGGCGCCAGGAGACGTGCGCCGCTGAGCTGATGGAAGTCACTGTACCGCAAACATGCCTCTGAAATGTTTCATTCCCTCAGGGACATGTAACAAGCCGTACGAAATTCCTTCGCCGCAATCTGCCGCAGTCCCCTCTTTTCCGATCAAAACGCCTGCCGCAGCAGGAATTCACCCCCATCTTCCAATGACTGCCGGCTTCGAAAGATTTACGTTTTTACCCGATCTGCACTCCGCGGGTCCCGCTGCCGGGGCGCATATGAAAAAAGGGCCCCGCGATTCTCACCGCGGGGCCAAACCCTCATTAACCTCAAAGACAGGAAAACACACTTGGAGATACCGCTCGGGCAATCCTCATTTCTTTTCTGTCGGAACCACTTTAACGAACCCGGATGCGGAAGGTGTTTCCAAATAATCGTCCCTTGTAACCGAAAATATCGGCCCCGGACGGCAAAAGGCCGAAAAACCGCCGTCGTTCCGATCCGCTCACTTCAATTCGTTACAGACGCCGCCGAACCTTAACAAAAAGGGGGTGCTGCAAAGATCCGGCGGACCGGACATTTGCAGCACCCCCTTCGGATGCAGCAGAAGCGGAAGGCTTACTGGGCGGACGCTTCCTTCGCGGTGGCGGGCACCGGACGGTAGGCGCACATCAGTTCGGCCTGGCAGGCGACCTTGCCGTCGACTCGGGCGACGGCTTCGAAAATGCCGAGGCCCATCTTGGAGCGGATGAACTTGCCTTCGATGACGAGCTGGTCCCCGGGCTGCACGACGCGCTTGAAGCGGGCCTTGTCGATGCCGGCGAAGTAGAAGAGCGAGTTCTTGCGGTCGACGCCTTCGGGCAGACGGGCGAGAGCGGCAATGGCGCAGGTCTGAGCCATCGCTTCGATGATCAGCACGCCGGGCATGACGGGCACGCCGGGGAAGTGACCGGTGAACTGCGGCTCGTTGACCGTCACGTTCTTCAGGGCGACGACGCGGCCGGCCTCGGCATCGAGTTCGATGACGCGGTCGATCAGAAGAAACGGGTAACGGTGGGGGAGCTGGTCCATGATGTCACGGATGTCGAACTGAGTCATGGCGGAAATGCCTCGCTAAAAAACTGCTGTCCGCAAATGCGGAAAATGGAATGTGCGATATTTTCGCGCACTTTTCAAAATTATTCTTCGGCGGAACGGATTAGCGCCGCAAGCTCTTCGACGCGTTTCGTCAGCGCCTTGAGTTCCTTTCGCATGGCCGGCAGGCGGGAAACCATCGCCGCCGTCAGCTGGAAGTCCCTGCCCTCCATCGCCGGGAAAAAGCCCGTCTTCTGGGCGGGCTTGTCGCCCCAGCCGGTAATGGCGGTCGCCGGACCGATGCCCGACCCGGCGGGAATGTCGATGTGGCCGTTCACCATGGCGGCGCCGCCCACCATCGAGTGGTCGCCCACGCTCGTCGAGCCGGCGATGCCCACGCAGGCCGCCATCACGACATGACGGCCGATGCGGTCGTTGTGGCCGAGCTGAATCTGATTGTCGAGCTTCGTGCCGTCGCCCACGACCGTATCCTCGAGCGCGCCGCGGTCGATCGTCGTATTGGCGCCGATCTCCACGTCGTCGCCGATCACCACGCGGCCCACCTGCGGAATCTTGACCCATTCGCCCTTGAAGGGCGCAAAGCCGAAGCCGTCGCCGCCGATGACGCAGCCGGGCTGTAAGATGCAGCGGCTGCCGACCACGGTGCCGCGTTCGAGCACGGCGTTCGAATAAATGATGC
>JAXEEN010000214.1:0-5802 GCA_034104065.1 Sutterella sp.
TGCTGTTTCTGCAGACGCTGCGCCATCGCGTTGAAGGCGTCTCCGAGTTCGTTCAGATCGCTGATGCGCTCTTCAAGGTGACCGTCGGCAAGCCGGCCGGAACTGGCGATGAGACGGGAAAGCGCAGCCTGAATGTTGAGGGCGGGAAGACCGATCGCGTTGTCCGGAGACAGAACGGCATCGGTGCGGACGCGTCCCTGCGCCATCAGATCCGAAAAGCGCATGGCTTCCTGGATGTGCTCTCCGATGGTGCGAAGCTTCTCTCCCGTCTGCAGAAAGGAGGCCGGAAGCTCTTCGACGTTCAGATGGGCGGTTCGCGGATGAGCCAGCAGATCGTCGATATAGTCGCAGAGATGCTGATGAGCTGAAGTGGCATCGGTCATAGCAGTTGAAAATACTTGGGGGAGAAAGGTTTGCGGAAAGTCCGCGGGAAGCAGCGGCGAATGCGGCTGTAGATGTGAAAGCTACAATATACGAGTCTCTCACGAGGAATGGTAGTCTACACGGAGGAATATGACGCGTATATTCTCGAGAATACCTATTTCGGGAGAGCTGAACGGGAAGGCAGGGTCGGTGATGATGCCGGGCGGACTGCGCGCAGACGCCGGCGGAAACGGCACAATGCGCTCGGACGAAGCGATCTGGAAGTCGAAATCGGCGACCGGCACTGGGTTTTCGAGTATTAAATATGCCCGACCGGAGTCGGATGAAGCCGTACGTCAGATCCAAACCCGTCGGTACGGCAACGTTCTGCCGGCAAGGGATCTCATCCGTGTTGCCGTGGTTTTCGACGGGCAGAGGAAGTGTTCAAGCCGTTGGAGACGCGTTTGGGTTCACGGGGCGGGAAGCGGATCGTCAAGTTTCCCGTCGAACACCTCGGGCAGGAAAAGACTGAGCCGGACCGTCGGCGCAATAATCGATGAACGGCGCACGGACATTCCGTGCAGAAACGGTTCGATCCAAGGTGGTCAGGGATGGTGCAGTTCAGACAGTTTTCCGTGGACGCGTTTGCGTCCGAGGTCTTCAAAGGCAATCAGGCGGCCGTGTGCGCAGTGCCTTCCTGGCCTTCGGATGCCCTGATGCAGTCGATTGCCCGCGAAAACAATTATTCGGAAACCGCCTTCATCGTGAAGAACGGCGAGGACTGCGGGCTGCGCTGGTTCACGCCGGGCGGCGAGATCGATCTCTGCGGGCATGCGACGCTGGCCTCGGGCTTCGTCGTGCTGCGTCTTCTGGAACCGGGAAGGCAGCGGGTCGTCTTTTCAACGAAGAGCGGCCCTCTCGCCGTCACAGCGAAGGAAGGGCGCTATGAAATGGATCTGCCCGCCTATCGGCTTCGCGAAGTGCCCGTGACGGATGCCATGACGGCGGCGATCGGCTCGAGGCCTCTGCGGGCCTTCATGGCCAGAGACCTTGTCTGCGTGCTTCCGACCGAAGAGGACGTTCACCGGGCGGCGCCGGCCGCCGACGCGCTTCTCGGGCTTGACGGTCTGCTTCTGCACATCACGGCGGCGGGCGGCGAGTACGACTGCGTGACGCGGAGCTTCGGTCCCAAGCTCGGCGTCTATGAGGATCCCGTCTGCGGATCAGCCACTGCCACGTCGTTCCGTTATTTCGAAATCTTCCAAACCTACCATAAGCAGAAAGAACGGCCTGACTGATAATCCGGACACGATCTTTCAGGTATTCGTCATTAGACATCAGACGAATTTGTTGGAAGTCGACTTTTACCCCTAACCCTGACACTTGACAGATTTTCCGTACCGGCGATGCCGGCCTGTTTTTCGCACAGTACGTTCCCGACGAATCGGGTTTGCGCCCCGTGAGCTGTCTCTGTGTCCTTGGGACAGTCGAATTCTTAAGACTCTTTCGAGCCGCCGCGGAAACGGTAGGCCGCTGCCCGCATTTTTGATGCGGACGGCCCTCCAAACGCGTAGGAGCTTCCGGCTCCGTCCATGTGGGGTTTCCCGCCGGTCACGGCTCATCGCCGTGCCGCTTCGGGGAGAAAACTTGCCCGATCTTCGCCGGGTTCGTACTGCCCGGGAAAGCGGCTCCGACCAAAACTGAATCATTGCCGAATTTCCCTTTTTGACAGTCTCCGTTTTCTTCTTAAGGAGTATTCACAGCCGACTTGTCGACAATGAATACTCGGAAATCTACGTCAGCCTCCGTTCGTTTTGCTGTTTCACAGGCACGTGATCACCGTCGACAGCAGCGACATCGTGAACACGCGAAACCGTTTTCTGATTGACCCTCCAGAGCGCCTTCATACTTCCTGCGGGTCTGCTGCAGGCATACGACTGATCCTTCAGCAGGTCCAGAAGAAGCCCGAGCTCCGCCTTTCTCTCAGCCCTTTTCCTTGCTTCGGCTATTGCAACAAGTTCTTCAGCCGCTTTGGCAGCTGATTCGGCATAGTACTTCTTCCAGCGTTTGTGATCATTTCCGAGGACGGTGCGAATCCAGTCTTTGGCCATCCGCCGGCAGAACTTCGGATCCCAAACCCGCATCAGCAGTGCTTCGGCAGCTTTGGCGTCCGCATGAGCTTCATATCCGCAGCAGGTGCATTTGAACGCGTTGCCGCGACGGTTTCTCCTGCAGACGTGCCCGCACACCGGACAGACCTGACTCGAATAGGCAGCCGGCACATAGATCAGACGTACACCGGCAAGCGCAGCCTTGAATTCCAGACGGTCACGGATGAGTCCGCGCACCCATATGCTCAGACGGCGGCTCCATTTCCGGCTCAGGCGCGAACAGTCGAAGAAGGATCGCGAACCGAAGTCTTCGAGGACGATCGCATTTCCGGCGTGATGTTTGAAAACCCTGTTGACGGCCTCGTTGATGATCCGCTTGATTTCCTCCTGAAACTTCTTTTTGCGGCGTTCGAAGGCCTTGGTGCCGAGGTTGTTCCTGCGAACGTTCACGGCACGCTCGTTGTCAAAGAGACTGTACAGTAGCTGGAAGTCGTCCGAACCGCTCTGCACGCCTGCCGCCGGCGCATAAATGCCGCGCGTCAGCGCATAAAGCCGGTTGCGCCGCTGCATCTTCTGAGTAAGCCAGTTGACGTAGCGGGTCAGCGCCTGTCCGAGTTTCTCTCCGAAGGCGTTGCCGAAATTGTCGTAGGCAAATTCGGTAAACCCGATGTCGAGCGCCGTGACGCGAATCTTCTCCGAGTCGAACACCGAAGTGTCTGCAGAAGCGCCGAGCTGCAGTTCGGCGGGACGCTGCCAAACCAGCGTCGCCGTCAGTACGCGTCGGTCGGTCACGGCATCGCGGTGCGTGCGGTCGAGTCTGATAAAAGGCTTCACTTTCGGGCTGATGTCGGAGCTCTGTCCGTTTATGTCCCGCTCGCAGTCGATGATTCCTCTCTGCCCTTCGAACGTAAAGGAAAAGCCTGCCCTGCGGGGATCTTCGGGAAACACCAGTACGTCAGTCCGGTCTTCCTTCTCATCGTAGACCGCAAGATATTCTTCCGGCTTGTAGAAGTCGGTGGAGAACACTTTGTTCGGATAGTTTCCGGCAATCAGTTCGGATACCGCCGTCCTCACGGTGAGCGGCAGATCCGGCCTGACGGGGATCGCGGGCCTGAATTGCGCGAAGGCACCCGTGCGCGTTCTGACGGCCGAGGAAACGGTGACAAGCGGAACCGTAACAGGATTCAGCAGTTCGGTCTCCCTTGTCCGGCGGTTGGTCATGGCGAAGACGACGGGCCATTGCGTCTTCACCAATCCGCTTTTCGTCTTCTCAGTCCCGGAATGATATTCGATGAAGACATCGGGGTCGTCCGGTTTCCGAGGAAACAGGGCGGCAAGACGAAACACCACCTTCTTCATCGTAAACAGCACGGGATCCGACGCCGCCTTCTTCGGAGCGCGCGCCTGCGCTTTGGGCCTCATCAAAGCGGCAGCGATGGGCGCCGGAAGCTGTGCCGGAAGCATCAGCTCGACCGTCAGTTTCTTCTCGGTTTCCGTGCAGCAGACCGTCGGCTTTTTCGGGTGACTGCAGAGCGTTCTGACGCCGTTTACGTCCTCAAGATATTCCCGAAGAGGAAGCCGCCCCTGAAGGCGGACGACCTTGTCGGGCAGGCCGCCGCTTCTTCTGAGTGTCAGCTCCGTCACGTTCGCGGCCTCAAAATAGACGGCCGAATACGACTGCGCGTCAAAGGCTGCGAATCCGAAATTGCACCCGGGAGCACGAAGGCTGCTACAGTCGTAGGAAAGAACATGGCATTTGAAGGCCCGGTAATAAGCAGAATTCGTCACGGCGCTTCTGCCCGACATCAGCGGGGAGCGGAATTCAACCGTCGGTTTGCCGTCCGGGCCGCTGCACACGAGATGAAGCAGCGGCTTTCTCGGCTTGACGGCAGTGATCTTTCCGTTCTTGAGAAGCACGCCTTCCGCCGCCGGCTTCGCCCGGGGCGGCAGTTCGAGCGCAAAAGCCTTGGCCGGATCGTTCGGCAGAAACGTGATTCGCGTCACCTTGCGCTTTTCGTCGAAAAGCACGGCGTAGCTGTTCGAATCGAACCAGTCGCTCTGAAGAGATGCCGGAGCCGGCAGTTTGCCGCCGACAAGCACGGCAGGATGCCCTGCCATGCGAAAAAGCGTCGGATCCGGTTTGTCGGTCGGCACGTCATGAGTGCACTGACGTACCGGAACGGCGAAATGAAAGACCCAGTCGTCGCCGTCATGAACGAGCTGAATGGCAGGCTTCAGACGGGCGGCAGCCGTTTCCTGTTTCTCGGCGCCGGCAGGCAGGATAATGTCGCGGACGGGCAGTCCGCCCGGCACGGTAATGCTCATGCGCGAACCGCTCTCAAGCGACATGAAGTTGAGCCGAGTCGTGTTCTTTGCTTCGTCGTATATAGCCCTGTAACAGGATTCCTCGTAGACGACGCTTCGATTGTCGCCGTGCACGGGTGCCCGGCCTCTGACCTTTTCAACGGCCTGCCGAATGATTTTGCAGATCCTTCTGCGGTTTTTGATGCCGGCGGAGTCGACGCGGACGGGAGCCGGGGCTCTGCCTTCGAGCACGTCGAAGAACCGTTCGGACACGTCGTCAAGCATCTCGAAGATGTAGCTGCGTTCGGCATCGGAAAAAGGCGTCACCTCCTTCTTATTCGACGCCGCCTTTGTCCCTGCTGCTTTCTTCGGAGTCCCGGCTTTCCGGGAACTTCCTGCGCCGCGCACCTTGTTTTGTTGAGTGGCATACCTCATATCCACTGCCGGCACGAACGTCTGATTCTCCGCAGACTTGTCTTCGGAATCCGAATTTCCGCGCTTTTTCCATTCCGGCATTTTGTAAATCTCATCAAGAGCCTCGGTCTGGATGAGACGCCAGTAGCGCACCAAGATGTCGGCAGCACGGTCGAGCGCCGCCTTCCAGAGCTTCGGCGGGAGGCCGGACTCAACAATCGGCCTGATCTTGCTTCGCGCGCCCTGACCCAGCACGGAGACGCCCGCGGCTGCGGCGGCATCTCGCTGAGCCTTGGTTTTTTGGCGAACGGCATTGGCACGGAGTTCGTTCATGACGTTTTGATATTCGTTCTGATCGACAAGGCGGTCTCGGAATGTGCGAAGAGCGGCGTCCGACACAATGCTGCGGCGGAAGGGTCTCATCGCCAGAACTTCCAGGAAGCGTCCGACCTGATTGCCGAAAAGTTTCAGTACAGCTTCGGCCTTCGCACGAAGATCGGGATCGGCCGCAAAGTATTCGGACACGTTGACGCGGACAGTCCTGCGGCCCGGATACGGACCGTTGCCTTTAAAAGCAGCGATGCGGGCTTCGGGCGCATAAAAGAGGTCG
>JAXEEN010000215.1:0-2058 GCA_034104065.1 Sutterella sp.
CTCCGGCAGAGTAGCCCATGAACACGCCGACTTCATGCCGGCAACAAGACGACGATGCCGGTGTTCGGATCGTACGCACCCTGGACAGAGCCGTCGTCGGGTAGAAGAAAGGAAATTTGTAACCCTATAAGATACAATAACGAATTGAGTAAGTCTACAGTGCGGCTACTCGTTTTATTGGGTTTCCTTGGGTTATATACGATAAAATGCCGGTATGTTGAATAAAGGAGGCCTTAATGGCCAACACAACCGCTGCGCTTGACCGTATAGACATCCGTCTTGGAGAAGATGACAAAGGAATACTCCAATTAGCTGCTTCTTACGAGGGCATGGCACTGTCAGCTTTTATTCGGAAAGCAGCTCTTGATGTTGCGCGTTCGGTTGTAGAACGCAACAAACGCTTCACTTTAAGCCGAGAGGAAGCCAAGAGGATCATGACCGCTTTGGATCGGCCGTTTGAGCCGAACGCTGCACTGACTAAGGCAATGAGAGCTGCCGAAATCATCGAAGCCAATTCTCAGAAGTCATAACGCAGCGTTGTCATTCAAGAGATTGGACAGCTCGATACATGATCGTAATTCCTTTTGCCGCGGCGTACCTGAACCGGATAATTTTCAAAGCTGCCGAGGAATTCCCTATCCAATGCGGAGCATTGGGTGGGAATGAACAGCGGGCCGAGCATCCGCTAGGTATTTCCTGTCCGTGAAAATCGGCGGAAAATCCTTCCAAAAACGTGAGTTTCATTTCCGCACGCCGATCGAATGACGGATAACTACCAAGCCTGCTGCCGTGCTTCCCGACAAACACGAAAATTCATATCGGTCAGTGTCTCTGAATGAACTGTAAGCAGACCGCACGCTGATCGATTCATGAAAGTCAGTGGCAGCGAAGACCGGGCATTCCTCTCAGTCTTCAACCCTGCAGCACCTTTACCATCAACCTCACCCCTCCGACCTCGTTCTTCAGCTGACGGAAACCCTGTTCAAACCGGCATCCACGTCCTTGCAAAGCCGGTTGATCTCGCACTCGGCGACAGCATGATTGCGGTAAAGGTGCATCTGAGCACAAACGCTGACAGGACCGGCATCGGTCGCCCGGGACCGCATATCCTCAACGGTACAGGCTGACAGATGCTCAACTCCCCGAGATGAGGTCACGGCGATTTATTCGGAATCAGAAAAACAGCGATGCGGCGCACATCACGAGCAGAAGCGCCATCACGCTGTTGACCACGCGCGAATATTCGGAAAAGAGCACCCGCATCCCGGCGCCGAACAGCGCCCAGACGATGTTGAACGACGCACCGATCGTCGCCAACAGGATCGCAAAGAGCGCCAGGATGATCGGCTCGTCCCGATAGACGGGCAGAATGAAGGCCTGCATCGCCACGATGCAGTAAATGTAGATCTTGGGATTGACGAACTGCAGCAGAACGCCGGCGATGAAGCCCGTTCCCCTGCTCGGTTCGGCCTCGGAAACCCCGTCCCTGCGGTACGTGATCCAGGCAAGCCAGAGCATGTAGGCCGCGCCGACAACCAGCATCGGACGCATGATCGCCGGAATGAAGGTGGAGAGCGTCGTGCAGAAAACCGTGCACATCAGCATCACGATGCAGAACCCCACCCAGATGCCGAAGTTGAAGGGCAGACAGCGGCGCATGCCCAGACGGCTGGCATTCGCCATGGACATGAGGTTGTTGGGACCGGGAGTCGCAGTCGAAATGACTGCATAGGAGAGAAAGGCGAACCAGTTGAACATCGCAATAGTAGCAGCAGGATTCAGCGGGAGAGTATCGGACCGAACGAAATCAGGGCGCCGCATCTTCGCACGCGGCCCAGGCCGAAGCCCCCGCCGCCGTGCGCATCAGCACCGCCGCGGCAAGGAGTGCGGACGGAAAGACCGCGTCGCGGGTGAATCGCCAGACGCCGCCCGACTTGAGGTGCGTACGGTCGCGGGCCAGCGTTTTCACGCCGGCTCGCAGCGGCGCCGTGACGGCCGGGGTGGGATGGGCGGGCGAACAGCTGCTGCCGGCTTCGACCACGAAGCCGGACGCCGTCA
>JAXEEN010000216.1:0-4811 GCA_034104065.1 Sutterella sp.
CCCTTTTCCGATCACGATTTCCATGCCCGCTGTTTTGAAGCCGTTTGATTCCGCTTTTGTCCGCTCTCTGATCTGTACAGCTTCGCTGACGGCGTGTCTCGGCCTGCAGCCGGCCGCCGCGGCCGACGCTCCTGACGCCGCGCTGCCGCCGGATGAGTCGGCAGCGGTCGTCGGGATCGTCGAAGAGCTGGGGGCCCCGACCGACGTTTGGGACCGCATCCGGCGCGGCTATGCCATGCCGACGCTCAATTCCAGGCTGGTCGACAGGTGGCTCGCGCATTACGGCAGGGATCCGGCCTATCTCGACCGCATGTTCGGGCGTTCCGGCCGCTATCTCTACCATATTCTTGAAGAAGTGGAATCGCGCGGCATGCCGACGGAGCTGGCGCTCCTGCCCTTCGTCGAAAGCGCCTTCCAGCCCGAAGCGCTGTCGCGCGCCAAAGCCGCCGGACTCTGGCAGTTCATGCCGGCGACGGGCAATCAGTATTCGCTCGCGCAGAATCTCTGGCGAGACGACCGCCGGGACGTCCTCGAAAGCACGCGCGCCGCGTTGGATTATTTTGAATATCTCTACGGCATGTTCGGCGACTGGCATCTCGCGCTGGCTGCCTACAACTGGGGCGAGGGGAGCGTTCAGAGGGCCGTGCGCCGTCAGACCGCGAGAAAGCGCCCGGCGGACTATCTGCATCTGAGAATGCCGAAGGAGACCGCCAACTACGTGCCGAAGCTCGAGGCGATCAAGCGCATCGTTTCCGAACCGGCCAAATACGGCGTGACCCTGCCGGACGTCGGCAACGAACCCTTCTTCGTGACGGTCACCAAGCCGCGGGACATCGACACGAAGACCGCCGCGGAGCTGGCCGGCATGCCGCTCGAGGAATTCCGCCAGCTTAATCCCAGCTTCAAGCTGCCGGTGATCGTCGCCGCGCACAACAACGTCATGCTGCTGCCGGCGGACCGTGTGGACGGCTTCATCGACAATCTGGCGAGCTGGATGGACAGCGGCCAGCCCCTGTCGCAGTGGACTACCTACAAGCTGCAGGACGGCGAAACGCTGGCGGCCGTCGCGCAGCGGACCGGCATGACCGAGGAGGACCTCCGGGAGGTGAACGGCATTCCGAAGGGACGCCGGGTGCTGGCGCAGTCCACGCTGCTCGTGAGGGCCAACGCCGACGAACAGACGGACATTTCGGCCGAAGAGGCAGACGCCAAGCTGAGGCTCTCGCCGCTCACAACCTGGCGCCGAGTGACGTACCGCGTCAGAAAGGGCGACACGCTGGGCGGCATCGCACGGCGCTGGCACATCACAACCAAGTCGATCATTAAGAACAACCGCCTGCGCACCAGCCGGCTTCATCCCGGCCAGCGTCTGATTCTCACGGTGCCGAACGTAGAGCGCGCGCCGATCCAGTACGCCAGATCGGGCGGTCAGGCGGGACACGTCATTCATGCGGTTCGTCCCGGCGAGACGCTCTCGGGGATCGCCCGGCGCTACGGCGTCGAAACGTCCGCCCTGAGGATGACCAACCGCCTGCGCGGCAACGACATCCGGGTCGGACAGCGTCTTCGCATTCCTTCGGGCGATGCGGCGACGGCGCCCTCGTCGGCCATTCATACCGTGCGTGCCGGCGATACGCTCGCTTCGATTGCCAATCGCTACGACGTGACGGTCGTGCGTCTCAAGCGCGCCAACCGACTGACGGGCGACGTGCTTCGTATCGGACAGAAGCTGGAAATTCCGGCCAAGTCGGAGAGCGCACCGCGTCCGGTGGTGCCGGCGGCTTCGAACGAGCAGAGCGCGGCCGGTCTCTACCGCGTGCGTCAGGGCGACTCGCTCTACAGTCTGAGCCGGCGCTTCGGCGTCTCCGTCGAATCGCTCCGGGACGTGAACGGCCTGAGAGGATCGTCGCTCAGCATCGGTCAGAAGCTCGTGATTCCGGCCACGGCCAAGGCGCAGCCTGCGCCTTCCGAAGCCGGTCCCGACGCCTACACGGTGCGCCGCGGCGACACGCTCAGTTCCATCGCGGCAAGATATTCGACCACGGCGGCGGAGCTTCGCCGCATCAACGGCCTGACGTCGAACACGCTCAGGATCGGCCAGACCCTGCGTCTGCCCTGAGCCGGATGCGAAAATCGGAAAACGGTCTAGCCTGAGTTGGGGAGACCGCGCTTTTTGAAGAAGGGCGAAAGGTCCTACAATGTCGGCACACTCGCCGTCGTCCTTCCGACGCATACGGCGCACATCCTTTTTTTCCAGCGCCCGCACGAATTCGGGCATAACCAGAGAGACAGATCATGGGATTTCTGAGCGGCAAGAAACTGCTGATTACCGGCGTCATTTCCAATCGTTCCATCGCCTACGGTATTGCCAAGGCCTGCCGCCGCGAAGGGGCCGAGCTGGCGTTTACCTACGCCAACGAGCGTTACCGCGAGCGCATTGAAGGTTTTGCCGCCGAGTTCGGTAGCAGTCTCGTCTTCCACATGGACGTGGGCAGCGACGAACAGATCGCCGACGTGGCTCAGAAGCTCGGCGAAGCCTGGGGCGGCCTCGACGGCTTCGTTCATTCGATCGGTTTCGCTCCCCGCGAAGCGATCGCCGGCGACTTCCTCGAAGGCATCTCCCGCGAAGCGTTCAAGATTGCCATGGACATTTCGGCCTATTCGTTCCCGGCGCTCGCCAAGGCGTTCCTTCCGCTGATGAAGGGTCGAAACGGCTCGGTGCTGACGCTGACCTACCTCGGCAGCGAACGCGTTGTTCCCAACTACAACACGATGGGTCTGGCCAAGGCCGCGCTTGAAGCGAGCACCCGATATCTCGCCGTCAGCCTCGGTAAGGAAGGCATCCGCGCCAACGCCATTTCCGCCGGTCCGATCAAGACGCTCGCCGCGTCGGGCATTCAGGACTTCAGCAAGCTTCTCCACGTCATGGAAAGCGCAGCGCCGCTCGGCCGCACCGTGACGACGGAAGAGGTCGGCAATACGGCGGCGTTCCTTCTCTCCGACCTCTCGAGCGGCATCACGGGCGACGTGGTGTACGTGGACGCCGGCTTCCATGCGATGGGGGCTGCGACCATCGAGGTGGCCAAGTAATCCGGACGCCTGTCCAATCGTGCTGCGGGAACTGCCGTCGAGCTGTTCCCGCATTGTTTTTTAAGCCCGGCGTACGGTTCTGCCGTTATAGTGTCGGCAGTACGCGCTTTTCACGACATCTGTTTCGACTATGACACCGACCTTCAAGAAAGTGGCCCTTTTCGTCAAGCCCACAGAGATTCTGGTTGTGCCGCTGGAGGCACTGATCAGAGCCGTCGAAAAATGCGGCGCCGAAGTGTTTCTCTGCGAGCGCAGCGCCGCCTCGCTGAAGGGCCGTCCGTCGGCGCGCCGCGGCTGGACCCGAGAGGAGCTCGGCCGCATGTGCGATCTCGCGATCGTGCTGGGCGGCGACGGCACGATGCTCGGGGTGGCGAGGGATCTGGCGCCGTTTCACATTCCCATCGTCGGTGTCAATGCCGGCAGGCTCGGCTTCATCACGGACGTCGTGATCGAGGACATGGAGCGCATGCTCCCGAAGCTGCTGCGCGGACAGTACTCGCGCGACGTCCGCAGTCTGATTTCCGCCGAAGTCGTCCGCAACGGCAGGACCATCTGCAGCGGTGTGGCCGTGAACGACGTCGGCATCAGCCACGGCCGCGCGGGCGGCATGGTGGAGTTCATCATCTACGTGAACGGCCAGCAGATGTCGAGCCAGTCGGCCGACGGCATCATCTGTTCGACGGCCACCGGATCGACGGCGTACTCGCTGGCGGCCGGCGGTCCGATTCTTCATCCGTCGCTGCAGGGCGTCTGCCTGGTTCCGGTCGCGCCGCACACGCTCTCCAACCGCCCCATCGTGCTGCCGAGCAACGTCGCGATCGACATCGAGCTCACCAATGCCAGAGACGCCGTGGCGTACTGGGACATGCAGGAATTCTGCGACGTGGCGCCGGGCGACCTGCTGAAGATCCGTCCGACGGACAAGACGCTGACGATGCTTCATCCCGCAGGCTACGATTATTTCGATCTGCTGCGCCGCAAGCTCAAGTGGAACTTCATGCCGACGAGCCTGAAGCGGCAGTAAGGCGCTTCGGAAGCCGACGGTTCTTCCGTCAAGCTGATACAGTATCTCCAACAGAAAAGTTTGTCGGAGTGCTGCCACCATGCTGACCACCCTGAGTCTTCGCGACTTTGTGATTGTGGAGTCCCTAAGCCTCGACGTCCGTCGGGGCTTTACCGTGCTGACCGGAGAAACCGGGGCGGGCAAGTCCATTCTCATCGATGCGCTCCAGCTGATCCTCGGCGGTCGGGCGGATGCCGGCGTCGTCCGTGAAGGCGCCGAGCGAACCAACATCGTCGCGGAATTTTCTCCGAACGACCGATCGTCCGCCTGGCTGGCGGCCAATGAACTGCAGACCGACGACGAGACGCTGATGATCCGGCGTACGGTCGACGCGAAAGGCCGCTCCAGAGCCTGGGTCAACGGCATCGCCGTGACCGCCTCGCAGCTGAGGGAACTCGGCGAGACGCTGATCGACGTTCACGGGCAGCATGCCCATCAGTCGCTCCTCAAGCCCGTGTATCAGCTGAAGCTGCTCGACGACCATGCCGGCACGGCGGCTGAGCTCGCCTCGGTGCGCGAAGCCTTTGCGGCGTGGCAGCAGGCGAAAAGGCGGCTCGAGGACGCGACCGCCAATGCGGACGCCATTGCGGAGAAGACGGAGCGCCTCACCTGGATGATCGAGGATCTCGAAGGCCTCTCGCCGAAGGCGGGCGAATGG
>JAXEEN010000217.1:0-3585 GCA_034104065.1 Sutterella sp.
GATCGACCAGTCGGCGCCGCCCGCGGTCACGATGGACTGCACGAAGAGCGGGGTCTGGAGAAGATCGCGGCAGACGCCGGAGAGCGTCCAGGCGAGCACCAGGATGATGTTGGCCGGAAGCATGAGCTTCATGCCTTCAACAAGACCGGACATGAAGTCGCCGAAGGGCACGAGGCCGCGCGGAACGTACATCAGGAAAGCGATGCCGACGGCGCCGAAGGAAGCCCAGGCGAGAGCCGGAGCGGCGGAAGCGTTGCCCATGGCGCCCTGGAAGGTGTGGTAGGCCGCGTCGGAGCCCCAGTAGCCGCCGGAATAAAGGAGCGACAGGACCGCGAAGACGATGAGCGCGAAGATGGGCACGAGCATGTCCCAGAGCGTGCCGCGCGGATTGGCGCGCGGCGGCTCGGCGGAGGCACCCATGGCGCCCTTGTCTTCGCCGCGGGCGGCGCGTTCCTCGGCGGCGCGCATCGGGCCGAAGTCGTAGCCCGTCATCGTGATGAAGAAGACCATCAGGATGCAGAGCAGCGCGTAGAAGTTCCAGGGAATCGACGCGATGAAGGCGGCCATGTCACTCTCGAAGGCCTTGGAGCCCTGCAGGGACGAACCGACGGCGGCGGCCCAGGAGGACACCGGCGCGATGATGCAGATCGGCGCGGCGGTCGAGTCGATGATGTAGGCGAGCTTCGCGCGGGAGATCTTGTACTGGTCGCAGATCGGACGCATGACCGTACCGACCGTGAGGCAGTTGAAGTAGTCGTCGATGAAGATCAGAATGCCGAGGCCGGACGTGGCACCGAGCGCGCTCTTGCGGCCGCGGATGCGGCTGACGGCCCACTTGCCGTAGGCCTTGGTGCCGCCCGACATGGCGACGACGTAGACGAGTGCGCCGAGGAGCGAGCAGAAGATCAGAATATTGAAGTCGACCTTGTTGCCCATCACGGTGAAGGCGCTTTCAAGCGTACCCATGAGAACGTTGCCGTCCATGCCGATCGTATAGATGAGGGTACCGGTCAGAATGCCCAGAACGAGCGAGGAGAGCACCTCCTTCGTAATGAGCGCGAGAGCGATGGCGACGATCGGGGGAACGATCGAAAGCCAGCCAGCGTTAAACGGTTCCATTTGAGCTGTTCTTCCGTAAAAGGGAGGCGGCATCAGGCTGCCGCCGTGGATGAAAGGAATGCCAGACGCAGATAACGCTCTCCTTTCGCATGCGCCAAAAGCGCGGTTTCACGAAGAAATCGCGCCCTTCATGCGAAAAAAGAACGACGGCGTTCTTTTCAGGCTGAGGCGAAGTGTACCAATATGTTTCCGCAATGGAAGGCAAATGCCGCCCGAGGGCGGCTTTTGATGGCCTGAAGCAAAGCTGATTAGACATTATGCCTATGATCTGAAGGCTTTGATCTGGCGATATTTTTTAGAGTCCGCTTACTTCTTCCGGCGCTTTTCCTCGGCCGGCCTGATCACCGCGTACTCAAGACCCGCTCTGCGGCAGGCGTCTGCGGTCACCTCGCTCTCGTTGCCCTGAAGTCCGGCGATGCGTCCGGCCCGGGTGCACTCCCACTGGGTGACCGGATACTTCGCATTCCACTCCTCGACCATGCGGCGCTGACGCGCGCTCATGCGGTAGACGGGCGCGTAGGTCTGCTCCATGTAGAGCATCGCGCGGGCGATCTCGCCTCTCGAGCGTTCGGGCGGTTCGGCCTTGCGGTTCTCGATCTTCATTTCGCAGGTGCCGAACGCGTACGGCGCATCGGGAAGCATCTCGTAGTTGTAGTTCGAGCGAACGGCGTTGACCGCGCCCACGGCCGGAAAGAGGTTGTACATGTCCGCCTGCATCAGGCGGAATTCGGCGGAGAGCTTCTCGGCGCAGCGGCGGCCCGTGAAGGAGTGGCCCTTTTCATTGATGCAGCGCCCGCTCCCTTCGCGCCACTCCTTGAAGTAGCGTCCGAAGTTTTCCGCAGGAACCACGTGCTCCCATTCGACCCTGCCCGCGCGCTCCCTGTGGAGCTTCGTCGTGAAGCCCTCGGGAAGGCTGACGTTCTTCTCCTTGTCGTAGGCGTAGCCGCAGTAAAGCGTCACGCGGTGGTCGAAATAGACCTTCCTCTCGAGCATCTTCTTCGACTCGCGGAAGTCTTCGTTGGTCGTATTGCCGGCGGCAAGCGCGCAGGCGGCGAAAAGCGCCGCGGAAAGCGCGGCGGCGGTGCGCATCAGCTGCATGGGTGTGTTATCTCCGTCTGTACGGTTTTCGGCACGAAACGTGCCGTCGGAAAGCCACATATTAATATGGCCGAAGCGCCGCTGCCCGCCTCCTCATCGCCCCGGCATCGCCGCCGCAGTCGCCGAGCGCGCGCGGCGACCTGATATCCTTCTGCGAAGCCGCATCTTTTCTACGCCGAACCGCGCCATGTCGACCGAATTCTTTCTCAGCACCTTTGTTTCGCTTCTCGTCCTTTTGTCGCTCGTCTTCACCTTTCAGGGCGTGCGCCTCACCAAGCGCGCGCTGACGCTGCGGGCCCGGGGGCTTGAAGCCGACGCCGAAGTCGTACGCGTGGACGTGAGGGAAAGCCGGGAGCGGCACGACGACATGCCGGTCGTCCGGCACTACTACACGGAAACCGTCCGCTTCACGGCCTGGGACGGCGGCGTCCGGGACGCGGCGCCCCCGGTCCGAAACGACGCGGAGGGTCATGCCGCCGTCGGCGACAGGATCCGCATCCGCTACGACCCGGACCGACCCGAGACGGCCGCGCCCGTCAAAGGCAGCACGCTCGGCATCGTCGGTCCCCTTCTCATTCTGGCCGGCATCGGCACGGCGGCTCTCGCCGTCTTCATGGCGCTTGACGTCGGTCTTCTTTCCCGAATCTGACGTCCGTTTCTCACCGACATGAAAAAGTCCGCCGTTCTTCATCGAACGGCGGACTTCTTTTTCAGCCTTGAGACGCCTTTAGACGCCTAGATGCGGACTCAGAGGAACTGGGCGCCGATGACGGCGGCGACCATCAGAGGCACGTTGTAGATGAGGAAGGTCGGCACGCAGGTGTCCCAGATGTGGTTGTGCTGACCGTCGGCATTGAGGCCGCTCGTGGGACCGAGCGTACTGTCCGAAGCGGGCGAACCGGCGTCGCCGAGCGCGCCCGCGGCCGTCATCAGGAGCACCGTGGCGGGAAGCGAGAACCCGACCGCCGTGCAGAGCGGCACATAGATCACCGCCAGAATCGGCACGGTGCCGAAGGACGTTCCGATGCCCATCGTCACCACGAGGCCGATGACCGTGATCACGACCGCCGCGAGGAGCTTGCTGCCGCCGATGAGGGGCACCACGCTTTCGACGAGTTCGGGAACGGCGCCCGTCGCCTTCAGAATCGCCGCGTAGCCGCCGGCGATCAGCATCACGAAGGCCACGAAGCCCATCATCGAAATGCCGCCCGCGATGTTGTCGTCGAGCTCGCTGAAGCGGAAGGCGCCGCCCGCCACCATGACGATGAGACCGATCAGCGCCGCCAGCGGAAGACTTTCGAGCATCAGCTGCACCGCGACGGCGATCACGATGGCGGCCAGCGTCACGCCGTGGCCGAAGGTGAAGCC
>JAXEEN010000218.1:0-6241 GCA_034104065.1 Sutterella sp.
TGGCTGCGGGAAAACGGCCTTCTGAAATAACGGAGGAACGAAAAAGGCGCCGTCCGCATCTCTGAAATCCGTCAGCGGGCATCGAGGCCGGCTGCCCGTCTTCCGGCGATTCTTCCGAAAACGAGCGCATCGTTGATGCCGTTGGCCCCCATGCGGTTCCTGCCGTGAATGCCGCCCGTGACCTCTCCGGCCGCCCACAGACCCGGAATCGGTCTGCCTCTGCCGTCGAGCACTTCCGCCCGGGCATTGATGCGGACTCCGCCCATCGTGTAGTGCACGGTCATGGCGGCGTAACAGGCCCAGAAGGGCGGCTTCACCAGCTTGTGCCGCAGTTCGTCGGGAGACTTGCCGAGCGGGTCGCGCCCGGCTTCCACCGCACGGTTGTAGTCGTCAACGGTTTTGACGAGCACCCGAGGTTCGATCCCCATCGCCAGCGCGAGCTCCGCGACGGAGTCGCCGCGCCAGGCGTCGCCCGTCTCCACGCCGAGAACGGTCTCCTTCTGAACGAGAATGTCGTAGCTGCGAAGTCCCCGGTCGTCCACAACGGAAAAGGCGGTCTTTTCCGGCAGCGCCAGCACGGCATCGCGGATGACGTCCCGGCGGGCGTCTTCCCGCACGAAGCGCCTTCCCTGCCTGTCGACGAAGATGAAGCGCGAGACGTCGTTGTGCAGGCGCACGCGCCGGCGGCCTCCCGGCGGCCGGCCGGGAAGACACTGCACTTCGTGCATGTCGATGAGTTCGGCCCCGAGCCGTTCGGCTTCCAAAAGCATCTCCCCGGTGGAGCCGACCGTGTTGTCCGTGGTGAGTCCCGCGAGCCGCGGCGCGAAGCGGCCGATCATTTCGGGATTGGCGCCGAAGCCGCCGCTCGCCAGAATGACGCCCCGGGATGCCCGGCAGAGAAGCTCGACACCGTTTCTGCGGTAGGCGACACCGCTCACGCGGCCACTGCCGTCCTGCAGCAGCCGAACGGCCTTCGCCCCGGTCACGATCTCGGCGCCGTGCTTCTTCGCGAGGGAAAGAAGCGTGCGGACGTAGCCTTCGCCGTTGGGGAGCGTCGGCAGATGGCATCTCGCCCAGTGCGCGCCGTAGATTTCGATGATGTCGTCCTTGAAGCGCATACCGCCAGCTTCGAGATAGGCGAGCATGTCGCCCGCGCCTTCGGCCAGCACGGCGGCTAGTTCGGGATCCGACCGGCCGCTGCCGTTCTCCAGAATCTGGTCCCGGAACTTGTCGATGCTGTCGGAAATGCCGAGCAGGCTCTGGCGCTTCGGATCGACGGCCGCAAAAAAGCCCCCCGAGCGAAGCGTATTGCCGCCGACGGCCGGCTGCTTTTCCAGAAGCACGACGCGAAGTCCGGCCTCCGCCGCCGCAGCGGCCGCCGAAAGCCCCGCGCCCCCACCGCCCACGACGATGACGTCGCACTGCGCGGCGGCACGAACCGCCCCGGAGAGACCGAGAAGGGATGCGGCAAGCGAAGCCTGCAGAAGCGGACGTCTCTTCATTCAGGCCTCCCTGCGGTCCGTGATGCGGAAGGTCGTGTCGATCGGCGCGTCGAGCTCGCGCAAAAAATCGGCGATCTCCACGGCGGAGCGCTGACCGAGCTTGCGCGTGAGGCTCCCGCGGTGGGTCTTCACGGTCTTTTCGGCGATGCCGAGCTCGAAGGCGATCTGCTTGTTGAGGGCACCCTGAGCGACCAGACGGCAGATTTCCTTCTCCTTGGCGGTGAGACTTTCAAACATCCCGCGCAGCTTCGCCTTTCTTCCGATGACCCCGGCAAGCGCCGTATGCCATTCGACGAGCCGCCGCACGGCCGCCTGCAGGGCTTCGGGCTCCATCGGCTTTCGCACGAAGTCCGCCGCCCCGAGCTTGAGCGTCATGACCGCGGTGTCGATGTCGCCGTGACCGGTCAGAAAGAGAATCGGAATCGTGCGGCCGCGCCGAATGAGTTCATGCTGCAACTCCAGCCCGCTCATGCCCGGCATGCGGATGTCGAGCACGAGACAGCCCGGCCTCTCGGGATTGTCCCGTTCCAGAAAGTCCTGCGCGCTTTCGTACTCCTCCACCTGCCAGCCGTCCAGGCGAAGCACGAAGGCTTCGGACTCTCTGACGCGGTCGTCGTCATCGACGACGCGAACAATCGGACACCCCTTCAAAACTTCAGTCATGTTGTTCTCCTTCCGCAGCGGGGACGATGACGGAGGCGGTCAGCCCCGTCTCTCCTCTTCTGAAGTCGAGCCGCCCGCCGTGGTGTTCCGCGATGGCTCTGCAGATGCTCAGGCCCAGTCCTAGGCCGTCCTCCTTCATGCTGGTCACGGGTTCGGCAAGCCGGCTGAAGGCCTCGTCCGTCATCCTCGGTCCCGCGTCGCACACGTCGATGCGGATGCGGCCGTTCTCCTGCGAAGCCGAGACCGCGAGACGCTTTCCTTCGACATCCTTCATGGCGGCCGCGCCGTTCTTCATCAGATTGAAGACGACGAGCTCCATCTCCAGGCGGTTCACCGTGAAGACGAGCCCGGCCGGGACGCGGATGTCGAGCCGCACGTTTTCGGACGTGGTCGAATGCTCGAAGGTTCGGACGGCCGCCGCCACGACGTCGGCGGCTCGGACGGTTTCCCGCGGGGCGGACTTCCCCTTGGCGTAGGCACGGACGCGTTCCACGATCTCGGAGACGCGCCTCGCCTCCTCGCGGATGACGAAGGCGGCGTGCTCCACCGTCGGATCGTCCCCGTAGGTCTTCTTCGTGTACATCCGCAGGCCGCCCGCGAAGTTGATGAGCGCGGCCACCGGCTGAAGCACCTCGTGAGCCAGCATGCCCGACATCTGCGAGACCACGCCCGCCCGCTCAACCTGCGAAAGCTTCTGACGGCTCAGGCGCGCTTCCTTTTCCAGCGCCTCCTGACGCCGCAGCGCTTCGCGAAGCTGAGCGGTTCGGACGTCGACCAGACGGTTCACCCGGATGATGTGCACGATGCCGCTGATCACGATGCCGATCAGCATCAGAATGAGCGTGCGGTACTGTTCCCAGAAGACGTCCCAGTTGAAGCTTCGAAGGTAGGAGTAGGGTCCGAGTCTGAGCGTACGGTACAGCTCATCGACGCCCTTGAAGTCGCCCGCAATGCCCCACGCATAGCCCGCGTCGGAGGGCTTCTGCTCAAGGAGCGCCCGGGCGATGCGCTTCAGAATCACGGGCTCGACGTGCGGCAGCGACGCGAAGACCACGTCCGGGTAGAGCGGCGCCGAGCGCCGGCAGGCCAGCCCGCCGCCCGTTTCCGGACGGATGATGCGCAGCGATGCCGGGTCGTAGCTGTGCCGGCGCAGAAGGGACTCCAGTTCGCAGGCCTTCAGGATGCCCACGTCCGCGTCGCCGTTGAGGACCAGCTCGGCGACGTCCGGATCGTGATAGTCGGAAAAGATGCGGCGGCCCCAGAAGGTGTCCGCGTCGAAGCCCTCCCGGCTGATGAGGGCCTGGGCGATGAGCCAGCCGTCGAAGCTCAGCGGATCGACCGCCGCCACGCTCCTGCCCTTCAGATCGGCGAGGGTCTTCATGTCCGTCCGATCCGCCCGCACGAAGATGGCGGAGCTCACCGCACGGGACGGATCCTTGCTCATCGGACCGGTCCGCGAGGCGAGATCGCGGGCGCCGACGCGGGACTCCTCATAGGCAAAGATACCGCTGTCGGCCATGAAGAAGTCGATGCTCTTCTTTTCTGCCGCCCGGTGAATGTCGGCGGGCGCAAAAAGCTCGGAAGCGATCCGGCACTGCGGCATCGTCTTTCGGAGGTGCGCGAGCGTCGGCGCCATCGTCTCGACGAAGAACACCGGGTCGAGCGTCTCCTGAATGCCGACGGTCAGCCGGCAGGCGGGCTCCGCGGCCGAAGCGCCGGCCGAGCCGATGAGCAAGAGAAAAAGGAAGACGAATCGGCGCACGGGATACATTCCGAAAGAAACAGAGGCTCACCCCGATGGTACACGAAGGCCGCCGGACGGATGCCCGGCGGCCTCGGTTCAGTCAATGCCGAACAGCGGGAGGGAAATTATTCGCCCTTCGCGACGGCAATGCCGGTCAGGCGGCCGAACGTGAAGATGTCGCAGATGGCGTTGCCGCCCAGACGGTTCGTGCCGTGGATGCCGCCCGTCACTTCGCCGACGGCGTGCAGATGCGGAATCACTTCTCCGCGGCGGTCGATGACCTGCGTCTTCGAGTTGATGACCACGCCGCCCATCGTATGGTGGCAGCTCATGCCGGCGTAGGCGGCATAGAACGGGGCGCGTTCGATCCTGCGGAGCATTTCGGGCTTCTTGCCGAGGGCGTCCTTCTGAGCATCGACGCCGGCGTTGAAGTCGGCGATCGTCTTCTGCAGAACGGCGGGATCCACCTTCATCTTCTTCGCGAGTTCTTCGATCGAGTCGGCCTTCCAGGCGTCGCCCGTTTCGAAGCCCTTGACGATGCCGGCCTGATGGCCCGGATTGGTTTCGTCAAAACCGTTCTGGTCGATGATCGAGAACGCGGTCTGCTTCGGGAGCGACAGCACGGCGTCGCGGATCACGTCGCGGCGTTCGTCTTCAGCGACGAAGCGCTTGCCGTCGAGACCGACCATGATGAAGTTCTTCACGATCAGATGCATGATGACGCGGTGCTTGCGTCCCGGAGGGCAGCCGGGGTTGCACTGGATGAAGTCGAGACCCGTCATTTCCGCACCGATGTCGGAAAGCAGCGGCAGCAGGTCGCCCGTGGCGCCGACGTGGTTGGTCGTCGTGAGGTTCAGCATGCGCGGGTCGTGCAGCGCGCGCATCTTCGGATTGGCTGCGAAGCCGCCCGAAGCAATGACGACGGACTTCGTGCCGCGGACATTGTGAATCTTCTTGTCCTTGCCTTCGTATTCGACGCCGAGCACGGCGCCGGCGAGCGGTTCTTCACGCACGATGCGCGTGACGCGGCACTGACGGCGGATTTCGATGCCGAGCTTTTCGCATTCGGCCTTGAGAACCTTGATGTAGTCGGAACCGAGAGAACCGTAAGGAGCGTGGCAGCGCGGATAAAGGCCGCCGTAGATCTGATAGATGGCGGGCTTGAACTTCATCCCCATGCTTTCGAGCCACTGGACGGCGGCATAGGAATTTTCCGTCATCGTCTTCACGAGTTCGGGATTGGCGCGGCCGTCGCCGCCTTCGTACGTATTCTTGAAATGGTTTTCGGGCGAGTCCTTGATGCCCTGAGCCTTCTGACGCGGCGGGTCGTAGCTGTTGAAGCCGCCGCCCGAAATGGCGGTATTGCCGCCGATATAGCCCATCTTTTCGAGAACGAGAACGTTCTTGACGCCCTGCTGCTTGGCCATCACGGCCGTCGCAAGCCCCGCGCCGCCCGAACCGACGACCACGAGGTCGACGGTTTCATCCCATTTGGCGGGAACCTTGCAGACACCGACGGGTGCGGCACCGGCCGCAGAAGCACCGAGGAAGGCGGCTGCGCCGGCAGCGGCGCCGCCAAGAAGATTTCGGCGGGAAAGATTGGTCATGGCTGTGTCTCCTCTTAAGTCCTGGAGGGCGGCGCACCGCTGGTCTCCGATGCGCCGCCGTAATGTCATTGTCGGAGATCGGACGCCGTCTTTCCTCTGCCCATGGTCCCATTGACAAAGAACGATAATCTGATTCAAAATGAAAAGATTCATGGCTGATCATTCAGCCCGCCGTGCGCAGCGGCGGAAGAATGAGAACGATCCTGCCGTCGGCATCGGACTGCACAGCATCGTCATGAGCCCTGCCTTTCTCGGTAGGAGACGGGATTTCCGCTATCATTTAAGCTTTTTCCGCCGTCCGTCCGCGTCATGTTCACCACCGACGATTCTCTGAACGATCTTGTCCGCCGCCTCCCCGATGCGCTGAAGCCGCTTTACGGCTTTCTCTTTCTGAAGAACACCGAGATCATCCGGCGGATGCTCGGCGGCAGGGCGCCGAACGAACACCCGGCGCTCTCGGGCAAGCCCGAGGCCGAACTGATCTGCACGGTGATCGAGCTGGCGCTGGATGCCGCGGAGAGTCTTTCGAAAGAACTCCCCGAGCTTGACCGCCGTTCGCTTCGCTGGGAAGCGCTGACGAAAGACATGGCCGCCCTTCGCCGAACCGTCCAGGCCGAGGGACTCGACGATCTCAACACGACGCTCACCGCGCTTTCGGGCGCAGTGCGTCTGCTGATCCGAGGCCCGAACGATCTTCTTCTCGGCGACGTCATGGGCGCACTCCT
>JAXEEN010000219.1:0-2060 GCA_034104065.1 Sutterella sp.
GGCAGTCAAAACCTTAATTTTACCTCTGAAGTTGGCTGCAGGCTTAAGACGAACATCAAATCCATAAAAAGAGAGCCTCCCCGGTGAGAGGCGCTCCCGTCGGATGTCGGACTGTCGGTCTGGTTACGCCCAGGTGAGCCAGGTCCATGCCGAGAAGACGGCAAGCACGATGAGTTCGGCGAGGATGACGGGCTTGAGCGTCTTGAAAAAGTCGGACTTGAAGTAGTCGATGGTGATCATCAGGCAGACGTGGGTCGGCGTGATCATCTGACCCGCGACGCCGAAGACCATGGCGACGCCGGCAAGTTCGATCGATCCCGGCATCAGACCGGCCACGATCGGCATCACGATGGCCACGTGACCCTGACTCATGCCGGTGAGAATGCCGATGATGAGGCTCGTTGCGGCAATGACGACGGGAATCGGCAGACTGGAGCCTTCGAAGGCCTGGATGATCTGGCGGAGCACGCCCGTCGTGTCGAGCAGCTGGATGAAGTAGAGGATGCAGATGATATTGAGCGTGAGCTTCAGATCGAAGGCGCCGACGAACACGTCCTTCACGGGCACCGGGCGCTTCATCAGAACGAGCACCGGAATCAGGCCGAGAATGACCAGCCCCATGGCGACGGCGGCAGAGAGGTTGAAGGCCATCATCAGGACGACGTTGACCAGCACGGGCGCAATCGCCAGCACGACGTTGATGATGCTCGTGCGGCGCAGTTCGGGCGTCATGGCTTCCGTCACGCGCTTTTCTTCAAAGCGAAGCGGACGGATCATCACGAACCAGCCGGCGGCAAAGGCGACGATCGCCATCCAGAAGAGGTGCACGACCAGATCGGCTACGCCGATGTGCGCGATCGCACAACCGAGAATCATGCCGGGAATGATGGGACTGGCGAATTCACAGATGTGACGGAACCAGAAGTTCACGGCCGCCTTGCTGTTGCGGTCGATGTCCATGTCCTGGCACGCGGTTTCGACGATCGGCGCCGAAAAACGGGCGCCGCCGACGCTCGGGAGCAGGCCGAGAAACGCGGGCATCGTGGCAATGACGACCTTGGTGGACGAGAAGAATCGGTTGAGGGCGTCGACCATGCCCTTGAGTGTGCCCGACTTGCGAAGCTGAATCTCAAGGCACATCACGAAGTAGAGCGCGAAGAGCAGATCGTAGGTCCGTGACATGGTGAACATCGTCTGACCGGCGTCGGTGAGCGCGGTCAGCGTCGGCGATTCCACAAGCCAGATGAGAATGCCGCCCGCCAGAATGGCGGGGCCGATCGGACACTTGAATCGAAGCAGCACGACGATCAGCACGATCGCCGCGGCAATGAGGAGAAAAATGTTCATATTGCGGTCTGGATATTGTCGTTATCAGCCCGCCGGGGACTGCGGGCATGTTTCGAGATCCTCAATTGTCCGTCCGAATACGTCGTTTTTGCAACGTTAAGGGCGTGTTTCCGAACCGCTTCAGAGCAAATTGTCAGGACAAAAGTGCGGAAGAAAAAGTCAGGGCCGATTTTCTGACATCCGGATAGTGTTTGGCTATAATCGCGATTGCTTCCCGCAGGGGAGTAGCCGCTTTCGCCTTTTCGTCGGCGAATGCCGCACGTCAACATACTTGAGGCACTTTCCCCTTTCGGCTTCATGGCGTGCGAATGGTCTTTCTCAAGGCCGTCGGCAAGACCTGCGACGGCTGACCGCGTAATTGATCCGGGTGGGACCGGCAGGCGGGGAGCCGTCGTGCCTGTCAGGTCTGCCCGATGCGCGTCCCGCCCGAAACCCTCCATGATTTTCGAAACCATCGGGCTCTCCACCCTCGTTGTCACCGCTGCTGAAATCGGCGACAAGACCCAGCTTCTCGCGCTCTGCCTTGCCGCGCGCTTCCGCCGTCCGGCGCCGATCGTGCTCGGCATTCTGGCCGCGACGATCGCCAATCATGCGCTCGCCGGTCTGCTCGGCGTGTCGGTCGCCGCCTGGCTTTCTCCCGAAGTGCTTCGCTGGGTGCTCATCATTTCCTTCATCGCCATGGGTCTCTGGATGCTGGTGCCCGACAAGATCGA
>JAXEEN010000220.1:0-9847 GCA_034104065.1 Sutterella sp.
CCCGGTCCGTCAGCCGCGCCAGGGCATCAAGGACTCTCCTGAAAACCACATGAAGCAGTCCCTCGCCGCCGGCGACTTCCGCGGCGACCCGGAACGCGTGCGCGTTCTCTGCGAAAACGCCTACGGTGCGGTGACCTGGCTTGAAAGCCTCGGCATGAAGTTCAAGGACAACGTGATCCAGATCTTCGGCGCCCTCTATCCCCGCTCCCACATTCCGGCTCTTCCGAAGGGCCAGGGCTACGGCACGGTTCTGACGAAGGCCGCCAAGGAACTCGGCGTCAAGGTTCAGACCGGCATGGCCGTGAAGGAAATCATCCGCGAAGGCCAGTTTGAAGGCCCGGTTCTCGGCGTCAAGGTGATGAGCAGCAAGGGCAAGGTGTCCTACCTGCGCGCCACGCGCGCCGTCGTTCTCGCCGCGGGCGGCTTCTCCGGCAACCAGTATCTGCGCGAACTGCATGACCCGCGCGTCAAGGGCCTCGGCACCGACAACCTCCCGGGTTCGACGGGCGAAGTGGCCATGGCTGCCGTGCGCATCGGCGGCTACCTCGTCGGCATGGACTTCATCCAGTCCACCCCGGGTGCGCCCGCCGGCAAGAAGATGAAGCTCCTACTCAACTTCAACGTGAACGGTTCGATCTACGTCGACAAGCGCGGCAACCGCATCGTCAATGAAGGCGAACGCCGCGACCGCATCCGCGACGCCGTGCTCGGCACGCCGGAACGCTACGGCTACACGGTCTGCGACAACGAAAACTTCATGAGCTACGACGAAGTGAACCGCAAGGCCATTCACGAAGGCATCAAGATCAACGAAGCCTGGACGGCGCCGACGATCCGCGAACTCGCCGTCAAGATGGGCGTGGATCCGGACGGTCTCGAAAAGACCATCGACCGCTACAACAACGTGTTCGTGAAGAACGGCAAGGACGACGACTTCGGCAAGACCCCGGTCAATCTGACGAAGCGCATCGAAAAGGGTCCGTTCTGGGCCTGCTACACCGGCATGACCGTGCACCACACGATGGGCGGCCTCAACACCAACACGAAGGCCCAGCTGCTTGACTGGCAGGGCAAGGTGATCCCGCGCATCTACGCCGCCGGCGAAATCACGGGCGGCATCCACGGTACGAACCGCGTGGGCGGCAACGCCGTTCTCGACTGCTTCGTCTTCGGTCAGATCGCCGGTGAAAACGCCGCCAAGGAAACGATCCTCTGATCGGCGTCACAACGACAAAAACGCATAGCTGAGTCTCCTCGGTGAAAGACCCCGCCGGAACCGCGACGTTCCGGCGGGGTCTTCTTTATTGCTCGGAACGGACAGGCCGCTCTGCAGTTCCGCCCCAAAAACCGTCCGATCGTGACGCTGAGCGCGTGTTTTTTGTTTACACTTTCGGGATGAGTGTCCCCTGCCGGCACCCGCCTTCTGAGGCCGGTCCGGTCAGTCTGTCATCTGCCGTCCGCCTCAGGGGAAAGCGCGGCAAGTCCGTTTGTTCTCATGAATTTCGATCTGTCGCTTCGCGTAAAGCTGGTTCTGATCATCGGGGTCATCGTGTCCTTCAGTACGATGCCGCTGATCTGGCTCGGCTACAAGGACACTTACGAGCGCTCCGTTGCCACCGCTAAGGACCAGTTTCAGCGCATCAGCCGCATCGTCGACGAAGGCATTCAGCTCTCCTATCTGAACGTCCAGACCTTCGTCATCGACAAGACGGCCATCGAAAAAGACGACATCCGGTCCGAACTCGACTTTCTCGAAGAGATCATCCTCACGGGCAAGCTCGACGAATCGATGGACGTGCTCGAATTCATGCGCGACAAATGGCTCACCTACTGCGGCGTGATCGACAGCGAAGGGAAGTTCCTTTTCCCGTCGCCCATGCTCGAAAGCATCTTCCGGGAAAACATCCGCGACTATCTGAGAACGCCGGTCCGGGCCTACCTTGATCCGAGCGACCGCAACTTCTCCCGGGACTACTACACGTTTTTCCGCGCGGACACCGACGCCGGCAAAAACATGCCGATCCTGATGGCGCTGCGCAAAAGCAATAATCTCACCGTCATCGTCGCCCAGACCGTCAACTATCTCGAAGATGCTCTTCCTGAAAAAATGTCCGTGCTCGAAGCCCACCTTCGCGACGTCGTCAAGACGCTCAACCTCCCGAAGGGGTCGGTGGTCGGCGTCACGGATGCGGACGGAAGTCTGATCGCCGGCCGCGGCGAAGTGTCCTTTACCGGCCGCCGTGAACTCTTCCCGGAGCTTTTCGATGAGGCCCGCGAAAAAGGCTCGGCCACCGGCATCGTGACGGTCGCCGACAAGGAGTATCTGTTTGCGATCCGCCACTTCAAGCCGCTCGACTGGTTTGTCCAGACGTCGATGCCGATGGACGTGATCGCCGGTCCGGCAAAAGCCAAGGCCGTCAGACTGTCCGTCATCGCTGCAGCCATTTTCATCCTGATTTCATCCCTCGGACTCTGGTTCATCACCTGGATGCTTCAGCCGCTTCGCCGTCTGGCGCACTGCGCGCGCCGTCTTGAAGTGTTCGACTTCATCACGGGTGACGTGGCCGCCAGGCTGCAGGGCATCACGCAGGAGCTGCCGAGACAGAGCCGCGACGAAGTCGGACAGGTTTCGAGCGCCTTCTCTAGCATGATCGTCGCCATGGAAAAGAACATTGAGGCGCTCAAGAAGTCCGTGGCGCGCCAGCACAGCATCGAGGGCGAGCTCAATGCCGCACGCGAGATCCAGCGCGGCATGCTGCCGCCCGCCGGCGACGACTTCCGCTCGAGATGCTTCATCGCGGGCGCCGTGATGGAGGCCGCCAAGGAAGTGGGCGGCGACTTCTACGACGTGCTTGAAACGCCGGACGGCCGCCGCGCCGTCGTCATCGGCGACGTGTCCGGCAAGGGCGTGTCCGCCGCTCTCTTCATGAGCGTCACGCTGACCCTGATCCGCAACGCGGTGAGCGAGTCGCTCACGCCGGCCGAAGTGATGAAGAAGGTGAACGACCAGCTCGCGCTCAACAATCCGAGCTGCATGTTCGTCACGCTCTGGATCGGCTACTTCGACCCGCTCACCGGTGCGCTCGACTACGCCAACGGCGGCCATTGTCCGCCGGCCGTGGTGCCGACCGATCCGTCCAAGCCCGTGCGCTGGATGGGCGAAGTGAGCGGACCGCTCGTCGGCGCGCTCGACATGGCCGAATTCACCGACCTCTCCGATACGCTTGACGAGGGCGACCTCTGCCTCATCTATACGGACGGCGTCTCCGAAGCCATGAACGAGAAACGCGAACTCTTCGGCGACAAGCGCATCGAAGCGGTCATGAAGGAACATCACGGCAGCTGCCCCGACACGCTGATCGCCGGCATGATGAAGGCCATCGTCGCCCACCGCGGCAGGGCCGAGCAGTCCGACGACATCACCATGGTGGTCTTCCGCCGCCTCGGCGCCGATTCCGCCCCGAAGGAGTAACAGTGAAAAGACGAAGCATCCTCGGACTGATGTCCGCCTGTGCGCTCGGCATGCCGCTGACGTCGCGGGCCGTCCCGCTGACCGAAGGCCGTCCCGCCAACGTCATTCTGCTCACCAACGGCTCGTTCCTGCGCTACCGCCGGATTCTGCTCAAGACCATGGCCGGTCTGCGCCGGCTCGGGCTGATCGAATGGGCGCCGCCCGACAACGACAACCGCCGAGCCGGCACGGCCGACGTGTGGGCCGATCTGGCCGCCAAGGCCGGCGGCTCGCAGCTTCGCTTCCTGCCCGACGGTCACTATACCTACGGTTTCGAAGTCGGCAGACGCGACAAAGTCCGCACGGCCATTCTCAAGCGGCTTCAGGAGAAGAACGACGTCGACCTGATCCTGACGCTCGGCACCGAACCGTCGCTCGACATGGCGAAGAACGTTCACGACATACCCGTGCTTTCACTCGGCAGTTCGGATCCGGTCGCCTTCAACATCGTGCGAAGCGCCGAAGACTCCGGCCAGGACAATCTCCACGCCATCGTGACGCAGGACTTCTTCTCCTGGCAGGTCCGGTGCTTTCATTCGATCTTCCGATTCGGCATGCTCGGCCTGCTGGCCGCCGAGGACCGCGTCGTCCAGGCCGGCGCCGAAGAAGTCGAACGCGCCTGCACCAATCTCGGCAGCGGCTTCGCCATGGTCACCTACAAGGAGGACAGCATGGATGCCGAAGCCTCCTATCAAGCTCTCAGGAAAGGCCTGGAGGATCTGATCGAACAGGGCATCGACGCCGTCATTCTTCCCTGGTTCAGCTGCCCCGATTCGCACTTTCCGGAATTTCTCCGCATGCTGACGAGCCGGGGTATTCCGAGCTTCTCCCAGGTGGGCACCGAACCGGTTTCCCGCGGCATTCTGCTCGGCGTCGGCGACACCAACCTCGACAACTACGGCTTCTTCGAGGCGCAGGTCATCTCCCGGGTGCTGCAGGGCGTGAAGCCCCGAAACATCAATCAGCGCTTCATCCAGAGCAACGGTCTCGTCATCAATCTGAAGACCGCCATGCAGATGGGCTGGAAGCCGCCGTTCGGCCTCCTTCTGACTGTGGAAAAAGCCTATACGACCCAGAGTCCCGCCATCGTCTGACGCCATGAAAAACGCCGCTTGATGCGGCGTTTTTCATGCGTGCGGACGGGATCAGATGCGGATGCGGGCCACGGGCTGCACGGAAATTTCCGGCGTCACTTCCTGATAGGCCATCACGGGCAGTTCGTAGTACTTCGACTCGATTAGACGGCGCACGTAGCGGCGGATGTCCATGCTCACCATCAGCACGGGCTTCTGAGTGCTCTGCTTGTACTTCCCGGCGGCGTCGCCCACCGCCTTGAGAATTCGCTGCGACGAACCGGGATCGAGCGAGAGGAAGGCCCCCGCCGAGGTCTGCCGGATCGCCTTGCGGATCGTCTCTTCGATAGAAGGCTCCATCAGAATGACCGGCAGCATGTTCTGACCTTTCGAATACATGTAGCTGATCTGGCGCTTGAGTGCGCCGCGCACGTATTCAGTCAGCATGACGACGTCCTTTTCCTTGGGCGCCCAGTCGATGAGCGCCTGCAGAATGGTCCGCAGATCGCGGATGGAAATCTGCTCCTGAACAAGACGCTGGAAGATGTCGGAAATGCGCTGCACCGGCAGAAGGCGCGTCACTTCGCGCACCAGATCGGGGGCGCGCTCCTCCATGCGGTCGAGCAGGTATTTGGTTTCCTGCATGCCGATGAAGGTCGAGGCATGGCGGGTCAGCAGAAGCGACAGATGGTAGGCCAGAATCTTGCTGTGGTCCATGCAGACGATGCCCGCCTTGGTGAGCTTCGTCATCTGATCCTTCGGAACCCAGAGCGGATCCACGCCGGGAAGGAAGGCGTCGCCCGTCAGATACGTGATGCCGAGCAGATCGAGATTGGCCTTCTTTTCGCGGACGATGACGTGATCCTGCATGAGCTGACCGCTTGCGAGCGGAATTTCATTCAGATTCAGGACGTAGGTAAAGGAATTGAGGCCGGGATTCGGACGGATGTTGATGCCGGGGAAGGGCACGCCCAGATCGAAGTAAAGCGCACGGCGCAGTTCGATCAGTTCGCCGTTGAGCGAATCGTAGTCCATCGACTCGCCGATGTCGGACGAAATGTCGAGAATGATCGGCACGGTCGGCGAAAATTCCTCGCCGGTGCCCGACGGACGGCGCTTCTTGGCCTCGCCCGAAGGCGCCAGCGTCTTTTTGAGTTCTCCCTGGCTGTCCGGCTTCTTGGGCGCGTTCTTGACCGTCAGCAGCGTCTTGCCGAAGAGCCACACGGCGGCGGCCATGGTAAAGAGCTGCGGCTTCGGGAAGCCCGGAATGAGGGCCAGCAGGAAGATCAGACCGCCCGCCATCTGAAGCGCGCGGGGCTGGTCGAAAAACTGGCGGCCGACCTGAGCGCCCACGTCCTCGCGGGTGTCGCCCGAGCGCGTAATCAGAATACCGGCCGAAATCGAGACGAGGAGCGAAGGAATCTGGCTCACCAGACCGTCGCCGATCGTCAGAATGCCGTACGTGTGAAGCGCGTCGCCCGCCGTCATGCCGTTCTGCGTCACGCCGATGATCGTTCCGCCGACGATGTTGACCACGGTCACGACCATGCCGGCGATGCTGTCGCCCTTCACGAACTTCATGGCGCCGTACATCTTGCTTTCCATCTGCACGTTCGTGCGGCGGCGCTGGGCTTCCTCCATGTCGATCACGCCGGCGCGAAGGTCCGCGTCGATCGACATCTGCTTGCCGGGCATGGCGTCCAGAGTAAAGCGGGCTCCCACTTCGGCCACGCGCTCCGCGCCTTTGGAAATCACCAGGAACTGAACGATGGTCAGAATGAGGAACACCACCGCGCCCACGACGAAGTTGCCGCCGAGCGCGAAGTCGCCGAACGTGAAAATAATTTCGCCCGCGTCCGCCTGAAGCAGAATCAGACGGGTCGTCGTGATGTTGAGGCCGACGCGAAAGAGCGTCGTAAAGAGCAGCATCGTCGGGAAGACCGAGAATTCCAGCGGGGTCTTCACGTACATGGCCATCATCAGCATCAGGAAGGAGAGCGTCAGATTGGCGCCGATGAGCGTGTCCACCAGCGGCGTGGGCAGAGGCACGATCATCAGCGTGATGACGATCACCAGGAGAGCCACCATCGCGATGTCGTTGTGCCTGGTGACGCTCTCGACGATGCTGCCGGCTTTGCTAGTAAAACTCATTGGGTGCTGTCCTTGCCGGTGCGGCCGGTAAGATAAAGAAATTCATTGCGGGCCTGCTCGGCCTCCGCCTTGCGTCCCTGCTGCCAGAGCGCCTGCGCTTTAAGGAGATAAAGCGTCGCCTCCCTGCTGGAAAGCGGACCGCCCTGCATGGCCTCCTTGAGGGCCGCAAGCGCTTCCGCGCCCTGCCCCGACTCGACGGCGACGGCCGCGAGTCCCGCCTTGGCAAAACGATAGTCGGACGAGCCCGGCTCGGAAAGTTCGGCTATGGCATCGTAGACACGTTTTGCTCGGTCTTCAAGTCCCATCCGGAAAAAGAGGAAGGCCAGCACGGAAAGCGTGCGGCGTTCGTCTCGAGTGATCTCTTCATGCATGGCCTCAGCCTCCCAGCATCAGCCCGCGGTATGCCGAGAGCAGCATGCCGTTCTGCATGAGCGGAATGATTTCATGTTCGAGCATCGCTCTGATCTTGGGATTGCGGCTTTCACTCAGCTTCTTCAGGAGCGACTCGAGCTGGGAATTGAACACTTCGGGGCTCACCAGCGTGCCGTCTCCCACATTGGGACAGAGAAGCGCCTCGAACGCCGTATGGGAATTGACGGCGCCGTAAAGCCCTTCGAGGCCCGTTTCCTGCAGCATGCTGCTGCCGAGCTCCCGCGCCTGCGGAAGACGGTTGTCTTCCGGCATCTGGAGAAGCTCCTGAATGCCGATGGAAGGATTCAGGAGGGACTGGATCGTATAGTCTGCCATTGCCGACACTCCGAAACGCCGACTCAGGCGCGCTCGATTTCGTCGGAAAGCACGCGCAGCGCGTTTTCCAGAAGGGCTGCCGTGACGGCGCCTTCTTCAAATCGGGCGGTCAGAATGAGGGACTGCCTGAAGAAGGCGGCGGACATTCTGAAGGGCGGATTGCGGCGCCAGCCGACGGCCTCGAGCAGCCTCGCATAGCGACCCGTTTCCGACGGTTCGACGGGACGGGAAAGCACCAGCAGGAGCTCCCCGTCGCCCTGCCCGGACGTTTTTTCCAGCATCACGGTACCGAGTCCCTCAATGACGAGGGAGGCCATGCCGTTCTGATTGAGTTCCAGCGAAGGCAGTCCGAGACGTCTGCCGAACTCGTTGATTTCATAATCGATCATGTCGGAATCCTTATTCAAGCGAAGCCAGCCAATCGTCTTCGCGCTGAACGACGTCGTCAACGGCGGCCTGCACTGCATCCATCACCGTCATGCGGCCCTTCTCGTCATCAAAGAGCGCAACCGGGAATTTGCGAACGGTTGCCAGAAGTTCCTGCGTAAAGATGACTTCGCGCTCGATATCGGGCGGCGCGGCCTTGCGGACGATCTCCTGAATATTCATCATGCCGAGATAGCTCTTGCCGCGAAGTCCGACGACGCTCCCCAGCAGATCCATCGCCTTCATGGGACAGCCCTTCACCTCGTGGACGTTCTCCCAGCGAGTCATCATGTCTTCACAGAGACGGAAGGCGCTCTGCGTGAGACGCACCATGCCGAGCTTGGCATGGACGCTTTCAAGATGAGCGCGGCCCATGCTCGGCGTTTCGCAGTCGATGTCCTGACTGATCGCCGCGAAGAGGAAGTCCATGGCCTTGTCGAAGTCGGCGCCGTATTTGTTCTTGATTTCGGAGAAGACCTCGTTGACGCTCGAAAATTCGCCGACGGTCTGACGGTAAAAGTCTCTCGTGACGTCCGTGCCGCCGAGTTCCGGGAAGTTCTGACCGGCAAGCGCACCCTGCAGACCGAGCTTGATCGCCTGACTGTTTTCCTTGGAAAACTCATCGGCAAAGGCTCTGAGCTCCGCCTTCTGTTCCGAGCTGACGCCCGGATCCTTTTCGAATTCGTCAAGCGCATACTGAAGCGCGCCCCAGCCGTCGGTCACATCGGAGAATAGACTCTGAAGCGCATGGCGCATCGCCTGCCGGTTGGCCGCCTGCTTGAGGGCGTCCACCAGCTGGTTCATCTGCTCGGACTTGCCGGTCTCATGCATCAGCACCTCATAAAGGCGCTTCAGCTTGTCCGCAATGTCCGAGGCATCTCTTTCCTTTCGCTCGTCGATTTCGTAGTCTTCCGTCGAGTCCACCGCGAAGCCCAGCTCTTCGGCCGCATCCGCCAGCAGCGATTCCGGAGATTGCTGAACCGCCACGGCATGCCCCATGAAAAGCCCCTCCGCGCCCCCTTTGGCCTGAGCCGCCTGAGTCTGGGCGAAATTCGCCTGCATCGCAGCTGTATTGATTCCGTCAATGGCCATGTTGAATCCTCAGTCGGCAGCATGTCTGCCGCCTTCAAAATATTCCCGTTTCAGCTGTTTATTGTACCTGCAGTCGTCCGAGGGATCTGTCGATTTTGATGCACACTCCGCGGCGCGTTTTTCAGCGACAATTGATGACCGGCTCAGCGGGCGTTCGGCCGGTCTTTCGCGTGAGAAGAGCGGAGGAACGCCCCCCGCAGCCGTGTGCCGGGCAGGCGTCTACCCGCGCTTGGCTATAATCGTTCCGGCCGCTGAGCCGTTTCTTGTCCGCCTGGACTTCAGGCCTTATTCGGAGTTATTCATGGCGTCGCTCGATGACCTTTTCAAGACCATTGCCGAGAACTACGGCATTGAAGAACCGCAGGCGGATTCCGACGGCGCGTATTCCCTGATCTGCGACAGCGTCGAACTGACGCTGGTTCCCGCGGACGGCGGGGATGCCGTACTGATCTACGCCCCGATCGCGCCCCAGCCCGAATCCTGTGCGGGAACGCTCGCCCAGGTTCTTCTCCAGGTCAACCATCTCTTCAAAGGCGGCGAAGGCGCCTCCTTCAGCCTGGATCCCGAAACGCACCGATACTGTCTGCAGCGCGTGCTCGATCTCTCGTCTGCCGACGCCGACGGTTTCGCTCAGGCACTCAGCAGCTTCATCGGCCTTGCCGAACACTGGCAGACGATGATCTCGCAGTATGCCCCTGATGAACAGACGGCTGAAGAAGCGCCGTCCTCCGAACCCGATCCGGACGCCGTCTCCGGCGCCATGCACTGGATGGCCGTCTGACGCCGGAAGGACGCCGGCGCAGCCGCGGCTGAAAGCGGTCCGCAGACAGAAAAACGCCGCTTCGGG
>JAXEEN010000221.1:0-7679 GCA_034104065.1 Sutterella sp.
GTCACGCGGACGGCCTCTTCAACCGTCGTCCGACCCGCGAGAATCTTCTCGGCGAGATCCTGAATCATGGTGTGCAGACCGTTGTCGATGCTTCGCCGGTAGAGGCGCTGCATGCTGACACCTTCCGTCACGGCCTCCTGATATTCGGGCAGCATCGGGAAGACTTCAAACACGGCCACACGGCCCGCATAGCCGGTGCCGCCGCAGTGCGGGCAGCCCTTGCCGTGCCAGTAGACCGCTTCTTCGGGCAGACTGAACTTTCTGAGCAGAACCGGATTCGGACGGTATTCCTCGCGGCAGTGCGGACAGACCGTGCGCACGAGACGCTGTGCGAAGGTGCAGAGCAGCACGCTCGCGATGAGGAAGTTTTCAATCCCCATGTCCATCAGACGGTAGATGGCGCTCACGGCATCGTTCGTGTGCAGCGTCGAGAGCACCAGATGGCCCGTCAGAGCGGCCTGCACGGCGATGGCGGCAGTTTCGCGGTCTCGGATTTCGCCCACCATCAGCACGTCCGGGTCCTGACGCAGAATGGCGCGAAGACCGGACGCGAAGGTCATGCCGGCGCGGGCATTGAGTTCCACCTGACGCACGCCCTCCATGCGGTATTCGACCGGATCCTCGAGCGTGATGATGTTGATGTCCGGGCGGTTGACCATCTTGAGAATCGAATAGAGACTCGTGCTCTTGCCGCTGCCGGTCGGACCGGTCGACAGAATCATGCCGTGGGGCTTTCTGGCGCACTCTCTGATGATGCTGTAGTCGCCTTCGTTCATGCCGAGGCTCGGCAGATCATAGATGCGCTGCGAGCTTACGTCGAGAAGTCGCATGACGATGTTTTCGCCGTACATGGTCGGCAGCGTCGATACGCGCACGTTGATTTCACGGCCGTCCACGATCACCGTAAAGCGGCCGTCCTGCGGCATGCGCGTGATCGAGATGTCCATGTTGCCCATGATCTTGACGCGCGACGCGAGCGCAGGACCGTAGTTCTTCGGCACCTGCGTCGGGCTGCGGAGCAGACCTTCCCGGCGGTAGCGCACATTGATGACGGTCTTTTCCGGGCTGATGTGAATGTCGCTCGCACCCTGGCGGACGCCTTCGGCGATGATGGTGTTGACGAGTCGGATCACGGGCGCGTCTTCCGCCGCTGCGCTGCTCCCCGTAATGTTTTCTTCTTCAAACTTGTTGAGCAGTTCAACGCCGCCCTGATCGTCACTGTCCCTCTGAATATCGTTCAGCACGCCGCCCAAAGCCGAGCTGCGGTTGTAAACCGCCTTCATGGCCAGCTCGAAGTCGTGGCGCGTGCTGAGAAGCGGCACCACTTCTTCCTTGCGGTTGGCTTCCAGCTGCACGAACGCGGAGGGAATCGGCACGCCGCGCACCGCCACATAGATCACGTCGCGATCCTTGCGGACCGGAACCAGACGGTACTGATAAGCAAAATCCGCCTCAATCAGCTCGGAAAGCGACTCCGTCGGCTGGTACTTCTCGGGCACGTACATCGAAAGCCCCAGGATATCGCCGACGATCTCCAGAATCTGATGTTCATCGGCGAGACGCCGGTCGATGAGATAGTCCACCAGCTTGGCATCCGACGTGCAGCCGTCGGACTGAGCCTGCACCAAGGTTTCTTCGCTGATCAGATTTTCGCGGACGAAGATGCGTCCGAAACGCAACTTGCCGGCCGACATCACATTTTGCATTGTTCCTTTCCCTCCTGAAGCACCGGGATCAGCGCTTGAACGAACTCGTCACCGGCGGGATTTCTCCCAGCGGATCAGGCGTGCGCTGCGCCTGCGTGCGAGTCGGCAGAATCGTCGGCGTGATGAAGATCAGCACTTCCTCCATCGTATCCGAACGATTGACCGCACCGAACATGTATTTTCCGCCCGGCAGATCGCGAAGCCCCGGCACGCCGGCGTCGGCATTGTTGCCGCGCTCCTTCGTCAGACCGGAAATTACGATGGTTTCGCCCGAGCGCACCATCACCGTAGTCTGCGTCTGCTTCTTGATGATGAAGGGATTGCCCTGCACCGCGCGGGACGTGTCCACCTCATCCTTCTTGATGAGCACCTTGAGCTTCAGATTGTGTTTGTCGATGACGTTGGGGGTCATTTCGAGACGAAGCACGGCGTCTTCGAACTGCACGTCGTCATCGCCGTCGCTGTTCTTGCTCACATAGGGGACGCGTTCGCCGTTTTCGGTGAACGCCATCTTGTTGTCGAGCGTCGTAATTGAAGGCGACGACAGGATATTGAGCACGCCCTCGCGCTCCATCATGCTGAGCTGCGCTTCAAGCATATTGCCGCCAAGACGGCCGAATGCCAGTCCCAAATTGGGATTGCCCGTGGTATTGATCATGTTGCCGTAATTGAAGCCCATCGGCACACCGGAAATAGTCGGATTGTCTCCAACAAGTCCAAATACCGGCTGACCCTCCTGCATGACAGTCCCAGTCGCATTGCCCGAACCGACATAACCCCGCTTGCCTCCGCCGCCGATCATTGCCTGACCGCCCCACTGAACACCGAGTTCGCGCGCCTTTTCCTTCGTCGTTTCGACGATGTAGGCCTTCAGCTGAACCTGGGCGCGCGGGCGGTCGAGATGCTCGATCAGCGCGATGATTCTTGACTGTTCGGCTTCGGTGGCCTGAAGTACCAACGCATTGTTGTGCTGGTCGATTTCAATGACCGCATCCTTGTTACGCGCGAGGAATTTCTCGAGACTCTTCTTGAGCTCCGCCGCGTCGGAATAGCGGACGTTGACGACCGAAACCGACAGCGGACCGGAGTGTTCGGACATGGCACGCTGCTCGGCGAGCTGATTGCCGAGCGTGGCAAGACCGATCAGCTTCTGCTGCTCTTCGGGCGTGATGACCTGAAGAATCGACCCCTGCCACTGCCAGCGAAGGCCGGCGCTCGCGAGCACGCTTTCAAACACGTCGGCCCACGGTTCGTTTCTGACGTCGAGACTGACGTTCCCCTGGACGGCCGGACTGATCACTAGACTGAGCTTCGAGGAAGCGGCCATTGCGCGGAGCACGGTGCCGACCGGCACGTTCTGCATCTTGAGCGTGATCGGCGCCTTGGGCAGATCGCGGACCGTCGCCGCTGCCGCCGGAGACGTCCGGTGAAGAAGTACGCGCGGCTCGGGATTCAGATCCTCTTCGGCGGGCGAAAAGCCCTGACGTTCGTCCGCTTCATCCTGCCAGTGCTGCATGAACGCGTTCGACAGTTCCTGCTGAGAACGTGTTGCGCATCCGCCCAGCAACAGTGCCGCGGACATCAGGCCGATCAATAAAACATGTTGTCTGTTCACATTGCACCTTGCTGAAGAGAAGCGTCTCCGCTGTATTCAATCACGCGCTCGGTTCCGTCCTTGGAATTTTTCAAAAGAACCATTTCTTCCGAAATTTCCGCCACGATTTCTCCTGAGCCCTCGAGGGCATCGCCTTCGGCATACTCATGTCCGCCGATGACGGCCATCCTCACTTTGCCGACGGACAGATACCCGGTATACGCCAAATCGATCTGCATGCGTCCGGCGGCTTCCAGACCGGGACGCGGTTCGAGAGGATCATCCTGAACGCTGATCTGAGTCAGGTGAAGCACCTTCATGGCTGAGAGCGACTGTTCAGGATGAACCAGAATCTGCGTCGACTGCATCACGGCGCTGCGGGCTTCCGACAGGAGTTTTTCCGGCTCCTCATTTCTCTGAAGGACCGGACTCTTGGAAAGAAAATGCGTCCACGCAAAGTCGCCGACCGCGTAAAGCGCCGCGACGGCAACGAGCATCACCAGTTTTTTCTCACGGCTGTTCATGATCACTTCCCCGGCCCCAGTTTTTTGGAAAAGCCTGCCTGAAGCGACATCGTGAGCTCCCGCTGCTCGCCGACGGTTTTCACTGCCTGATGCTCCATGCTCTCGACCCATTTCTGGTTGCTGAGAAGCACGATGAACTGTCTGACGGCATCGGTCGAGCCTTCGCATCTCACATCCAGTCTAAGCCCCGCAGTGCTGCCGACACTCATCGGATCCGGCACAAATTCAGCATTCTTCATGCCGGCTCGCACAGCCATCAGCCGCAGTGTATCGAGAAGATGCGGCAGCGAATCGGGCATGTCGAGCGACTTGGCATTGACCAGCGAATTCAGCGACCGCGTCTGACGGCGAAGACCTTCAACGGCCGGCTTCAGAATCCGCTGCGCTTCCACTCGGGCCTTCATATCCCCGTGCCGATTCTCCTGCGTATAGACGCCGAGCCAGGCAAGAAGAGCAAGCGCGACCATGGCGAAGGCCGCCGTCGAAGTGATGAGAAACCGCGGCTCCAGCAGCCACTCGGGAAAAATCTGCCTCAGACGGGCCTGCAGCTGAATCTTCATCTCAGAGCCCTCCCAGCGTCACGGTAAATTCCATCATGTCGGCGGTCGTCTTCCCTTTCTGAAGAACCGGAGACGTTCCGAGCACCGGATGCGTCCTCAGCTCCCGAAGGAATTCCGTCAGGGCTATTTCTCTGGAAACCCGAGAACCTTCGATCGTGCCCCTGATGATCAGCGTGTTTTCAGTCTTGGATGTGCCCTTTCCCTTTTCCGGCTGGAGAGTCCGGGGCTCGAGACGGATTTCGGAAATGTACATGCCGTCTCGGCGAAGCGGTCCCAGTTCGGAAACCACCGCCGCCAGCCGGCGGCGTCCGACAAGGTGATCCGCTTCGGTTCTGAGGGAAGCAATGCGCGCAAGCTCGCCTTGGACATCGGCAGCCGAAAACCGCGGCTGATAACGCTTCAGCTCGCTTTCAAGCGCCTGCGTATCGCTGCGAAGCTTCATGAATTCGAGACCTCCGACGGCGGCCGCAGATCCGGCAGCAAGCCCGATCACGGTGAAGATGAAGCAGGCCCACGATACCCAGAGGTGTTCTTTCGCCCGGCGGCGTCTGACAGCCGGCAGCTCCAGAATATCCGGCACGAATTCATTGGCAAGCGTCAGCGCCATGGCTTCGAAGACAAGACCGGCATAGCCCTGTGAATTGAGCTCGGCTATAGCAGCGGCCGCAGCGGGCGACTTCGGACCGTCAGGTCCGACAACCTGACAGGGCAGTCCTTTGCGGCCCCTGACGGTCTCGGCCAGGAGCTGGCCGACGGCACCCGCCGCCGTAACATAGACACCCTGCAGCTCGTGGAAACCGGCAACGCGAAGCGCGAAGTTGCTGATGCGATCGAGCGTCGATTCGAGCACTCCTCTGAGCCACTCGCGATCTTCATCCGACAGGTGCTCGGACGACATCAGCTTCAGAATGTCCGGCGACAGCGGTTCGGCATCCCCCGTCAGATACGAGAGATCGAAGACATCGGCGTTCTTCTGCCGGCGGATCTCCTGACCAATGTCGTTCATGCCCACATGAAGGAGACGCTGCTCGACCGGAACATGATCGACGACCACGGCCACGACCGTCAGATGCTGAACCACGGAAATGATCACATAGTCCTTCCAGATGCAGCCGGGGAGCCAGTCGGAGCCGAAGATGCCGACCTGCGCAAAGATTCGCGAGGTAACGCCGTGAATCGGGATGCCTGCGCGAAGCAGACTGTCACGGAACTGATCCACCTCGGTTCTTGGCGCTGAAAAACCGAAATAACGGCGGTTGCCGGAGGCGTCCGCCCCCTTGGGCGACGCGGGACGGTAGTCGAAATAGCACGAGGCCGCATCAAAGGGTTTGGTCTGAAGCGCCGTCAGAAGGGCAACCGAATCCCTTTCCTGGGCCTTGAGCCCTTCGGGAAGCTCGAAAATGAAGTTCTGGCTCGAAACTTCGAGCGGCAGATACATGTTGACGAAGGGCTTCTGACGTTTGAATCGTCGGTCAGACAGATATTTCCCGAGTTCTTCGCCGAGATAGGTCAGCCCCTCATTCAGGTCCGCCTGTTTTTCCTTGGGCAGCGGATAAAAACGGACGTCTTCAATGCAGGGGACTCTGCCTGAGCGTGAAGCTCGGACCAGCATGATGCCGCCGAGTCCGAAACTGATGCCGATGCGGTCACGCGTCTCGCTGCCGCCGGCAATCGAGAACATGCGCCGGGAAAAGTTTTTGGCCACTTCGGCCAGGCGCACAAACAGAGGAGGCTTTCCGGCATCCGACGGCAGCGCAACCTTCTGCTCTGCAGCTGTCTGTCGGCCGGCCTGTTTCGTACCGCTCGAGATATAGTCGAGCAGTCTCTGCGAGGCAGCCAGCGGAGACTCCTTGTTTGACATCTTATGGTGATCGTCTTCAGAAGAATGTTGAAACTGTGCCGGACCTGATGGGAAAGACGGTCTGAAACGGCCTCTTTAACAGTCCGACTTTAATCATATAAGAGGCAAATTGTCTAAAACAGCCATCCTCAATAGTTACCCTAACCCGAACTATCCCGATGGCACTTCGTCATCAACGATAGAAGTATACGGTTACTGCATCACCCAGACAGCATCGGGATCGTTATATCTGTGCCTTCCATGGAACAGTCAGCATTTAATCGGTATAGGGAACTTTCAGTTCCCTGGTGAAATCTCTCCCGTCGATGGAAAAGGCAATCGTGAAAACGGCAGTCTTTGTCTCGCTTTTGAATTCGATGCCGGTGATTCCGAACGTCCGGCCGCTGCCCGGAAAACCTTTCTCTGCGCTCTGATCCCAGGCGATTTCATGCTTCAAGGTTTCTGCTTTGGTCTTTGAAATACGATAGCCCTCTCCTTGGCGTTCGCATTCCGAAAGGATGACGGCAACGGCAGAATCTGCAAGCGCATCGCGTTCCGCAATGGCTTTGCTGTTCAGAACGAACGTCTGGCTTGTCAGCACCATCGACTGATATGCCAGAGATATCGCGCCGACAATCAGCAGGAACACCACGAAATAAAGAAGAATGCTGCCGGAGGAAGCGCTGTCACGAGATTGATGCGTCATATTGAGACTTCCTTCACTTGCCGACGGAAATCGGGAACTCAAACGATGGCAGGCCTTCAGCCGGAGAAACACTGACAGTAATATCCCAAGAGACGAGGTCTTCTAGAGTTGGAATATCTTCGTCAAGGCTAAGCCGTTCAAGAACTGTTTTCGCTTCATCCGTCGGTGAATTCAGGGAGAACTTGACCTCTTTGACATATGAACTGTCATCAGCGTCTTTAATGGTTGCTCCCTTCAGCAGGTTGACGGCAGTACCGTCTGTCTGCATTTGGAGAAAACCGTTAACGGTCTTAATGAATTTGACCTGATTCGTATGGTCCTTTGTTTCCAAAGCCCGCCGAATCACACTGAGTGAGGAATCTACGACCGGCATACGATCGGCTACGGAACGAGCGATGACGAAATCCTGGACGATCCTTGTCAGTGTTCCGCTCACAGCCAGACCAATTATCCCGACAATGATGAGCGTGGTCGTGATTTCGAGAAGCGTAAAGCCCCGGTCATTATTTCGCATAGATCTTCACCAACTGAATGTCGTCATGGCTGACCTGAACGCGGAGCATAGTCGGTCTGTCCGCGGAGTTATCCATAGTCGGTCTGTCCGCGGAGTTATCTTTAACCAGTTTGCCGTCTTCAAGTTTGATTCGATCAAACTGAAGATTGACATCGGGACAGACTTGAGATGCATGGCCGGCAATCACGACTGCCTGAAGACCGGCATATTCCTTACCCGTGTTTTGCTTATAGGC
>JAXEEN010000222.1:0-8108 GCA_034104065.1 Sutterella sp.
GACAAGCTGATGACCGAAGGCCCGTGGTACGCCTGCCAGAAGGTCCCGACCGTTCACCATACGATGGGCGGCCTGCAGATCAACACCAAGGCTCAGGTGCTTGACGTCAACGGCAAGGTCATTCCGGGTCTCTACGCCGCCGGCGAAACGACGGGCGGCATCCACGGCTCCAACCGTCTGGGCGGCAACGCCATCTGCGACATCATGGTCTTCGGCCGTACCGCCGGTACGAGCGCTGCCAAGGGTCTCTGATCTTCGGACAGTCTGCTGAAGCCGTTCCCTGCTGAGGGAACCGTCGGATGACAAGCGGGCCGGCATCTTCGGGTGCCGGCCTGTTTTTTTAATGATTTTATTTATGTCGACTTATGGCGAGCGTTGGGCGAAGCGTACCGGAAGGCCGCCTTGGTCCGTCTGCCTTCGGCTCTGCTATGCTTGTCGGCATCGTTCGGATCCTCACGGGTTCAGACAAGAGGAGTTTTTTCATGACAGATATCGCACGGCCCGCGGCGGGCGACGCCGCCCCCGACTTTTCGCTTCCGGGTTATGACGGCGAACCCGTCACGCTTTCGGCGCTTCGCGGCAGAGGCGTCATTCTCTACTTCTATCCGAAGGACAACACGGCGGGCTGCACGCTCGAAGCGCAGGGCTTTCGCGACCGCCTTGCCGACTTCGAGGCGCTCGGCTACACGGTGCTCGGCGTCTCCCGCGACAGCGTGAAGAGCCACTGCGGCTTCCGAGACCGTCAGTCCCTCAACTTCACGCTCCTCTCCGACAGGGAGGAGACGGTCTGCCGCCTCTACGGCGTCATGAAGGAAAAGATGATGTACGGGAAGAAATGCTTCGGCATCGAACGCTCGACCTTCGTGATCGACGCCGAAGGGACGGTGAAGCTTGCGCTTCGCGGCGTGAAGGCCAAGACCCACGTCGAGGAGCTCTACGCCGAGCTCGCCGGGGCGGCCTGACCGCTCTTGCGAAGACGCTGAGAACAAAAAACGGCGCCCCACCTCTTCGGAGCGGGCGCCGTTCGCATTCAGGCCTTCAGAGCGAAGGATCAGGCGATCTTGACGATCCAGCCTTCGGGCGCTTCGATTTCGCCCATCTGGATGCCCGTGAGGGTTTCACGAAGCCTGGCGGAGATTTCGCCCATCTTTTCCATACCGGACGGGAACTGAATAGGACCGTCCTTGGTGTCGATCTGACCGACGGGAGCGAGCACGGCGGCGGTGCCGCAGAGCGCGCATTCCTTGAAGCCCTTGAGTTCGTCGAGGGCCACCTGGCGTTCGACCACCTTCAGGCCGAGATAGTGTTCGGCCACGTAGACGAGCGAGCGGCGGGTGATCGAGGGAAGAATCGACGGGCTCTTCGGCACGACGACCGTGTTGTCGGCATCCACGAAGATGATGTTGGCGCCGCCCGTTTCCTCGATGTAGGTGCGGGTGGCGGGATCGAGGTAGACGTTTTCCGCGTAGCCTTCCTCATGGGCTTCCATCGTGGCGTAGAGGCTCATGGCGTAGTTGAGGCCGGCCTTGATGTGGCCCGTGCCGTGAGGCGCGGCGCGGTCGTATTCGGAGACGCGGAGCTTGAGCGGCTTGACGGCGCCCTTGAAGTAGGCGCCGACCGGCATCACGAAGACGCGGAACATGTAGGAAGGCGCAGGCGCGACGCCGATCTGGGGACCGGAACCGATCATCACCGGGCGGATGTAGAGCGAGCAGCCCGTGCCGTAGGGCGGCACCCAGGCCGCATTGGCGCGTACCGTTTCCACAACGGCACGCACGAATTCGTCCTGAGGATAGGCCGGCATGGCGAGACGGCGGCAGGTGTTGGCCATGCGCTCGGCATTGAGGTCGGGGCGGAACGTGACGATGTCGCCCTGCTTGGTCGTGTAGGCCTTCAGGCCTTCAAAGCAGCTCTGGGAGTAATGAAACACGCAGGCCGATTCCGGCAGATGAAATTCGGCGTCTTCAATCAGTCCGCCTTCCTGCCATTCGCCGTCCTTCCATTCCGCCTGCCAGCGGCTGTCCGTCTTTGTATAGCCGAAGCCGAGCTTCGCCCAATCGATGTTCTTTTTCTCCATAATGTTCCCTTTAGGTGTTTTATCCTAGTCCGAAGAGGCCGGGGTTTGATCGGAAAACTATAAAGGACTTTGCCCGCTGAATCACTACGCTGATTAGCCTATTTTTCTGATGCTCATCAGAAAACGAGCGGCTTCGCAACCGTGCCGGCGGGCAGAAGATTCCGACCGGACCCGGGATTTCGGCCTCTTCCCTTCCGCGGGAAATCGGGTAGAGTTTGCTGAGGCCGATTCCGGCCGAAATTCGGGAGAGTGAAATGCTGAGTTTCCCATTGACAAGACCGGCCGGACTGTCGGCCGCCGTGCTGACGGCGGCCCTGCTCTGTCCGCCGCCCGCTGCTGCCGAACCGTCTCCTGAGGTTCAGGTGCTCGCGGCCGCCGAGCCGCCGAGGCTTCTGTCCGTTTCAGAAACGGGCGACGTCAGGCGCCTGCCGGCCTACCGTCACATCCGGCGGGCAGATCGCTTCGTCGCCGTCTACGACCATGACGAGGTCTGGCCGCTCTTTGCCATCACGTCCCGCGCGAGCGCCGACGGCTTCGAGCGCAGGCCCGTCGTGCTCTACGAGTTCCGGTCCGGGCCGAAGGTCTTTACCGGCTTTCAGCTCAACGTCCCCGCTTCGCTGAAGCTCGCCTACGGGGACGCCGTCGCCCTTTCCGCGCGCTACCTTCCGGAGAATTATCTTTCCCTCGGCGTTCTGCAGCCGGCCCGCAGCTTCAAGACCGACTACGGCACGCATTGGTGCCGCGAGGCGGAAAACGCCGCCTGGTCGCTTCTGAGGAAAAAGGACGGCAGCTGGCTCATTCGCGGCGCTGTCGAACCCGACGACTTCTGCCGGAATCGAAACGACGGCGAGCCGTGGACGCCGGATGCCGGTCTTTTCGACGCGGGGAGACCCACGGCCGCCGACGAGGCGGCCCGGCGCTGACCGGGACCGTCGCCCGGCAGGGATCCGACTTCACCTGTCGCTCCGCCCGGCCGTTTTTTCCTTATACGATGGGAGGATGTCGGCCTATACCAAAGGACTAGGGAGTTTCGACCAACGGCCACTTTTGCGGTTTTCGGCTTTTTTCTATACTCGGACACGTATGCGGCCTTTTGACGGCTGCAGTGAGGACAGTGACGATGCCGACAGCGTGCAGAGCCGAATCAGAGGGGACCGTTCCGAGAGCGAAGGGACGGCCTAAGGGCTTTGATGCTTCGCCTGCCGCGCATTTCTCCGCCGGCTTTCGGGCAATTCACGAAACCCGGATGAAGGGCCTCCCGATTCTCAATCCCCGTCTCAGCGTCCGCGCGGACAACTTCCGCCGTTTCGGCGGCGACTGGCTCGGCACCGTGGTGACGCCCTGGTCTCTGGCGGTTCTCTGGGTGAACGGCGGTCATTCCGCACATCCTCCCGTGCGGGTCGGCGAAGAAGTGCTTCTGACGCTTCCCGGCGGCGACTTCCCCTTCCTCGGCTGCCGGGACGACATTCTCGGCGAATACCGGATGATGAGTCTGATGAGTCCGGTCGACCGTCTGGAAGACCAGGCTGCCGCTGAGGCCGTGGCCCGCATTGCTCTTGACGCCATGATGACGCCTCAGCGCGTTTCTCAGCCGGAACAGGCGCCCGAACGCCCCTGCGGGCGCAAATCGAGCCGCCGGGCTTTTCTCGGCCTGACGGACGGAGGGGCGTCCAAATGAATCACGGTTCGATTCTCATCAGCATCACCCGCTCGGGCGATCGTTTTCGGACCGCGGTCGTCAACGGGCGCACGCCCGGGGTTCTGAACGCCCTTTCGCGGCGTCCCGATGCCGACCTTCGCCGCATGACGACGCTTCTCTACGGACTCTGTCCGGCGGCGCATCTCGTGACGCTCGATGCCGCGCGGCGCGCGGCCGCCGGCATTTCCGAAGACGAACGCCGCAAAGCCGACGGCGGCTTTGCCGAACGCGCTCTGATGCTCGAGGCGCTGCTTGAAAACATCCGGGTCCTGACGATGGATGCGGGACGCTTCATGACGGCGGTCGTGCGCGCTGAAACGCTGCAGCAGCTCGGACGGCTCAGAAGCCGTGCGGCGGCCGTGCTGCAGACGCTCCTCGCCGCGCAGGCGCCCGGCGGCGTGCCGGATGCCGCCGTCTTCGACGAGGCCTCACGGACCATCAGGGAGACGGCCGAAGCGTGCGGTCCCCTCCTCTACGATTCGGTCTTCGAAATGACGCCGGACGCCTTCCTGAACGATCTGACGACGCCGGGCGATCTTGATGCCTGGGCGAACGCCGCCACTCAGCAGCCCGCCGGGCATCTGATGTCCCGCACGCTGGCCGAGCCCGACGGCTTCGGCCTGATCGACTGCGGTCTTCTCCCGCAGACCGAGGGGGAGGCCGGCATCCGTTTTGCCGACGAAATTCTTCACCGCATCAGCCACGAGCCGGGCTTCGACATGGCCCCGGTCTGGCAGAACGAGCCGAAACTGACCGGCGCCGTCGTTCGTCAGCGCCGCCATCCTCTGATTCGCGCCATGGCCGCCCGCTCGGGCGTCAACGGCGCGCTTCTTCTTGCCGCGAGGCTCCTTGACACCGCCTCGCTCTGCTGTCTTCTTTCCGGTCGGGCATCTAAGCATGCCGTGGCGCCCGCACCGGTTTTTTCCTTCCAGGCCGGTTCCCGGGGCGGCGCCGTTGCGATGGCGCAGACTGCACGGGGACTGCTGATTCACGCCGTCGGCCTGCGTCAGGGCGCTCAGGGAACCGAACCCTTCCACGGTGTGATTTCGCCGACCGAATGGCAGTTCGCCCCCGAAGGACCGGCGGCCAGAGCCCTCTCTTCGGCGCTGCGCACGCTTTCCAAGGCCGACCGGCGTCTGACCGACGAGGAAGTGGCCGAAAAAGTCCGGCTGGCGTTTTTCGCATTGGATGCCTGCGTGCCGCTCGACATACAGGTTCGCACCGGTTCCGTCGAGGCTGAGGAATAAGTCATGCATGAACTCAGCATTGCCGAGGGCATCATCGAGATCGTCGAGCGCAATGCCGCCGCCAACGGCATCCGCCGGGTGTCGGAAGTGCGCATCGCCGTGGGCGAGCTCGCCGGCGTGGATATCCCGAGCCTGGAATTTGCCTGGAAGAGCGTCACTCGGGGCGGCGCAGCCGAAGGTGCTTCGCTGGTCATTGAGCGCCCGAAAGGCGAAGCCTGGTGTCTCGACTGCTCGAAAACCGTTCCCCTGCCCCGCTACGGCTGCCCCTGCCCGCTCTGCGGCGGCTTTCATTTGGCGGCGACGGGCGGCACGGAAATGCGCGTGATCGATTTCGTGCCTGCCGACGCCGACGGGCTTTCAGCGTGAGAGTCCTGCCGGCTTTTATTCGGCAAGCGGCACGACGAAGCGGCCGCAGCTCCAGAGTTCGTCATCCGTGCGGTTGAGCTTCATTTCGATTTTTGCATAGATGGGACCGCCGGCCTGCAGCCCGAGCGTTTTCATTGTATCGAACATCGGATGCTCGCCTCGGATGATCCGGTCAAACGGTCCGGGCTGACGTATGCCGGCGAAATGCCAGACAAAGGCTTTTCCGCCCGGCATGATTCTGACGGCATCGTTGACCGGAATGCCGCAGCGTCTGGCCTGGGATTCCCGAACCACCAGTCCCCATTGGATCGTCAGCGGATCGGATGGCTTTTCCGACGGAAACAGACACATCGATGATTTCACAAGCGGCATCCAGGCGAGCCACTCCCGGAGAACGTCGTAGATGAGAGGATCTGCAAGAAACTCTCTCGAGTTGGAATGAGGCAGGAAATAATGCGTTTCCGTATCCCGCACTTCCCAGTCTGACATTCGGCTGCATCGGGCGCGGTACCAGGCCCTCATGCGCCGGTGTTCTTCCAACAGAGCGGTTTCCCGTTCAATGTTCTTTTCCAGCTGCCGGGCCTTCCCGTCAAGTTGGGTCATGGCGCTTTCGGGATCCGTGTCGAGCATGCCGCTCATGTCGCGTACCGACGTGCCGTAGTTGCGCAGCCGCATGTATTCGAGCACCCGGGCGGTTTCTTCAAAATAGTAGAAGCGGTAGCCGCTGCCGCGATGCTGTACGTCCAGAAGTCCCTGTTCCTCGTAATGCTTCAGAAAGTCGGGTGTTACACCCAGAAAACGTGCGAAGTCTCCGATGCGGTACTGACGGTTGCCGTGTGAAGTGCTCATGCAAGATGAATCCTGTCTGTTATGCTGGACAAGGGGGCCGCTGTCCGGCTGCGACAGAGCAAAAAGGCGGCTCTGTCTGCGGCGAGCCGGGATTCGCGCGTCCGGTCTGGACAATCCGGCGGCGCATGCGGCACGGTGTCTGTTCAATCATATCAAGTGCTGAGCAGGGAGCATTCGGAAGGCATCGTTTCTGGCGCAAAGGCTGTTCTTCTGCCGTTTGTCTTAAGGGTTACTCCGCCCTTTGACCTGCGTCCTGGCCTCGGCCATACAGTTTCACTCCGACACAGATTCGGCGGTCATGCTTCGGCCGCAACTTCTTTCGGAGATACTCATGAAGAACAATCTTTCCCGCCGTGCCTTCCTTCGCACGGGCGTTGCCGGGGGCGCTTCTCTGGCCGCCGCGGCATCCGGCGCCGTATCGGCTGTTGCCGCGCCTGCCGGGCTTTATCGTCCCGGTACATACAGTGCCAAGGCTGCCGGCATCGGTGACGTGGTCGTCACCATGACCTTCAGCACCGACCGCATTACGGACGTCGTGCTTGACGTTTCTCACGAGACTCCTGGGATCGGTCAGGCCGCAGCGGACGCGCTGAAAAAGTCTCTGATGGTTTCCCAGTCCGCTGAAATCGACGCCGTTTCCGGTGCGACGATTACGTCCCGAGCCGTTCACAATGCGGCGGCCAGGTGCATCGCGCAGGCCCGCGGCGACATTCCCGTTGAGACGATTACGTCCGAAGCGAAGGAAGACGACGGCGACTGGCTCGGCAAGGCGCCGAAAATCGCCGAAAAGGACATTGCTGAGACCCACAGCACCGACATTCTCGTCGTCGGCTGCGGCACGGGCGGCATGTTCGCGGTTGCTTCCGCTGCAGAAGCCGGCGGCAAGGTGATCGGCATCGACCGTTTCCCGGTCGGCACGGGCGTGCGCGAAGACCTCGGCGCTATTGATTCCAGATATCAGAAGGCCTGGGGCACGAAGATCGACAAGTTCGAATTCATCGCCATGGCAACGCAGTATGCCGGCGGCCATATTCAGCAGGACCTCGTCAAACTTTGGGCCGATCATTCGGGCGCCGTCATCGACTGGCTAGGTGACCGTCTGGCCGAACGCGGCATCGAGCTCTGGCATGAGTCGGGCGACAAGGACGACGAAACCCGCTACAAGCATTTCCCCATCGGTCATTCGCCGCGTCTGCCGATCGACCCGAAGACGGGCAAGTTTGCGATCTCCCTCAGCAAGGTGCTGTACGACTATGCCGTCAGCAAGGGCGCCCGATTCGACTTCAGCACTAAGATGGTCAAGCTCGAAAAGAAAAACGGCCGCATCACGGGCGTCATTGCCAAAAACGCAGCCGGCCGCTTCGTGCGCTACAACGCCTCCAAGGGCGTCGTGGTGGCGACGGGCGGCTATGCCCAGAACTGGAAGATGATGGAGGCTCTTCAGCCCTGGAACCTTCGCATCATCGGCCGCTCGGGCGCCATGCCGGGCGCCCGCGGCGACGGCATCCGGGCCTGTCTCTGGGTCGGCGCCAAGATGGATGAGACGCATTCGATCATGATGTTCGACCGCGCCGCCGTACGCCCGAATCAGAAGACCGGTCCCGAAACCGTGAAGTCCGGAGACAGCGGCTTCTTCTGGATGGGTTCCCAGCCCTGGCTCAAGGTCAATGCCGACGGCAGGCGCTTCATGAACGAGTCCGGTACGTATGAAAACATTCTTCACGCGGACGAGTACCAGAAGGGCCACTGCCACTACACCCTGTTCGACAGCAACTGGGTGAAGTATGCCGAGCAGTTCAAGATGCACGGCTGCTCTCGTCTCTTTCCGTTTGAAAACTGTGCCGACCCCAATATTCCCTGGCAGGTCGTG
>JAXEEN010000223.1:0-2471 GCA_034104065.1 Sutterella sp.
TTGGGCTTCGTGAGGGACGGAGACGGCAGCGGCTGAATGTGTTCGCCGGCACCGTACTTCGCCTTCAGTTCGTCGATGTAGCCGAAGTCGAGCGCACGCTGCGTGCAGGCGGCCACGCAGACGGGCTTTTCGCCCTTCACAAGACGATCGGCGCAGGCGTCGCACTTCGTCATCTTGTGAGCCTTTTCGTCCAACTGCGGCGCGCCGTACGGGCAGGCCTTGGCGCACATGCCGCAGCCCACGCATTTGGCGCGGTCGATCAGCACGAGACCGCCCTTGTCGGCATGCTTGACGTGGGCCTTGACGGGGCAGACCTTCACGCAGGCCGGATCTTCGCAGTGGCTGCAGCTCACGGACACGTAGCCGTGCGTGACGTTCTGGCGCCAGGCGCCCGTCATGCGGTCCTGCTTCCAGCCGCCGTCTTCGAAAGGCAGCACGCGACGGAAACGGCGTCCGTCTTCCAGACCGTTCTTGTCGCAGCAGGCGATCACGCAGGTCTTGCACCCGGTGCAGCGGGTCGCATCAAAGTAAAAACCGTACTGTTTCATCGCACTCTCCTCTTAAAGCTTCTCGACCTGAACCAGGTTGGTGTGGGACGGATTGCCCTTGGCGAGCGGCGTCGCTTCAAGCGTGGTGAGGACGTTGAAGCTGGCGCCCTGATCAAGACCGGTCTTGTCCGGGTTGTACCAGGCGCCCTGAGGCATGGCGACCAGATGCGGGATGATGCGGTTCGTGACGAAGGCCGGAATGACCAGAGCGCCGCGGTCGTTGAAGACCTTCACCTTGTCTCCGGTCCTGATGCCGCGCGGCTCGGCGTCGATCGGATTGATCATCAGCTGATCGGGATGCTCGGCGCGCAGCCACGGCACGTTGTGGTACGTGGAGTGGGTGCGTCCTGCGCCGTGATAGCCGTAGATTTCGAGCGGATACTTCTTTTCGAGAGGATCGCCCTGACCGAGCATTTCGGCGGTGGCGATGAACTGCGGAATCGGGTGAATTTCCTGACCCTTGGTCTTCGGCAGCTCCCATTCCTTCGCGATCGCCGCAAGGCGTTCGGAATAGATTTCGATCTTGCCCGACGGGGTCTTGAGCGGATTCTTCACCGGATCGTCGCGGAAGTCCTTGAGCACGATGCCCGTGTCGCCGCCCATATGGTACTTGACGAAGCCCGCCTTCCAGAAGTCTTCGAAGGACGGGAGCGCGATCTTGTCGCCCGCCTTCTTGAGCGTCTGTTCGTAGCACCAGCGGATCCAGTCCTTCTGGGTGCGGCCTTCGGTGTACTTGTCCTCGATGCCGAAGCGTTTGGCCATCTGGGTCATGATCCAGTAGTTGGGCTTCTGATCCCAGAGGATGTCGGTGGCCTTCGGGCAGGCCACGATGTAGTTGTAGTCGCCGACGGCGTAGGCGTCGCCTTCGATGTCGTCGATTTCCTGGTTCATCGTGTCGGGGAGCAGGTAGTCGGCGAACTTGGCGGAAGGCGTCATCTGGTTGTCGACCACGACGATCGTTTCGACGAGCTTGTCGTCTTCCAGAATCGCCTTTACCTGGTTGATGCCGCCGTGCTGGTTGATGAGCGTGTTGCCCTGCGTGTTCCAGATGAACTTGATGTTCTGCTCGAGACGTTCCGCGCCGCGCACGCCGGCATTCTTCGCCGTCATGTTCTTGGCGTCGGTGATCGCACGCGGCCAGAGATAGATCGGGAAGGCCTTCTTGATCGGATTCTTGCCGGCGGGGAGCATCGTGTCGATGCCGTAGGAGTCGCCTTCGCGGGCGCCGGAGTTGGTGCCGGGCAGACCCACCTGGCCGGTGAGAAGCGCCAGCATGGCGATGGCGGTCGACTGGGTTTCGCCGTTCATGCGGCGCTGCGGGCCCCAGCCCTGCGAGATGAAGCAGGGCTTCGTCGTGCCGATTTCCTTCGCCAGACGCTCGATCGTGTCGACGGGCACCTGCGTGATGCGGGAGGCCCATTCCGGCGTCTTCGGGGTGTTGTCCGGACCCTTGCCGAGGATGTAGGACTTGTAGTCGCTCCCCTTGGGCGCGGAGGCGGGCAGGGTCTTTTCGTCGTAGCCCACGCAGTATTTGTCGAGGAAGGCCTGGTCGACGAGACCGTCTCGGATCAGCACGTAGGCCATGCCGGCGCAGAGCGCGGCGTCGGTACCCGGACGGATGGCCACCCATTCGGCATCGCGGCCGGCGAGCGAATCGGTGAGGATCGGATCAATCACGACCATGCGGGTCTTGCCGGCGCGCACGGCGCCGTAGAGTTCCCACGACTGGCCGCCGCCCGAAGCGCGGGTGACGGCGGGGTTGTTGCCGAACGTGACGTAGAGCTTGGCGTTGGCAACCTGGTTCATGTAGGAGCCCGCGCCCGCATTCTTGGAGCGCACGCCGCCGTAGCCGAACTGACCGTAGAGGTAGGGCCAGGCGTGCTGGATGCAGGCGGCCGAGTAGTCGGAATACCAGGCGATGTT
>JAXEEN010000224.1:0-6704 GCA_034104065.1 Sutterella sp.
GAAGAATGCGCGGGATGAGATCGCCAATCGCCAGAACACGCTGGCAGCGCTCCGAGCCGGTCTGGCGCAGTCCGAAGCGGATCTGGATCAGCTTCGCGTGACGAAGGGACGTCTGACGCTTCATGCGCCCGAAGACGGCACGATTCTGAAGATTCTTTATGAAAACGGCGAAATGATTGCGGCGGGCGCACCCGCGGTGCAGATTGAAACCGACCGGCGTTATTTCGACATCTACGTCAATGAAACGCAGGCGCCCCGCTATCCGGCCGGTTCGATCGTGACGGCTGACGTGCCGGCGCTCGGCGTGAAGGTGCAGGGCAAGGTACGATTCACCACGGCGGCGCCTTCCTTTGCCGACCTGCGCATGACGCGCGAGCACGGTCAGGCCGATCTCACCGCCTACAAGGTCCGCATTTATGTCGAGCCCGCGGCAGGTCTTCTTACCGGCATGACGCTCGAGGTGAATGATGCGCAACATCATTAAGTCGATGCACGAAGAGCTCTGCGCCATGCTCTCCGGGCACTTCGTGCCCTACCACAAGACGGCGCTCTTCGTGGCGGGTCTGACCACGGTGCTCTTTTCGATCGTGTTTGCGCACAGCACGATTTTCGAAGGCCGCATCGCCGTCGTGGACCTCGACAACTCCAGGCTGTCGACCGAACTCATCGAACGCATCAACACGAACAGCTACATCGAGGTCGGCGAAGTCTGGCATTCGCCCGTCAACGTGGTGAAGCTCACGGCGCACGACCGCCATCTCGGCGTGCTCTTCATCCCGAAGGGACTTGAAAAAAGCGTCGTCACCGGTACGCGCACCGTGACGCTCGGCTACTGGAGCGACGACTCGAATTCGTCGCAGAATGCGGAGATTCTTCAGAACCTCAACGAGTTCATCCCGGAGGCCGGCGCCGAATTCGGTGCGGTGACGGTATCGCGTCTGGGACTGGGCGACGAAGGCACGCAGGCCGCGATGCAGCCGATGGCGCTGAAGTCCCGCAACCTCTTCAATCCGGTGGCCTCGGCGACCAACAGCACGGTGATCGGCTTCACCTACTTCTTCTCGTCGCTCTTCTACGGTCTGACGACGCTGATGATCGTCGGCCGGCTGAAGGTGACCGGCCTCTGGCAGCGGGAGGTCTTCAGACGGGGTCCGGGCGCGCTCATCGCGCGCGTGGCGCCCTACGCCTTCTTCTACACGACGGGCATCACGATCATGACCGCGATCCTGACGATCGGCGGGCAGCTCCGCTTTGAAGGGAACTACTTCATGTACGTGCCGAGCATCTTCATGTCCGGCATGGGCTTCGGCATGCTCGCCATCATCATGTCATGGCACACCGGGAACCCCGGTCAGGGCGCGAGCCTCATGACGTTCCTGGTTCCGCCCGGCTTCATTCTGGGCGGCGCCACGATGGCGACGGGCTACGCCGCCCCCTGGGCCTACTACGCGAGCTATGCCTTTCCGCACGTCTGGCAGTATCGCTTCTTCCGCGACGTCGGCGTGCGGGGCGAGGAAGCCGTGCACATGATGTCGACCTACGGCGGCTATCTCCTCTACATCACGGTCCTCGGCATCATCATCACGCTGCGCTACTGGCACACCAAGAAGAAGGTGGACCGGGAGAATCTCGACCACGAGAAGGACCTGGAGGCGGTCGGCCCTCAGGGAGCGCAGCCCGAAGGCGCCGCGCCCGCGCACTGAGCGCTCACGGCATCCGCGACCGGTTTGTCCGCCGCCGGCGGGACGGGATCTCCCGCCCGATCCCGCCGGGCGGACATTTTTGCAAAGTCCGGTCAGACGAAGGCCGACACCGCATTGATGCCGACGAAAAGCGCCATCAGCACGAAGATCGCGCCGCTCGCGCGGTTGATGAGCTGCGGCCCGCGGCCTTTGGCGATAAACGTCCGCACCCGGTCGGCGAGCACCGCGTAGACGACCATGGCTGCGAACACCATGAAGGCATAGGCGGCGGTCATGACGACGGCCTGCCGGACGTAGGAGAGCTGCGGATCGATGAACTGCGGAAAGATCGACACGCTGAAGATCATCGGCTGCGGATTCGAGACCGACAGCAGAAAGCACTTCCAGAAAAGGCTTTCCTCCGTCGCAACGCCGGCATTCCCGCCGCCCTCCGAGACGGACGGCACGGGACGGCGCCAGGTGTGGATGCCGAGCCAGAGCATGAAGCAGGCGCCCGCAAGCTTCAGGGCGGCGAAAAGCATCGGGCTCGCCGCCACGATGAGGCCGACGCCCGAGAGCGCGACGGCGAAAAGAAAGGCGATGCCGAGCGCCGTGCCGGCGCAGCCGCCGAGCGTTCGCCGCCAGCCGTAGCGTGCGGCGAGCGTCAGAATCATGACGACGCCGAGTCCGGGCGTCAGGATGTTGGCGAGACTGGTGATCAGAAAGAGCGGGAAGAGGGGACTCATGCCTTTTGCGGAAACAGAACGGCCGGCGCACCTCAGACGGATGCGCCGGCCGGATGTCGGAAGACGGATCAGCGGAAGGAGGCTTCGTAGATGCCGAGGGTGTCTTCAAACGTGAGCGCCACCGGATCCTGCTCGAAGAGGGCCGCACCGACATGACGGCAGACTTCGGTCATGGCGGGGAGTTCGTCGCGCGTGATGCCCCAGTCGCTCATCCGGAGCTGATCGACGCCGCAGTCGGCCTGCAGCTTCAGAAGCGCGTGCAGGAAGTCTTCTGGACGGACGGCGTCGCGCACGCCCAGCGCGCGGGCCAGTTCGACGAAGCGTTCGGCGCGCGCGCCCGTCTTGATCATATGACCGAAATAGGCCATCGAAAGCATGATGAGGCCGGCGCCGTGCGGCAGGGCCGGATGGAAGGCCGAAAGCGCGTGTTCCATCGAGTGCTGGCTCGTCAGGCGGGTCGTCGTCATCACGAAGCCCGACATGGTGTTGGCAAAGGCCACGTGTTCGCGGGCGTCGAGGTCGCTCCCGTCCTTCACAGCGCGGACGAGCCCCTTGGCGATGTGACGCACAGATTCGAGCGCGTACATGTCGCTCATGTAGTTGGCGCGCTTCGTGACGTAGCCTTCAACGGCATGGAAGAGCGCGTCGAAGCCCTGATAGGCGGTCAGCGCCGGCGGCACCGAGAGCATGAGTTCGGGGTCGACGATGGCGAGCTTCGGGAAGCAGTTGATGTGACCGCCCACGCCGACCTTTTCACGGGTTTCGGGGTTGGTGATCACGCCGCCGCCGTCGACTTCGCTGCCCGTGCCCGCCGTCGTCGTAATGGCGACGAGCGGCACCGGAGCGTTTTCGATCTTACGGCGTCCGCCGGTGCCCGACTGAACGTAGTCCCAGATGTGGCCGGGATTGGCGGCTGCAATGCCGACTGCCTTGGCGCAGTCCATCACGGAGCCGCCGCCGAGCGCGATCGTGAAGTCGCACTTTTCCTCGCGCACGCAGGCGGCGGCCTTCATCACGGTGCCGACGGTGGGATTCGGTTCGACCACGCCCATGTGCACGTAGGGAATGCCGCGTTCTTCAAGCATGGCCTTCACCCGGCCGAGCGCGCCGATGCGTTCGACGGCCGTGCCGTTGGAGGTGAGAAGAAGGGCTTTGGTGCCCGGAAGCGCTTCGGTTCTGAGGGCGTCGAGCTTGCCCGGACCGAAGAGAAGTCTGACCGGGGCGTGATCAATAAACTGCATTGCTGAATACTCCGTTGCTGAGAAGCCGGCCGGCTGGAGCGCCGACGGAGCGGCCTTCTCTGCGTTAAGCTTGCATTCTAGCGCCGCCTGCCGGAATTTCCTCAGTCATTCGCAGGTGCCGCGGTTGGAGATTTCAAACATGCAGAATGAAGCAAGCAGAGCTTTTCGGAAAGGCTGCCGAGCCTATGCGGGCGAATGGTTTGAGCGCGTGCGCGCGATGTCCGAGGACGGTCCCGGCGTGACCCGTCTCGGATACGGCGAGGTCGAACTCGCCGTCGTGAACGCGCTCGAGGCCGAAGGCCGGCGTCTCGGGCTGGTAGTCGCCTACGACAAGGCGGGCAACTGCTGGATGACGCTGCCCGGACGCGACCGGACGCTTCCCGCCTTCGTGAGCGGCAGTCATGCCGACAGCGTGATCTGGGGCGGCAACTACGACGGTCTGGCGGGCATTCTGGCGCCGCTTTCCGCCGTGCGCTGGATGGTCGAACAGGAGGTCGTGCCGCCGAGAGACTTTTCCGTGGTCGTGATGCGCTGCGAAGAGCAGGGCTGCATCGGCTCGACGGGCTGGCTCGGCCGAGTGAAGCCGGAGGACTTCGAGCGCCGCTTCAAGCCCGGCATGCCGACGCTCGGCGAATTCATGGATGCGCGCGGCTTGGACCGCTGTGCCGTCTCCGACGGCCGTCCCTTCCGTCCGATTTCGAAGATCGGCGCCTTCGTGGAACTGCACATCGAACAGGGGCCCGTGCTCGAAACCTCGACGGCCGAGCGCATCGGTCTGGTCTCGGGGATCGTCGGCATTCTGATGCACCGAACCGTGGCCGTGAAGGGCGTGCGCGCGCATGCGGGCGCCGTGCCCTACGCCTTCCGTCACGATGCCCTCAAGGCGGCCGCGATTCTGGTGGCCCGTCTTGAAGCGCACTGGGAGGCGCTCCTCAGAGAAGGGAAGGATCTGACCTACACCGTGGGCGTCTTCAATACGCCGCCCAAGGGCGCCTTCAACATCATTCCGGGCGAAGTGAGCTTCAGCGTCGACATCCGTTCGCTCGACGCCGGCGTTCGCGATGCCTTCGGACGGATCATGAGGGAGGAGGCCGAGAAGATTGAAAGGGAGCGCGGCGTCGCCGTGGAATTCGATGCGCCCGTCGTGCTCGAACCGTGTCTTTCGAATCCCGCCGTCTTCGCCCGGCTCGAACGCGCCGCCGCCGAGCTCGGCATTCCGGTGCGCGCCATGCCCTCGGGCGCGGGACACGATGCGGCGGTCTTCGGCGCCGCGGGGATTCCGGTGTCGATGATCTTCGTCGCGAATCAGCACGGCTCGCACACGCCGGAGGAGGCCATGGAGCTCGACGACTTCGTGCTCGGCGCCGATCTGATCCGCAGGACGGCCCTCGACTTCGAGTAACCTCATCCGGCGGCATTCGGTTCGTTTCCCGGCTCCGGACCGAAGCGCCCGCCAGCCGTCATCATGCGCAGGAAGGGAGAAAGACGTCAGCTCAGGCGGCTTCTGACGGAAGCCGCTGCCGGGGTGCTGCTGTCTCTGCTTTCGGCACTGCCGGGTTCGAATCCGGCGCTCTCCGCCGAACCCGGCGGCGAAAAGCCCGTCGTCACGGTCGGCCTGGTCGACACCTTTTCGCCGGAATTCTACATTCACGTGTATTCGCCGACGCTTGACCGGCTCATCGAAACGCTGCCGCAGTATCGGTTCCGCTTCGTTGAGCTCGACTGGCGGCATGTGTCCGAAGACATCGCAAGGCTGCGGCCGGCGTTTCTCGTGACCTCGGCCTCCGACTTCGTGTCGCTGATCGAATCTTCGGGTGCGCATCAGATCGCCGCCCGCCGCCCGAAGAAGTCTTCCGATGTCGCTCGGACCGATTCCTCGCTCTTCATCGTCAGAGAGTCCTCTTCGCTGAGGACGCTGGCCGATGCGGCCGGCAGCCGGGCGGCCGTCACCTCGAAAAAGAGTTTCGACGGCTGGCTCATTGCCGCGGGGGAAATCGCCCGTCTGACGGGGTCGCCCGACACCTTCTTTTCCTCCGTCGTCGAGACCCGCTACGGGATTCCCGATCCGGCGCTGCTGGTCCGAATGGGCATCGCCGACGTCGGCGTGCTCGGCACCTGCGAGTACGAGGCGCTGCTTTCGACCGGACAGATCGAATCCGGGGAATTTCGGATTCTCGACGAAAAGCCCGCCGACGGCGGCTGCCGTCGGAGCACCGAACGCTATCCGGGCGTGGTGTTTTCCTCGCTGCCCGGCGTCTCGGGCGACATCACCCGGGACGTCACCGTGGCGCTCCTGACGATGCCGGCGGAAACGCTCGACTTTTCCTGGACCATCGTCAACGACTTCTTGCCGACCTACGCGCTTCTCAAGACGCTGAAGATCGGTCCCTATGCGCCTGTGCCGCTCTCGGCGGCCGAACTCTGGAAAGCCTACAGAACGGAAATTCTTCTGATGCTGGCCCTTCTGACGGCGGTGGTCTTTCACATCGTGACCATCAACCTTCTGGTGAGGAAACGGACTCAGGAACTTTCGGAGTCGCTTGCCGAAACGCGCCACTTCTACAGAGAGGCGCAGGAGAGCCGGCAGAAGCTTCTGACGCTCGAGCGCATGAGCATCGTGAGCCAGCTCGGCAGCATGTTTGCGCATGAGATCAAGCAGCCGATCATGAACATTGCGCTTTATGCGGGAGCGCTGCGGCTGCTGCTCAGAAAGGAAGGAACGCTCAGCGAACGCGCGGGAACGCTGCTCGACCGCGTTTCCGCCGAAGTCGACCGCTCGTCCGACATCGTCGAGCATGTCCGCGGCTACGCCAAGCTCCACTCGTCGAAGCGGGTTCGGTGCGATCTCGCCGAGGAGGCCGAACGCTGTCTAAGAATGCTCAATGCCGGCGTGCCGGTCGCTTTCGAGGCCGAGGGGCCGGCTTATGTGCGTGCCGATCCGTTCGAGCTGCAGTTCATCATCGCCAACTTCGTCAAAAACGCCCGATCCGCAGTGGAGCAGACGGCCGATCCGCGGATCGTCATGCAAATTCGCC
>JAXEEN010000225.1:0-2872 GCA_034104065.1 Sutterella sp.
GGGTTCGAGTCCCGTCCACTCCGCCAACTATTCTGAGCTTTGAAACGGTTGAACAATTTGCGCTATGCGCGGAGTGGTAGTTCAGTTGGTTAGAATACCGGCCTGTCACGCCGGGGGTCGCGGGTTCGAGTCCCGTCCACTCCGCCAACAGATTTCAGAAATATCCGATTGCAATCTGCGTCGGGTTTTTCAAAAGGCTGAAGCCCTAAGCAAATAAACTTCGGTAAAATATCGAACTTAGGTTTGAGCCTTGTGCATTGCACAGACAAGCGCGGAGTGGTAGTTCAGTTGGTTAGAATACCGGCCTGTCACGCCGGGGGTCGCGGGTTCGAGTCCCGTCCACTCCGCCAGCAGATTCGAAAAAGGCGAACCTTAGGGGTTCGCCTTTTTTTTGCTCTGAAAAAGACAATCAGAAAAATGCGCGCCGACGGCCGTTCGAATGGGGCCCAGGCGGACAACAATAGGGAAGACCATGCTTCAGGCATTTCGTAACCATAAGCGCTGGCTGATGTTTATCGCCATGGTGCTGATTATCCCGAGCTTCGTTGTGACCGGTATCTACAGCTACAACCGCATGACGCAGGCCGACAATTCGATCGCCAAGGTCGGGGACGTCTCGATTTCGCCCGAAATGTTCGACCGTGCGAAGCGCGAGCAGCTTGAACGTCTGCGCCAGCAGATGGGCGACCAGTTCCGTGCCGGCATGCTCGATTCGCCCGAAGGCCGCGAAGCCATTCTGCGTTCGCTGCTCGACGAGGCGGCCGTCTCCCAGACGGTGGCCAAGGCCTACATCGGCGTGAGCGAAGCTCAGGCCGTGGCGCTCATCAAGAACGCCGACGCCCTGAAGGAAAACGGTCAGTTCTCGCCCGAACTCTATCAGCGCTTCCTGCAGAGTCAGGGCAAGAGCGACCAGCAGTTCGTCTATGAAGTCCGTCAGGACCTCGCGAAGGAAACGCTGCTCACCGGCGTGACGGCCACCTATCCCGTGCCGCCCGTGCTCGTCGAACGTCTGCACCGCATCCTGACGGAAGAGCGCGAAGTTCAGACGATGATCTTCAACGTCGACCGCTATCTCGGCGACGTGAAGGTGACGCCTGAGGAAGTGCAGGCCTACTACGACGGCCACAAGCAGGAATTCATGGCCGAAGAGCACGTCAACGTCGAATACGTCACCTTCTCACCCGACGACTTCAAGAAGTCGGTGAAGCTCAACGATGAAGACGTCCGCGGCTACTACGAACAGAACAAGAACCGCTGGAACGTGCCGGAAGAACGCCGCGCGAGCCACATCCTGATTTCGTTCGGCGAAGACAAGGCCGCAGCGAAGAAGAAGGCTGAAGAGATCCTCGCCCAGGCGAAGGCCAAGCCCGAGGACTTCGCCCGTCTTGCCGCCGAGCATTCCGCTGACTCAGGCTCCGCCGCCGACGGCGGCGACCTCAGCTACTTCGGCCGCGGCGCCATGGTGAAGCCCTTCGAGGACGCCGTGTTCTCCACGCCGAAGGACGGCATCGTCGGACCGGTCGAAAGCGAATTCGGCTGGCACATCATCCGCGTGACCGACATCCGCAACCAGCACGTCCGTCCGTTCGAGGAAGTCCGGGCTGAAATCGAAGCCGACTACATCAATCAGATGGCCATGCGCGAGTTCGCCGAAAAGGCCGAAGACTTCACGAACACGATCTATGAACAGGCCGACAGCCTGCAGCCGGCCGCCGACAAGTTCGGTCTGACCGTGAAGACCGCCGACGGCATCACCCGTCAGGCTTCCGCCGATCCCGCGCTGCGCCGTCTCTTCAACGATCACGTGCTCGACAGCCTCTACGGCGACGAATGCCTGAAGGAAAAGCGCAATACCTCCGCCATCGAAGTGGCGCCCAACATGCTGATCGCCGCCCGCGTCGTGAAGCACGTTCCGACGGCCGTGCGTCCGTTTGAGGAAGTGAAGGCTTCGATCGAAGACGGTCTGCGTCTGCAGAAGGCTTCCGCGCTCGCGAAGGCCGACGGTGAAAAGAAGCTCGCCGAAGTCCGTCAGTCGAAGAGCCTTGACGGCTTCAGCACCCCGGTCTGGGTGTCCCGCCAGCGCACGCTCGGTCATCCGGCCGAAGTCGTCGACCGCATGGTCGCCGTGCCCGCCGACACGCTGCCGGCCTATACCGGCATGCCGGTCAAGGGCGGCGCCTACATCATCGCCTTCGTGAAGGGCAGCAAGGTGAAGACGCCGACCGACGGCGAAATCCAGTCGCTTACCCGCGAGTTCGCGACGATCTACGGTGAAGCCGACCGCCGCGGCTATCTCTCCGCGCTTCGCGAAAAGCTCGGTGAGGAAATGCTGAAGAAGGACTTCATCGCCGGCACGAAGAAGGAAGACTGAGTCTTCTGAACGTTCAGACGAAAGGGCGTCTCCGTCAGGGGGGCGCCCTTTTCCTTTTGCAGACTGAGGATCCGTTGATAACGGACGACGAAAAACGCGTCCCCGGCGGTCGGAGGACGCGTTTTCTGCTGAGCTGAAGAAGCAGGTTATTCGACGTCGCGCATCTTGACGAGGCGGCTGAAGGCCGCCTTCATATCGCTTCTGACGAGCGTATTGCGCATGTCGAAGAGCCGGCGGTAGCGGGAGGTGAGCGCCGGCTCTGGATGGTACTCGGCATCGCGGACGATGTTGGCGGCAAGCGCAGCCTTCACGTCCTCGGTGTCGCCGACCGCGTAGGAGGCGATGATGCAGTTGGTCAGCACCGCGCCGCCCGCATTCTTGAAGCGAACGATGTCGGCGCCGAGCATATTGCTCTTGATCTGGTTCCAGAGACCTGCGCGGCTGCCTGACAGGAGTAATCCCGGTGAATGACGGAGTTCAGGAGCGCCTCCCTGATGGCAG
>JAXEEN010000226.1:0-2216 GCA_034104065.1 Sutterella sp.
CTATGCAGGAGCGGATATGCTGAACTCTCTGTTCATGAAAACTTTTGCGACAAGTTTAGGAGATTCAGATTAACGGCCGGAAGATGCCGGAGGGTACCGTCTGGGCGCAGGCGGCGGGGACGTCGGGCGGCGGCGCTTCGCGGCCCGGCGCCGGTTCGCAGGCCGTCAGTGCGCTCGAAATGGCGGTGACGGGCGAGCAGCAGAAGTGAAAAACGGTCACGCAGCAGAGCGGATCCCCGTCGTCGCCGGCGTCCTTCACGGCGGACGCCGCCCCGGCGGCCGGAGCGTGGCAGGGCGGGACTTCCGCCGACGGCTGCACGGTCTGGGGACGCATGTCGCCGGCGATCCCTGCGGCAAACGCGGCAGGCATCGGCACGGAGAGCGGCACGGCCGCCAGCACCAGCACGAGAAGCCAGAGAAGCGGCAGCGTTTTGAGAAGCCTCGGCAGCATGATGTCGTCGGAAGAGGAAAACGAGGACTGATCAGCACTTTAGCGGCTTTAAGCCTACTAAGTCAATAGATTAAATCAGCTAGACGGACGGGCGTCATCCCGCTGCGGACGCCGCCGCAGGGCGGCGGCACCGGGCCAGTGCGGGACGCTTCTCCCGTCGGGGGCAGCCGGGAAGGCCGTGCGGATCAGAAGTCGGGGAAGTCGGCGGGGGCCGTGACGTGAAGGGGCTTTCCCGTGACCGGATGCTCGACGGTGAGTTCCGCGGCGTGAAGACAGAGCCGGAAGCCCGGACCTTCGGCGAGCATGCCGAAGCGGCCGTAGAAGGGATCGCCGTCGATCGGCATGCCGAGTCCCCGGGCATGGGCGCAGTGAAGGCGCAGCTGGTGCGTGCGGCCGGTTTCGGGATAGAGATCGACGACGGTTTTCGGACCGGAGACGGTATTGACGGTTTCCCGCACGGCGAAATGCGTGCGGCAGGCTTTGCCGCCCTCGCTTTCGGGAAGCACGCACTGCCTTGGCCGGTCGAAGGCGTTGAGGCCGAGCGGCAGATCGATGTCGCCCTCTTCGGCGCCGAGCACGCCTTCGAGCCGGGCGACGTAGTGCTTGCAGGCGTCCCGGCGCCGGAAGGCGGCATTCATGACGCGGAGCGCCTCCTTGGTTTTGGCGAAGGCGAGTACGCCCGACGTGCCCATGTCGAGCCGGTGCACGACGTGAAGTTCGCCGCGCGTTTCCTGCAGAATCGAGACGGCGCTCACGATTTCGCTGCCGCCCGGCACCGAAGCGAGACGGGCGGGCTTGCTGATCACGATGAGGGCGTCGTCTTCGTAGAGAACGGGAATCTCGGGCACGTCGCCCCGAAGCACGGTCTGAGGCGGATCGTGCGGCACGCCGGTCAGCAGCCATTCGAAAAGAAAACGGGCGCCGGCGCGCGGCGCGCAGAACGTGCGGTCGAATCGCATTTCCCAGGAGGGCGTCGGACCGACCCACCATTCGGCCAGGGCGACGGCGCGGTCTGCGCCGCCGCTTTCATTGAGTGATCGGATCAGCCGCACCGCCGGCGTCGAAAGACCGTCGAGAAGCAGCCTTCGCCAGTGCGCGCGCCGAACGGCCTGTTCGCGTCCGCCGTGGTTTTCCGCACGGACGGGAAAAGGCGCGAACACCTCTTCGATCAGCGTGCGCAGGGTTTTGGCTTCGCCCCGGCCGTTGATCAGCACTTCGTTAGGAACGTCGGCCTCTTCGAGTCCCGGCCAGAGATCGGCCGCGCGGATTTCCCCGAGCGCTCTCCCGGCCGCGGACGGCTGCGGGTCCAGTGCCAGCGAGGCCTGCAGCCATCCTTCGGACGTTCTTGTCAGAAGAAGGCCGGCTCGGCCGCAGAAGTCTGCCGGAATCAGTCCGGCTTGATAAGTCAGCTTCTGCGCCAGACGGACGTTGGCGTCGGGCGCCGTCGTAAACGGACAGGCGACGGCCCCGGCGGGCGGTACGGCCGGTTGGAAGGCGAAGCCGGGAAAACGGGAAAACGGTTCGGTCATGGCTGGTTGGTTGTGATCCGGTTCGTCAATCATAGCGGGCCGCGCCGTCGGCTGAGGCGGGTACGTCGCCCGCCTGCTTTCGGCTACAATCCGAGCTCGCCGGCAGAATGCCGGTTCAGCTTCTTTCGGATCGATGAATGAAACGCTCGGATTTTGAAATCATGGCGCCCGCGGGTTCCCGCGAGTCGCTTCATGCTGCGATCAATGCCGGTGCGGATGCCGTCTATTTCGGCATC
>JAXEEN010000227.1:0-12579 GCA_034104065.1 Sutterella sp.
TCGTCCGCAAGGACAAAGCCTTTGCCTGATGACCATAGAGAAGCGGTCCCACTCCTTCCCATTCCGAACAGGACAGTGAAACGCTTTATCGCCGATGATAGTTGGTTGTATTTCCAGTGAAAGTAGGACATCGTCAGGCTCGCCATTGAGAACCCCCGGTACCGCAAGGTGCCGGGGGTTTTCGCTTTATTATCAAAGCAATCATCGATTTATCCACAGCTATCGGTCTGTGGATAAGTTTTGCACAGCAGCGCGTTCCGGCAGCCGTTTTTTGCTACAGTGTCGCTATGACGACGAATGACCTTTTTGGCGATGCACTGCCGCCCGCGAAATCCGCGGCCGCCGTGCGCAGGCCTGCTCCAGAATCCGAAACGGCTGCCTCCCCCATGCTGCAGCCGCTCGCCGAACGCATGCGTCCGAAGACCCTCGACGAAGTGGTCGGACAGAAGCATCTGATCGGTCCGGGTGCGCCGCTCAGAACGGCGTTCGAGCAGCACCGTCCCCATTCGATGATTCTCTGGGGACCGCCGGGTGTCGGCAAGACGACCCTGGCCCGGCTGATGGCTACCGCGTTCGATCTTCCGTTCATTTCGATTTCCGCGGTGTTGGGCGGCGTCAAGGACATCCGCGATGCCGTTGATTCCGCCAAGGAAACGCTTCGTCTGAGAGGGCGGCCGACGCTGCTCTTCGTCGACGAAGTGCACCGCTTCAGCAAGAGCCAGCAGGACGCCTTCCTGCCGCACGTCGAGTCCGGGCTTTTTGTGTTTGTCGGGGCGACCACCGAGAATCCATCGTTTGAAGTCAATTCCGCTCTTTTAAGCCGTTCGACGGTGTATCAGCTGCAGAGCCTGACCGAGGAGGAGGCGGGAGAACTGCTTGAGCGCACGCTGCAGAAGGAGTTTCCGTCCGTGACCATCGGCGGGGATGCCAGACGCATGTTGGTCGAACTGGCCGACGGCGACGCGCGACGGCTGCTCAATGCACTCGACGTCAGCTGCACCATGGCGGTGGAGCGTCGGATGAGTGAGGTCGATGCGGCGTTTCTGCGCAAGACGCTGCCCGCCACGCTTCGGCGTTTCGACAAGGGCGGCGACAACTTCTACGATCAGATCAGTGCCATGCACAAGTCGGTTCGCGGTTCGGATCCCGATGCGGCGCTCTACTGGATGGTGCGCATGCTCGACGGCGGGTGCGATCCCCGATACATCGCCCGCCGTGTCGTTCGCATGGCCGTGGAGGACATCTCGCTTGCGGATCCGCGCGCGACGCAGCTCGCCCTGGAGGCGGCGGAAATCTATGAACGGCTCGGTTCGCCCGAGGGCGAACTCGCGATTGCCCAGGCCGTGGTCTATCTTGCCTGCGCTCCCAAGAGCAATGCCGTCTACAACGCCTACAACGAGCTGAGGGCCTTTGTGAGAAGCGATGCGTCCCGTCCCGTGCCGCTCTATCTGCGAAATGCCCCGACCAAGCTCATGAAGGACCTCGGCTACAAGGAAGGCTACCGCTATGCGCACGACGAGCCCGGGGCGTTCGCGGCGGGCGAAGTGTATCTGCCCGAAGGGCTGGAAGGCCGGAAGTGGTACAAGCCCGTCGACCGCGGACTCGAAATCAAGATTGCCGAGAAGCTGAAGGCGCTTGAAGCCCTCAACGAGGAGGCCCGACGTCAGGGCAAGGGACGCAAGCGTGGCATCCGTTGACCCAAGTCCCTGTTTCGATTTGCCTTTTCCCTGTTAAAAGGGGAAAATTATCGGATCGACTTCTGTAAGCCGGCGGCTTCTCCGAAGCGCCGGCTGTTTTATAGGTTATTAGAAAAAATGCTCGACCTGACGATGCTGCGCAAGCAGCTCCCTGAAGTGGTGGCCCGTCTTGCCACGCGCAATTTCGCCTTCCCGGAAAAGGAATTCAATGAACTCGAAGCTGCCCGCAAGAGCGTGCAGACCAAGACCGAAGAGCTGCAGAACAAGCGCAACTCGCTCTCCAAGCAGATCGGCATGGCGAAGAAGAAGGGCGAAGACGCTTCCGCTCTGATGGCTGAAGCCGCCAAGATCCCCGAAGATCTGTCCAAGCTCGAAGCCGAACTCTCCGACATCCGCACCCGTCTCAACGACCTGCTGCTCCGTATTCCGAACCTGCCGCATGAAAGCGTGCCGGTCGGCAAGGACGAAACGGAAAACGTTGAAGTCCGCCGCTGGGGTACGCCGCGAGTCTTTGATTTCGAGATCAAGGACCATGTCGACGTCGGCGCCCGTCTCGGTCTCGACTTCGACACCGCCGCCAAGGAATCCGGCGCACGCTTTGCGTTCATGCGCGGCCAGGTTGCCCGTCTGCATCGTGCGCTCGCTCAGTTCATGCTTGATACGCATACCCGTGAAAACGGCTACATCGAGTGCTACACCCCGTACATCGTGACGGCTTCGACGATGCAGGGCACCGGCCAGCTTCCGAAGTTCGAAGAAGACCTCTTTGCTGCCAAGAAGGGCGGCGCCAACAGCGAACAGGAACAGATGTACCTCGTTCCGACCGCCGAAGTGACGCTGACGAACCAGGTAGCCGGCATGATTCTCAGCTACAAGGATCTGCCCCTCAAGGTGACGGCTCACACGCCCTGCTTCCGCTCCGAAGCCGGCGCTTATGGCCGTGACACCCGCGGCATGATCCGTCAGCATCAGTTCGACAAGGTCGAAATGGTCCGCATCGCCCGTCCGGAAAACTCCTACGAAGAGCTCGAAGAAATGACGCGCAATGCCGAAGGCATTCTTCAGAAGCTCGGTCTGCCGTATCGCGTGGTGGCTCTCTCCACGGGCGACATGGGCTTCGGCGCCACGAAGACCTATGACCTTGAAGTCTGGATCCCGGCTCAGAATACCTATCGTGAAATTTCGTCCTGCTCCAACTGCGAAGCCTTCCAGGCCCGCCGCATGGGCGCCCGCTTCAAGGACGAAGCCGGCAAGACGCAGTACGTCCACACGCTCAACGGTTCCGGCCTCGCCGTCGGCCGTACGCTCGTGGCCGTGCTTGAAAACTATCAGAACGCCGACGGTTCCGTGACGGTTCCCGAAGCGCTCCGTCCGTACATGAACGGCGTCGAAGTGCTCCGTCCGTGCGAAGAAGGCGTTTTCGCCCATTAATCATCAGCACAGCTGAATGAGGAAAAGGCCGGTCCGCGTCAGCGATCGGCCTTTTTTGAGAGAGACGACTCGGAGATTTGACAAAGAGCCGAGCCTTCGGTATTATCTGCCTCCTATTCATCGCACGATGAACGGAAGGATGGCAGAGAGGTCGAATGCGCCGGACTCGAAATCCGGTATACGGTTATACCGTATCGTGGGTTCAAATCCCACTCCTTCCGCCAGAATACAAAGGTCCCGCAGAGCTCATGCACTGCGGGATTTTTATTGTGTCTGCCGCGTCTGATTTTCGTACAATGGGCGCAAGTTTCGGATCATCGCTGCCTTCATTCCCCTATGGCTTATCTTGAACCTCAGTTCGTCATTGAGGCTGCGCTTCTCAGTGCGCCCAGGCCGATGGCCGTGCGCGACCTGCGCCGTCTTTTCGACGACCGGCTGAGCGCGAAGACGGTTCGGGGACACCTGGAGTCGCTTCAGCGGTTCTGGGAGGGCAGGGGAATGCGTCTGGTGGAGCTCGCCGACGGATGGCGCTTTCAGACCTCGACCGATGTAGCGGTCAATCTGGCGAGACTCGACGAGGAAAAACCTCAGCGCTATACGCGTGCGGCGATGGAAACGCTGGCCATCATCGCCTACCGACAGCCGGTCACCCGAGGCGATATCGAAGAGCTGCGAGGCGTGACGGTCAATCCCGCCACGATCCGGCTCTTTGAGGATCGCGGATGGATCGAAACGGTCGGCCATCGCGAAACGCCGGGCAGGCCTGCGCTGCTCGGCACGACGAAAGCTTTTTTAAACGATCTCGGGCTCAGGAGTCTGGATGAGCTGCCGAGTTTGGACGACGAACCGCTTCCCGACTTCCTGCTGTCCGCAGAGCAGACTGAAGCGAGAACGTCGGGAGAAGAGGACGAGCCTCTTCAGAAGGAGATGAATTTTGAGAAAAACGAATAATTCGCGCGGGCGCCGTCCGCAGATGACGGAAAAGAAGCGCACGCCGTTTCGCCGTCCCGGAGAACACAATCTGCCCCGCGCCCGCCGCGGCCGCGACGAAGAAGGGCTGAGCGAACGCGCCCGTCTGGCTTCGCCCCGCGAGGCTTTCGGGGAAATGCAGGCTGAGGCCGACGGTTTCCGCGGTTTCGCCGAACGTCCGATCGCGCTCGACATCATCGACCGCGCCCGCAAGCAGCAGACGCCGGCCGATCTGCCGAGTGAAAAACTGCAGAAGGCGCTTGCCGATGCGGGTCTCGGCTCCCGCCGTGACATGGAGTCCCTCATTGCTTCGGGCAACGTGACGGTCAACGGTCAGACCGCGTCCGTGGGCGACCGCGTGACGGCGGCCGACATGATCCGCGTCGGCGGCCGTCTCGTTCGCCGCAGCCAGGCCGCGGCCGGCACGCCGCGCGTGCTGATGTACCACAAGATGGCGGGTGAAATCGTCTCGCGCGACGACCCCGAAGGGCGTCCGTCGGTGTTCGAGCGTCTGCCCCGCATCGCCGGTGCGCGCTGGGTGGCGGTGGGCCGTCTCGACTTCAATACCGAAGGTCTGCTGCTCTTTACGACTTCGGGCGAACTGGCCAACCGTCTGATGCATCCGCGCTATGAGATCGACCGCGAATACGCCGTGCGCATCATCGGCGAACTCGATGCCGAACAGATGCTGAAGCTTCAGCAGGGCGTCGAGCTCGAGGACGGCGTCGCCAAGTTCGACAAGATCGAGGATCAGGGCGGCACGGGCATGAATCACTGGTATCTGGTGCAGATCCGCGAAGGCCGCAACCGCGAAGTGCGCCGCATGTTCGAGGCGCTCGATCTGACGGTGTCCCGTCTGATCCGCGTGCGCTACGGCGCGGTCTCCCTGCCGAAGTCGCTGCCGCGGGGCAAGCGCATGGAGCTCACGCCCGAAGAAGTGCGCGCCTGGATGCTGGACCTCGACGAGGCGGAAAAGAAGATGGCCGCCGATGCGCCCGCCAAGGCCGAGGCGAAGAAGGCCGAGAAGGCGGCTGCCCGCGAAAAGGCCCGGGCCCGTGCCCGCGCTGAGGCTCAGGCGGAAGCCAAGGCCGACGCTCCCCGCCGTGGCCGCCGCTTCAAGGAAGGCGCCTCCGACCGCACCGGCGTGCCGATGTGGGAGGCCCGCGACATGAGCGACCGTCCGACGCAGCGCCGCCGTTCGGGCTCGCGCAAGTAAGCGTTCGGAAACTTCGGAAAAAAGGGGCTTTGGTGCTTGCACCGCGCCCCTTTTTCTCATACAATCACGCCATTCGCGAAAACCCTCGGCGGCCGTTTGACGGGCCGTGCCGACATCACTGGCAAACATGGTGCCGGCGTTTTCGATGATGATGTTCAGACAGCGTGTCGCCGACGGCAGCATGAAGCCGCGCGCCGCTGTTACCCTGCCGAAAGAGAATCCCGAGGACGAGCTGGCGTCAGGCCGGCACGATCTGCAGACGGACCGTCGGCGACAAAGGGTCTCGAATGGGCGTTTGCCCATTTTTTTTTGGAGTTTTTTCGCCCCGGTTTTTGTCGGGGAGGAAGCCCGGCGCCGGCCGTCCCGGCCGCCCGTCCGGCTTCGCCGCGGCCTGCATGAGGCCGGCTGAATTTTTCAATCAAGAGGAAGTTTGATCAATGACCAATTCCGGAGCGCTTAACGAGCTCGTTGAACGTACCGTCGAAGGCATGGGCTACGAGTTCGTTGAACTTGAGCGCCTTGCCCGCGGTCTGGTGCGCGTGACGATCGATACGACTGCCGAGGGCGGCATCTCGCTCGAAGACTGCGAACGCGTGAGCGACCAGCTCACCCACCTCTTTACGGTGGAAGACGTTCCCTACGAACGTCTGGAAGTTTCTTCGCCCGGCGTCGAACGTCCGCTCAAGCGCGCCCGCGACTGGGAACGCTTTACGGGAGAGCTGGCTCACGTGGAACTCTTTGCGCCCCTCAAGGCCGAAGGTTTCCCCGAAGCAGGCCGCCGCAAGCTCGAGGGCCGCATCGTCGGCATCGAGGGCGAGTCCGGCGCCGAAGTCGTGACGTTCGACTTCTTTGAAGTGGACATCGCCCGCACGCCCGGCATGGCTGCGCTTCGCAACCGCAAAAAGAAGACGGTTGAAGCGGCGCCCGTGCGCATCTCCTTCCCGCTTTCCGATGTTGATCGCGCCAATCTTCTTGCTGAACTGAACTTTAAAGGTTGAACCCATGAACTGCCGTGAAATGCTCGCGCTTGTCGACGTGCTCGCAAGCGAAAAGAATGTTGAAAAGGACACCGTCTTCGGCGTCCTCGAAGCCGCGCTCGCCAGCGCCGTCAAGAAGGCCCAGTTCCCGGGCGAAGACGCCGACGTCGTCGTTCACGTCGACCGCGTGACGGGTGAATTCAAGGCCGCCCGCCGCTGGCTCGTCGTCGCCGACGAAGAAGGTCTGCAGGAACCCGACCGTCAGGAAATGTTCTCCGACATCAGCGAGGAATTCCCCGACGTTCAGCCCGGCGACTACATCGAACGCGAAATCGAAGTGATTGACGTCGACACGACCGGCCGCCGCTTCGCCCAGGACGCCAAGCAGGTCATTCTGCAGCGCCTGCGCGATGCCGAACGCGAACAGATTCTGAAGGAATTCCTGGCCCGCAATGAAAGCATCGTGACGGGCACGATCAAGCGCATCGACAAGGGCGACGCGATCGTCGAAATCGGCCGTCTGGAAGCCCGTCTGCCGCGCAACCAGATGATCCCGCGCGAAAACCTGCGCACGGGCGACCGCGTGCGCGCCTACGTCGACCGCATCGGCGAATCGAACAAGGGCCAGCAGGTGATTCTTTCCCGCACGTCCGGCGAGTTCATCAAGAAGCTCTTCGAACTTGAAGTGCCGGAAATCGAAGAAGGCCTGCTCGAGATCAAGTCCGCCGCCCGCGATCCGGGCGTGCGCGCCAAGATCGCCGTGTTCGCCAAGGACCGCCGCATCGACCCGATCGGCACCTGCGTCGGCATGCGCGGTTCCCGCGTCAATGCCGTGACGAACGAACTCGGCGGCGAACGCGTCGACATCGTGCCCTGGAACGAAGATCCCGCCCAGTTCGTGGTGGGCGCTCTCGAACCGGCCAAGGTCCGTTCGATCGTGATGCTCGAAGAAACCCATACGATGGAAGTGGTGGTCGACGAAGACAACCTCGCCATCGCCATCGGCCGCGCCGGTCAGAACGTGCGTCTTGCCTCCGAACTCACCGGCTGGCAGATCAACATCATGACCGAAGCCGAAGCCACGCAGAAGCGTGACGAAGAAGTGGCCAAGATCCGCGCCGAGTTCATGGACAGCCTCGACATCGACGAGGCCGCCGCCGACGTTCTGATCAGCGAAGGCTTCTCCTCGATCGAGGAAATCGCCTACGTGCCGGAAAAGGAACTCTACGCGATTGAAGCCTTCGACCGCGAAACCGTTGACGAACTCCGTCAGCGCGCCCGCAACAAGCTCCTCGCCGACGCCATCACCCGCGAGGAAAATCTCCGCAAGGCCGACGAGCCGCTTCTGACGCTCGAAGGCATGGACAACGATCTCGCGAGCAAGCTCGTGAGCCACGGCGTGAAGACGCTTGACGATCTCGGCGAACTCGCGACGGACGATCTCGTTGAAATGACGGGCATCGATGCCGAGCGCGCCAGCAAGCTCATCATGGCCGCCCGCGAACACTGGTTCGAATAAGGCGGAGACTTCCGGAGGGCGCGTCCGTGTAAGGCGGGGACCGCGCCCGGCCCGTCAGGAGGCCGACAAAAAATTGTCCCCGACCGCGAACAGATCAATCGCTTCGCCGGGTGTCGGACCGGTGCGGAGCACTCTTTGAAGGAGTGTTTGCTGCACCGGCGGGACACCGGGGCGGGGCAGATGCGCTGCACAGGGCGTTCAGACGACGCCCGGACTGCGGGACGCATCAAGGAGAAAGGAATTTATGGCCAGCAAAACGGTAAGCGAATTCGCGCAGGAACTCAAAGTTGCCGCCAAGACCCTCTTGGCGCAGCTTCGGGCCGCGGGTGTGAACAAGAAGAGTGAAACGGACGAGCTGAGCGAAACCGACAAGACCCGTCTTCTCGACAGTCTTCGTGTCGAACGCACTCAGAGCGCCCAGCGCAAGATCACCGTCACGCGCAAGGAAACGAGCGTTGTCAAGCAGCAGGACGGTTCCGGCCGCTCCCGCGCCATTCCGGTGGAAGTGCGCCGCAAGCGCGTCTTCGTGAAGAATCCCCAGATCCTCGCCGAAGAAGCTGCCCGCGCCGAAGTGGAAGCGCGTCTGGCCCGCGAAGCCGCTGAAAAGGCGGCTCAGGAAAAGGCCGCGGCTGAAGCCCGCGCCCGTGAAGAGGCCGAAGCCCGCGCTCGTGCAGAAGCGGAGCGCCGTGCTCAGGAAGCCAAGGCACGCGAGGAAGCCGAGCGCAAGGCCGCTCAGGAACGTGCCGAAGCTGCCCGCCGTGAGGCCGAACAGGCCCGTGCCCGTGAGGAAGCGTTGAAGAAAGAACAGGAAAAAGATGAGGCCGCGATCAAGGCGGCCCGCCGCGAGGCCGAAAAGGCCCGCCTTGACGCCGAAGTGGCCGCCGCCACCGCCAAGCGCATGGAGGCCGAGGCTGCCGAGCGCAAGCGCCGTGAGGAAGCCCGCCGCAAGGCCGAAGAGGAAGCCCGCAGCAGCCGGGAAATGATGCAGCGCAAGTCCGGCGTGCTCACCGCCAAGAAGCCCGCCAAGCAGGAAAAGCCCGCTGCTCAGCCCAAGGCTGAGGAACGCCGTCCCGCCAAGGCCGAGCAGAAGCCCGCCGAAGACAAGAAGAAGCCCGCCCGCAGCCAGCAGCGTCCTGCCGAGCAGAACGCTCAGCCGGCTGAAAAGAAGCAGCATCCGTCCGACAAGAAGAAGGGCGGCCGCTCCGGCGATCGCTACAGCGACGAAGGTCAGCACCGCCGCACCATCAAGACCCGCGGCGACGAGGACGGCGGCCAGACCGGCTGGCGCACGGCCCGCGGCCGCCGCAGCCAGGACAAGAACCGCCGCTCCGAACCCGCGCCCGTCGTTCAGGAACAGATCATTCGCGAAGTGCAGGTGCCGGAAACCATCAGCGTGGCGGATCTCGCCTACAAGATGGCCGTGAAGGCGACCGAAGTCATCAAGACCCTCATGAAGATGGGCCAGATGGTGACGATCAACCAGATGCTCGACCAGGATACGGCCATGCTGATCGTTGAGGAAATGGGCCACCGCGCCGTCGCCGCCAAGGCCGACGATCCGGAAGCCATTCTCGGCGAACTCGAAGGCAAGGAATATCCGGCTCTGCCGCGTCCGCCGGTTGTCACGATCATGGGTCACGTCGACCACGGCAAGACCTCGCTGCTCGACTACATCCGCCGCGCCAAGGTGGCTGCCGGCGAAGCGGGCGGCATCACGCAGCACATCGGCGCCTACCACGTGAAGACGCCGCGCGGCATCGTGACCTTCCTCGACACCCCGGGCCATGAAGCCTTTACGGCCATGCGCGCCCGCGGCGCCCAGGCGACCGACATCGTGATTCTGGTGGTGGCCGCCGACGACGGCGTCATGCCGCAGACGAAGGAAGCCATCGCGCACTCCCGCGCCGCCGGCGTGCCGCTCGTCGTGGCGATCAACAAGATCGACAAGCCCGAAGCCAATCCGGAACGCGTGAAGCAGGAACTCGTGGCCAACGACGTCATGCCCGAAGAATGGGGCGGCGACGTGCCCTTCTGCCCGGTGTCCGCCAAGACGGGCGTCGGCGTGGACGAACTTCTCGAGAACGTGCTGCTTCAGGCCGAAATGCTTGAACTCAAGGCGCCCGTCGAAGGTCCCGCCCGCGGCATCGTGATTGAATCGCGTCTCGACAAGGGCCGCGGTCCGGTCGCTTCGATTCTGGTTCAGTCCGGTACGCTTCACCGCGGCGACATCGCGCTCGTCGGTACGGAATTCGGCCGCGTGCGCGCCATGATCAACGAACTCGGCAAGGCTCAGCAGACCGCCGGTCCCTCGATCCCGGTAGAAATCCAGGGTCTCTCGGGCGTGCCGTCCGCCGGCGACGAAGTGGTCGTGCTCAACGACGAACGCAAGGCCCGCGAAATCTCGCTCTTCCGTCAGGGCAAGTTCCGCGAACAGAAGCTCGCCAAGCAGCATGCGACCAACCTCGCCAACCTCTTCTCCGACGTGACGGAAGGCGAAGTGAAGACGCTGCCGCTCATCATCAAGGCCGACGTTCAGGGCTCGCAGGAAGCGCTGATCCATGCGCTTACCAAGCTTTCGAACGACGAAGTCCGCGTTCAGGTCGTGCATGCGGCCGTGGGCGGCATTTCGGAATCCGACGTCAACCTCGCCGCCGCTTCGAAGGCCGTCATCATCGGCTTCAACGTCCGCGCCGACGCGCAGGCCCGCAAGGTGGCCGAAACGGAAGGCATCGACATCCGCTACTACAACATCATCTACGACGCCGTGGACGATGTGAAGGCGGCCCTGGGCGGCATGCTCTCGCCCGAACGCCGCGAAACGCCCCTCGGTCTCGTGGAAATCCGTCAGATCATCCGCGTGCCGAAGGTGGGCAACATCGCCGGCTGCCGCGTGCTCGAAGGCGTCATCCGCCGCAGCGCAAGCGTGCGTCTGCTGCGCAACAACGTCGTGCAGTGGACCGGCGAACTGGCCTCGCTCAAGCACTTCAAGGACGACGTCCGCGAAGTTCAGAACGGTCAGGAATGCGGCCTTTCGCTCAAGGGCTACGACGATATCCGCGAACTCGACCAGCTCGAAGTGTTCGAAGTGACGGAAGTCGCCCGCACGCTCTGATAACGACATGACGACGGGGAAGGCCTCTTGGAGGACCTTCCCCGAAATCGCTTTACCTTAGAGGCAACGATTTTGAAACAGAAGAAACCCGGCCGTTCCCTCCGTGTGGCCGACCAGATCGCCCGTGATCTCGCCCAGCTCATTCCCCAGGAAGTGCGCGACCCCCGCGTGGGTCTCGTGACGGTGACGGGCTGCGACATCACGCCCGACTATGCGCACGCCAAAGTCTTCTTCACCGTGCTCGGCAGCGATCCCGCCGTCTGCGAGGAAGGTCTCAATGCGGCCGCCGGGATGCTGAGAAACCATCTTTTCCGCAAGCTGACGATCCACACCGTGCCGACGCTGCATTTCGCGCACGACGAAAGCGTGGCCCGCGGCTTCGAGATGGACGCCCTCATCAAGAAGGCGATGAAGGACACCAAGTCCGGCGACGGAGAAGCGTAAGTGGCCAAGCGCGGAGATCCGATCGACGGCGTGATGCTCTTTGACAAGCCCAAGGGCATGTCGTCCAACTGGGCGATGCAGCACGTTCGCCGTCTCGTGAATGCACAGAAGGCCGGCCATACCGGCACGCTCGATCCGATGGCGACGGGCCTCCTGCCGCTCTGCTTCGGCAATGCGACGAAGTTTTCGGCCGACCTTCTCAACGCCGACAAGGGCTACGTGGCCCGCGTCGAGCTCGGCAGCATCACCGACACGGGCGATGCCGACGGCGAAGTGCTCGAATCCTTTCCGGTGAACGTGACGGCGGAGGAACTGTCCGCCGCCGCCGGCAAATTCAGAGGCGAGATCGAGCAGGTTCCGCCGATGTATTCGGCCCTCAAGCACAACGGCAGGTGTCTCTATCAGCTCGCCCGCCGCGGCGAAACGGTGGAGCGAGAAACCCGCCGCGTGACGGTGAAGGAACTCATCGTCTGCGATTTCGACGGGAAAAGCTTTACGATGGCCTGCCTGGTCTCCAAGGGCACCTACATCCGCGTGCTCGCCGAGGACATCGGCCGGGCGCTCGGCTGCGGCGCTCATCTGACGGCCCTGCGCCGCACGCGCGTCGGGGATTTGACGCTCGACAAGGCGGTGACGCTCGAAGAACTGGAAAAGACTGATAGCATCGAGGCCGCACGGCAGAAAATGCTCGGCGCCGACACGCTGCTCTCGACCCTTGAGGCGGTCGAACTCGACGAAGTGCAGATGAAGCGCTTCATGTCGGGACAGCGCCTGGCGCTTAGGCTTACAATGCGCGGGCGCGTCCGTGTGTACGGCCCCGAACGGATGCTGCTCGGAACGGCGCAGGTCGGCGACCGCGGCGTTCTTGAGCCCGAAAGATTAATTGCACATTAATAAACAACGAGAAATTAAATGACTCGAGCAATTCGTAATATTGCGATCATTGCGCACGTTGACCACGGCAAAACCACGATGGTGGACCGTCTTCTTCAGTGCGCCGGCACGTTCCGCGCCAATCAGCAGGTGGCTGAGCGCGTGATGGACTCCAACGACCTCGAACGCGAACGCGGCATCACCATTCTGTCGAAGAACTGCGCCGTTGAATACGAAGGCACGCACATCAACATCATCGACACCCCGGGGCATGCCGACTTCGGCGGCGAAGTGGAACGCGTTCTCTCCATGGTCGACGGCGTGCTGCTTCTCGTTGACGC
>JAXEEN010000228.1:0-5466 GCA_034104065.1 Sutterella sp.
CGCAAGCATTGCTCCACTGAAGCTTTTGTCATCGGAGCCGTGGCCAAACGGTACCGGGACTGCCTCACGCTGCTCGGAATAGAAAAACTCCCGAAGACCGTCTGCCGGTATTAGGCATCTAGTCTGTCGGGAGTTCAGGGCCCGAAAGCGCTTCTGTCTATTCAATGCCGATCAGCGGTCAGAGACCGACCAGCTTGGCGAATTCCGCCCCCTTCTGTTCGGCCACCGGCACGTAGCGGCCGTCCGCCGTCCTGGCGACGGAGAAGGGCACGGAACGGGTGCCTGCGCGGCGGGCGACCTTGCTGTTGTCCCAGACCTGCTTGCGGACCTCGAACGGATATTCCTTGCCGCGCACGTCGATGCCGCGGAATTCATCCTTGAAGTGCGCTTCGTGTTCCAGGAAGGCCTTGGCCGGATCGGCGGCGCTCAGGATGGCGGCGCCCTGCGGTTCGCTCCAGGGATTGAGAACGGCGACCGGATACCAGACGAACTTCACGCGGTCGAGGTAGGGCTCGAATTCCTTGTACTGCCAGACGCACCACGGGCACTGGGTGTCGAACACCACGCGGACCGTGATCTTGGCGTCCTTGTTGCCGAAAACAATGCCCGTGCCCTTTTCCTCGAGCTCGACGAAGAATTCCTCAGCATTGAAGTCCGTCGGAACATCGGGCTTTTTCGGCCAGGTCTTCTTGTCGGCGGCCATCACGGGCGCGGCTGCGGCGGCAAGGCTGAAAAGACCGGCACAGGCGAGAATCTGTCGGCGGTTGAAAGTCATGCTGGGGTCCTCCGAGGGGCTGGATAATTCGAAAGCTCTGCGCTGCACATCACTTGCCCGCGCAGTGCATTCAAGCTTACCGCCTCCCGAGGCCGAGCGGGCCTCCTCTACGTGTTTACGCGGGAAAGAATTTGTTAATATGGCTCCCACTTCCACTTTCTTTCAGCAGGATCTTGTATGAAGTTCACCGAAATGCTGAGCGAGCGCTGGCAGAATGCCGATTCTCTCCTCTGCGTGGGTCTTGACCCGAATCCGACCCGCTTCCCGCACGAACTCGCCGGCCGTGAAGGCGCCTTTTTCGATTTCTGCCGCGGCATCGTCGACGCCACTGCGGATCTCGTCTGCGCGTTCAAGCCCCAGATCGCCTACTTCGCCTCCTGCGGCGCCGAAGACGAACTCAAGGCCGTCATCGACTACATCCACGACAACTATCCGAAGGTGCCCGTCATTCTCGACGCCAAGCGCGGCGACATCGGCTCGACGGCCGAACACTACGCCCGCGAAGCCTTCGAACGCTACGAAGCGGACTGCGTGACGCTCTCGCCCTTCATGGGCTTCGACACCATCAAGCCCTACCTCGCCTATCCCGAAAAGGGCGCCTTCATTCTCTGCCGCACGTCGAATCCGGGCGGTGACGACATTCAGATGCTCGAAGTGAACGGCGAACGCATCTACGAACGCCTCGCCCGTCTGGCCTCCTCCGAATGGAATCTCTCGGGCGAACTCGGTCTCGTGGTCGGCGCGACCTACCCCGCCGAACTCGCCAACGTCCGCCGCATCGCGCCGTCGCTGCCGCTGCTCGTTCCCGGCATCGGCGCCCAGGGCGGCGACATCGACGCCTGCGTGAAGGCGGGCGTCACCGCCGGCGGCACGGGCATGGTCATCAATTCCGGCCGCGCCATCATCTACGCAAGCCGCGAAGACGACTGGAAGGAAGCCGCGCGGCGCGCCGCCGCCGCCACCCGCGACGCCATCAACGCCGCCCTCCATTAAGTCGACTTAAGAAAATCCTTCGGATAAAAAAGCGCCCTTCGGGGCGCTTTTTCGTTCCTCATGGAGATCATTTTCATCTCCCGGACGCGGATCTCTCCCATTCGGTTCGGTTTTCACGCCGCGGCTTTCGTGGCATCATCAGAAGATAGTCTGATCCCGTTCCGTTTCTCCGATACGCGCCATGCTGCCGAAGCTTCTCGGGCGCCGTCTGACGGCCGCCGCCTGCCTCTGTCTTCTCTGCATCTCACCGTCCGCTTCCGCCGGTGCGGAGCATGCGCCGGTCCGAATCGGCATCAGTGAATTCGCCGAATATTCCGTGAACCTTCCGATCATCCCCGCCACGGTTGCTCAGCTTGAAAAGACGCTCGGCAAGGAGAACGTCGACGTCAAAACCTACAGCGTCGCCAATCTGCAGGCCGCCGCCAAGGCCGGACGGCTCGACATCATTCTCTCCTCGGCGGGCACATACCGACGCCTGGCCATTGAAGGCGCCGGCGTGCGCGACCTCGCCACCGTCGTCTCAGAGCGGGCGCCCAATCCGAACTACGCGGACGGCTCGGTCTTTTTCGTGCTGAAGGAACGCGCCGACATCCGTTCGATCGGCGATCTCCGGCACCGCACCGTCGCCGCGAATCACCGCTACGGCTTTTCGGGCTGGCAGACGGCGATGGGCGAGCTGCTCCGGCGGGGATTCCCCGAGGACGGATTTTTCGGCGCCGTGCTTTTCAAGGGACATGACATGCCGCAGGTCGTCGAGGCGGTGGAAAGCGGCGAAGCCGACGCAGGCATCGTCAGAGCGTGCTTTCTGGAAGACATGGGCGCCGATCTGACGAAATACCGCATTCTGGATCCCCGTCCGTCCGACGGAAAGATCAACTGCGTCCACTCGACGGATCTGTATCCGAACTGGACGGTATCCACGCTGCCGTCCACCCCGCCCGAAGTCAGCCGGCGCATCGCCGCCGCCCTCCTTTCGATGCCGCCCGGCGTCAACGGTCTGCACTGGAGCGTCGGCACGGACTTCCGAAGCATCGACCGGCTCTTTCTGGATCTGAAAATCGGTCCGTACGAATATCTGCGCAAATTCAGCTTCGCCCGGTTCGTTCGCGAGTATTCGCTGCCGTTTGCCGTCGTGCTGACCTTCGTACTGGCGCTCATTCTGCATTCGGTCACGGTGTCGTGGCTCGTCAGACGCCGGACGGCGGAACTCGAAGATGCTCTTCGCAGGGAAAAAGCCCTTGAAGCCGAATCCCGGACCGCCCGCGAGCGTTTTGCCGCCATTCAGAAGGCGGGCATCGTCGGCCAGATGTCGGGCATCATCGCGCATGAACTCCGTCAGCCGCTCGCCAGCATTTCCATGTACAGCTTCGGTCTGCTGAGACGCCTTGAAAACGGCACCGACGAACGCGCCACCACGGTGAACTATCTGGAGAAAATCAGCGAGCAGACCAAACGGGCCTCCGACATCGTCGACCAAGTGCGCGCCTACGCCAAAGGGAACCGGGAGCGTTCTGCGCAGAATCTTGCCAAACTCATCAGCGCCGCGGCCGAAGAAGCCCGAAAGAGTCTGCGTCTGCCTTCCTCGGTCATCCGGCTCACTCTGCCCGACGAGGACCTGACGGCGGAAGCAAATCCGCTCGAGATCGAACTGATCGCCGTCAATCTGATCCGCAATGCGGCCGATGCCGTCGCCGATGTCGTCAGCCCCTCGATTTCGGTCACGCTGACCGGCAGCGGAGACGAATGCCGTCTCACCGTTTCCGATAACGGCCCCCCCGTCTCCGACGAGCTCTTCGCCGCCATTGTTCAGCAGTCGGCTCGAACCACCAAGGAAAAAGGGCTCGGACTCGGCCTTTCCATCATTCGTTCGCTTACCGAAGACATGGGCGGACACGTCGTCTTCAGCCGCTCCGAAGGCGGCGGACTTGCCGTCGCCGTCATTCTTCGCCGGCTCCGACCGGAGGATTTCTCATGACAGAACCGCTGATCCGCATCGTCGACGACGATGCCGCCGTTCTCGAAGGACTGGCCTTCATTCTCGAAGGAGAAGGATGGAAAGTCCGCACCTACGACAGTGCCGAGAAATTTCTGCGGGAAGATGCGCCGTCGGTGCCGGGCTGCCTCATCCTCGACATCAACATGCCCGGCATGAACGGACTCGACCTGCAGCGCACCATGCGCGACCGGGGCTACGGCCTGCCCATCATCTTTCTCACGGGACACGGCGACATCGACGTCGCCATCTCGACGATCCGGCTCGGTGCCGTCGAGTTTCTGCAGAAGACCTGCGACAACGATCGTCTGATCTCCGCCGTGCGGGATGCCGTTGCACGATCCCGGGCGGGCTTTGCCGACGTGGCTGCCGACCCGTACGACGCCATCCGGCTTGTTCAGCGCCTGACGGAACGCGAACTCTTCATTGCCAAGCGCATTTCCTCCGGTCTGCTTAACCGTCAGATCGCCGAGCGTCTCGGGATCTCCGTGCGGACCGTCGAAGCCCACCGGCTCGCCGTTTTCCGCAAACTGGAAATCAAATCCGTCTCGGAGCTCACCACGCTGCTGACCATGGCCGGAAACTGAAGCGTCGGCCGATCAGAGGCATCCTTGTGAACCCGCAAACTACGTAGGTAGCGTCGGTTTGTACAGTTCGGTCATCGGGAACAAGACCGATTCCCAAAACCAAACAAGGATGCTTATCATGACCGACCTTTCCAAGCGTTCATTCCTCAAGGGCTCCGCCGCCGCGGCAGCCGCCTTCACGTTTGCCGGTGCCGCCCAGGCCCGTCCGGCTGCTCTTCCCAAGAAGTGGGACATCACGACTGACGTCGCGATTCTAGGCTACGGCGGTGCGGGCGCCTGCGCAGCCATTACGGCCAAGGATGCCGGCGCCGACGTCATGATCTTTGAAAAGTGCGCCCAGGGCGGCGGCAACACGGCCGTGTCCTCCGGCGGCATGATGATCCCGAACAACGAGGAACGCGCCTACGCCTATCTTCTGAAGACCTACGAGTTCGCCAACTCCGTGAAGGACGAAGAACAGCTCAAGGCCTTCGTCGCCGAAGCCATGAAGTCGAAGGACTTCCTGATGTCGCTCAAGCCCGACCAGAAGCTCTACATCTACGGTCATGCCGGATTCCAGTCCATCCCTGAATCCGACGCCATCGACAAGTGGCGCTTCCGTTCGTCTAAGGGATCTAAGATTCGCGGCGGCGACATGCTCTTCAACAACTACCGCTACGCAGTGGAAACGGTGCGCAAGGTGCCGGTGGTTTACAACGCCCGCGCTCTTGAACTGATCACCCGCAATGACGAAGTGCTCGGCGTCTACGTGCAGATCAACGGCAAGAAGTGCGCCGTCAAGGCTCGCCGCGGCGTCGTGCTCGCAACGGGCGGCTTCGAATTCGACGACGTGATGCTCTCGAACCACACCATGGGTCAGAAGTTCCATCGTCTCGGCCATCCCGGCAACACGGGCGACGGCATACGGATGGCCGTGGCGGTAGGCGCCGGCTTGTGGCATATGAACGGCTGCAGCTGCCCCATCGGCTTCCACACGGACGAGTTTGAGAACTCATTCATGTTCGGCACGCTGGCCCCCTCGATGATTTGGGTTAACAAGCTCGGCAAGCGCTTCGTCAACGAGAAGGGCGTCGAGACACATGCCGGCCTTCTCGCCGTGGACCACTTCGACGGCCATA
>JAXEEN010000229.1:0-9311 GCA_034104065.1 Sutterella sp.
TCGTCCGCAAGGACAAAGCCTTTGCCTGATGACCATAGAGAAGCGGTCCCACTCCTTCCCATTCCGAACAGGACAGTGAAACGCTTTATCGCCGATGATAGTTGGTTGTATTTCCAGTGAAAGTAGGACATCGTCAGGCTCCCCATTGAAAACCCCCGGTACCGAAAGGTGCCGGGGGTTTTCGCTATTGCACACGCCCTTTGCTGCTGCGGAAAAGTTATCCACAGATTTTTACTCGAGTGGAAAACTTTTCCACAATTTCGGAAGATGATCTGCCAATGCTTTGATATGGCTAATCGACTCTCCTGCAGCTGTTTCAAGCTCTTTTATGTGCTGTTTGCTGACGGTTATCCACAGGAAGTGTCAGCGTTGTGGACAAGTCGGATTCCCGATGCAGTGCTTTGCTGTTCGGTTCCTGGATCGGAACTATGGCTTTTCGTCTAAAATCATTCCACTGTTATCGCCGAGGTACGGACGGTTCGCGTCTGACGAGACCGCTGAATGCGGGTCTCTCCGCTTCCTCCGCGGGAGGCTTCGTCCTTTTCCCGGCGCCCACTCCTTTTTGAGCGGATTTTTGAATGATCTTCAAGCGTTCCATGGTCTCCGAGCTGGCCAACAGCGCCGGCGGAGTGTTTACCGTGCTCTTTACCATTGTGATGGCGGTGGGTATGGTGCGCATTCTCAGTCTGGCTGCCGGCGGCCGTATTGACAATACGTCCGTTCTGCAGATGGTGCTTTACAACGCCCTGACGAATCTGCCCCCGCTGCTCGCGCTGTCGCTGTTCATTGCCGTCCTGATGACGCTGATGCGCTGGTGGCAGGACAATGAGATGGTTGTTTGGTTCTGTTCCGGCGGACAGTCGCTGCTTGCCTGGATCGGACCGGTGCTCCGGTTCTCCATTCCGCTTATTCTGGCGATCGGAGTTCTCTCGGTGGTGATTTCTCCGTGGGCGCGCTCGCAGAGTGAAGTAACGCGTACCCAATTCGCACAGCGCGATGAGGTCAACCGCCTTTCGCCCGGACGGTTTATTGAATCGATGGGCGGACGCCGCGTATTCTTCATCGAGTCTGCGGGCTCGAATGCCAATGAGGTCGGCCGTATTTTTCTGGCGGAACGCACTTCGAAGGGCGAGTCAACGGTCACGGCTGACAGCGGTTCAATCGAGATCAATGCCGAAGGAGATCGGTACATCGTCCTTCATAACGGCCGCCGATATGAAACCGACGTCGGGTCTCCTGCCACGAGACTGGTGGAGTTCGATGAATACGGCATGCGCCTGGACATCAAGATCGACGCGCCGCTTGAAGCCCGCAAAATCTCGGCCCAGCCGATGACGGTGCTGTTCGCCGGCATGACGAATGAACAGCAGGGCGAAATCTTCTGGCGCTTTTCCTGGCCTTTGTCCGCACTGATGCTGGCGTTGTTCGCCATTCCTCTCTCGGCATCCAGTCCGAGAGCCGGGCGCAGTCTGAACCTCATTGTCGCAGCGCTGGTCTTCATTCTCTATCTCAACGGCATTTCAGTGATGCAGACCTGGATTGAGCAGGGACGCTTCAGCTATGTCAGCGGCCTGGTTATTCTGCACGGTTTGGTGTTTCTTCTTTGTGTGCTCTTCTTCATTCGGCGCGTTTGGATGATGCGCTGGCTGCCGGTCTGGGCGAATGTCTGGTATTGGCGTCACCGTCTTTCCGCCAGGGAGGGCAAATAATCATGCGAGTTATTACCAAACAGTTCACGAAGGAGATTCTTCTTTCAACCGCTTTTGTTTTGGTTGCACTGGTCGCGCTCTTCGCTTTCTTTGATCTGATCGGTCAGCTTGACGATGTCGGATCCGGGAGAACCATGGGGCAGGCGTTCATGCTGACGGCTCTCAGTCTTCCGGCCCGAATTTACGAAGTGATGCCGCTTGCTGCGCTGCTGGCTTCTGTGTACGTCATGTCCCGATGGGCGGCGAATTCCGAATTTACGGTGCTGCGCGTCGCCGGTCTGTCTCCGGTCAGTCTTGCCGTGTCGCTTCTCCTGCCGGCTCTGATTCTCGTGGCGCTCACGTATTTTTTCGGAGAAATTGCTGCACCTCCGGCCGAGCGCTATGCGCAGGAAGTGAAGTCGGCCGCCCGGCACAGTGAGAATCTGACGGCCAGAGGCTATGCTTCGGGCGTCTGGGTACGAGACGTGACCAAGAATGAGGCCGGCGAAGATGTCGACCGCTACATCAACGTGAAGTATCTGAAGGCCTCCAATCAGGGGGAAACCGGCGGATGGCGAATGTTTGAATTCGATCCTCACGGCAGACTCAAGGTGCTGATTCAGTCGGATTCGGCCTCATATGAGGAGGGAAAGGGCTGGACGCTTCATAAAGTCGAACGCTACATCTATCCGATGATGAATCGAAGCGACAACAGTCCGACGAAATCGGCGGTGAAGCTGGAGAAGTCGGATCATTATCTGCTTCGCTCGTCTCTCGGGCCCGATATTCTCGGAGTGATGACGGCCAAGCCCGATACGATGTCGATGAGGGATCTGGACCGCTATGTCAGCCATCTGAAAAAGAATAATCAGCAGACCGAGCATTACGAAGTGGCTTTCTGGAACAAGGCTTTTTATCCCTTGGCCACGTTGGTGATGATTGCGCTTTCGATGCCGTTTGCGTACATGAACGCCCGATCCGGCGGTGTAGCCATCAAGATCTTCCTCGGCGTGATGATCGGTATTGTCTTCTATGCGATGAACAACCTGTTCTCTTATCTCGGGGTTCTCAATACATGGTCCCCGATCGTGGTCTGTCTGGTGCCGACGGTATCCATGCTGATCGTCGCTGCAGCGGCCATGTACCTGGTTGAGCGAAGGTAGCTATAGTTGAGAAAGGGCGGTCCGAACGGACCGCCCTTTCTGTCTGTGAGGAACATAACCGGGAAGACGTTATTTCCTCGGACGATGCGCCTTGAGGAAAGCCTTGAGAGCTTTGCCGGTATGCGTGGAAGTTTTGGCAATATCGGCCGGGATCCCGCACGCTACGGCGGACCCACCTCCCGTCCCTCCTTCAGGTCCCATGTCGATGATCCAGTCGGCCTCGGCCATCACGTCGAGATTGTGCTCAACGACCACGACGGTATTGCCGGCGGCGACCAGACGCTTAAGCACCGCCGTGAGTTTGGCAACGTCCGCCATGTGCAGACCGACCGTCGGTTCGTCAAGCACGTAGAGGGTGTGAGGCTGGCGGCGTCCGCGCCGCGTCAGATCATCACGAACTTTGGTCAGCTCGGTGACGAGTTTGATGCGCTGCGCTTCTCCGCCCGAGAGAGTGGGAGACGGCTGTCCGAGCGTCAGATATCCGAGACCGATTTCCTGCATCAGCTTGAGCGGATGGGCGATATTGGGCATGGGTTCAAAGAAGGACGCGGCATCGTCGACCTGCATGGAGAGGACGTCGCCGATGCTTTTCTCTTTCCAGGTGACAGCTAGCGTTTCCGGGTTGAAGCGTGCTCCGCCGCAGACTTCGCAGGGCACCTTCACGTCCGGGAGGAAGGACATCTCGATGGTCCTCAGTCCCTGACCGCCGCAGGCTTCGCATCGGCCGCCGGCATTATTGAACGAGAACCGTCCCGCCCCGTAGCCCCGGGCTTCGCCCTCCGGCGTGCCGGCAAAGAGCGCGCGGATGCTGTCGAAAAATCCGACATAGGTGGCCGGACAGGAACGGGGCGTTTTTCCGATCGGGGTCTGATCGACTTCCAACACGCGGTCGATCTTTTCATGGCCTTCGATGCATCGGCAGCCCGACCAGTCGACGTCCTTGTGCTTGCCGGAGACGGCGCGATGAAGATTCTCGTAAAGCACGTCCCGGGTTAGCGTCGATTTGCCGGAGCCCGAGACGCCGGTGACGACTGTCAGACGGCCGATCGGGATGTCGATGCGCCCGCCGGTCAGATTGTGCACCTTCGGATCGACGATCGTCATTTTCGGATCGCTCTCCGATGAGAACACCGTCTCAGGCCGGCCGGTGTGCGCTGCCGGCGTTTTCAGATAGCGCCCGGTCAGAGAGTCTTCGGCGGACATGATGTCTTCAAGCGTGCCCTGTGCGACGAGCTTCCCACCCCGTACGCCGGAACCCGGACCGATGTCGACGATGTGGTCCGCTCGTCGGATCGTATCTTCGTCATGTTCGACGACGAGCAGGGTGTTGCCTTTCTCCGTCAGTCTCGTGATGGCGTCGAGAAGAATGCCGTTGTCCCGAGGATGAAGACCGATCGTCGGTTCGTCAAGCACGTAGCAGACGCCCCGCAGATTGCTCCCGAGCTGGGCGGCGAGACGAATGCGCTGGGCCTCGCCGCCCGACAGGGTCGGGGCGCTTCGGTCAAGCGTCAGATAGCCGAGCCCGACGCTTTGGAGGAAGCCGAGACGAGAGCGGATTTCCTCCACGGCATCGCGTCCGATAGCCGCTTCACGGTTTTTCAGTTTCAGTTTTTTGAAAAAGGCCGCGGCTTCGTCAATGGTCATGGCGCCGAAGTCGGCAATGCTACGCTCCTGCCAGCGAACGGAGCGGGCAACGGGATTGAGACGGGCGCCGAGGCAGGACGGACAGATTTCCTTTTCTTCGCCCGTGTCGGACAGCTCCTCGGCAAAGGCTTCATCGGCTTTCTGTGCTTTTTTGAGTGCCGCAGTCAGGAGCCCGTACCCGGAGCACACCGGACAGGCGCCGAGCGTGGCGTTGTAGGAGAAGAGTCTCGGGTCAAGCGACGGGAAGCTCTTCAGACAGCTTGGGCAGGCGCTCAGCGAGGAATAGAAGACTTCTCCGGCATGCGCGCCGGCATAAAGCGCGATGTTCTGACCGCGCTTCGAAATATTGTCCTCCTGAGGCAGATGTTCCGTCGCGATCAGGCGGCCGTGCCCCTGAACAAGCGCGGCGGAGACCAGCTCGGCAAGGGCTCGGTCATCGGCTCGGCAGCTGCCCATCGGGAGTTCGATGTCATGTTCGCTGTAGCGCTCGAGCCGGACGGTCCTGCCGGAGACGTCGGCATAGCCGCCGTCGATGCGGACAACGGGGAAGCCGGAGGCCGCAGCGGCGGCCAGTTCGGCGCGGAAGGCGCCTTTCTGACGCCGGATGATCGGGGCGAGGATTTCAATGGTGCGTGAGCCGAAGTCCCGCCTGAGCGCAGTGACGATGCTTTCCTTGGTCTGCTGAGCCGCGGGCATGCCGCAGTCGGGGCAGTACTGCGTGCCGAGCTTGACGAAGAGAAGACGAAGAAAGTGGTAGAGCTCCGTCATGGTGGCAACCGTGGATCTCAGACCCCCTCGAGACGTTCGCTGCTCGATGGCCACCGTGGGCGGGATGCCGCGGACGGCGTCGACGTCGGGGACGGGAGGCGGCTGCACCATGGAGCGGGCGTAGGCATTGAGCGATTCAAGATAGCGGCGCTGACCTTCGGCAAAGATGATGTCGAAGGCCAGCGTGGATTTGCCCGAACCCGAGGGACCGGTGACGGCGGTAAAGCAGTTGCGGGGAATGGAGACGGAGAGATTGCGAAGATTATGTTCGCGGGCGCCCGTAACGCTGACGGCGTGCTCGGTGCCGCTGCGCAGGGCCGGACCTTCCGCCGGCGGGAGGTTGAAGAAGTTTTCCCGAGAACGGTCTCCCTCAAGCGTCAGGCGCCAGGCGGCCAGGGCGCGTCCGGTCGGAGAGGATTCCTCTGCCGCGATGCCGTCCGGCGTGCCTTCGAAGACGATTCTGCCGCCCTCGCTTCCGCCGTCCGGACCCAGTTCGATGATCCAGTCGGCGCAGTTGAGCACGTCGAGATTGTGTTCGATCACGATGACCGAATGTCCCATGACGACCAGTGCGTCGAAAATCCGGATGAGCGTGGCGATGTCGGCAAAATGCAGACCCGTGGTCGGTTCGTCAAAAACGAAGAGCTTGCCGGGACCGCTACGGGAGGCGCGCAGACCGGCAGCAAGATGACCGGCCAGCTTGAGGCGCTGCCGCTCGCCGCCCGAGAGTGTCGTCAGGGGCTGTCCGAGCGTCAGATAGCCGAGTCCGACGGCCCTCAGATGGCCGAGTCCGGCCGTGATGTCCGGGTAGGCGGCAAAGAGTTCCCAGGCTTTCTCGACCGTCAGATCCAGGACGTCGGCGATGCTGTAGTCGCCGTCGTCGGCCAGGCGGAGCCTGACGGACAGCGCCGTATCGGTATAGCGTTTGCCGCCGCATTCGGGACAGGGCAGGTATACGTCGGAAAGGAACTGCATTTCGACGTGTTCGGTTCCTGAACCGCCGCAGACCGGACAGCGGCCTTTGCCGGTGTTGAATGAAAAGTCCGCGTATCCGAGTTCTTCGACTTTGGCGGCGGGCGTTGCGGCAAAAAGACGGCGGATGCCGTCAAAGCTTCCGACGTAGCTGACGGGATTGCCCCGGGTCGTTCTGCCGATCGGACTTTGATCGACAAAGACGACGTCGCCGGGAAGACTGCCTTCAAGCGCATCGAAGGCGCCGGGGACGGCCGTGCTTTTCCCGAGCCGTCTCTCAAGGGCCGGCACGAGAATATCGGAAATCAGCGTGGATTTGCCCGAACCGGAAACGCCGGCGACGGCTACGAAGGCCTTCAGCGGGAAGACGGCATCGATATGACGGAGATTGTGTTCGGAGGCTCCGCGAAGAACAAGGCGGGGCGAGCGTTCGCTGACCGGCCGGGGCGCAGGCCGGGTGATGCGTTTTCTGCCGGAAAGGTAGTCGGCGGTCAGCGTCGTTCCGCTGAGCGCCTCACGGGTGGTGCCGTCGAAAATGATGCGCCCGCCCGCATGGCCGGCGCCCGGACCCATGTCGATCAGACGGTCGGCTGCCAGCATGACCTGAGGATCATGTTCGACGACGACGAGTGTATTGCCGGCGGACGTGAGCCGGCGCATGACCGCATTGACGCGGTCCATGTCCCGCGGGTGCAGACCGATGCTCGGCTCGTCGAGGACGAACAGCGTGTTGACGAGCGACGTTCCGAGCGCCGTGGTGAGATTCACGCGCTGCACCTCGCCGCCGGAGAGCGTGCGGCTCTGACGGTCAAGCGTGAGGTAACCGACGCCGACGTCGCAGAGAAAGCCGAGACGGGAGACGATTTCGTCGATCAGCATGCCTTCGGCGTCATCGGCGGCACTGCGGCGGCCGGCGAAAAAATCCCTCAGAAGGCCGACGGGGAGCATCATCAGCTCGTGGAAGTTGAAGCCGGGCAGAGCGTCGTAGGACGCATCTGACAGCGGCATGCCGAGCGGCTTGAAGCGGATGCCTTCTGCCTGCCCGGCGATGCGGCCGCGTTCTTCGGAAGTGCCGTAGCGCCAGAAGAGGGCGGGCTGCTTCAGATGAGATCCTCCGCAGTCAGGGCAGCGTGTATAGGAGCGGTAGCGTGACAGAAGCACGCGGACGTGCATTTTGTAGGCTTTGGTTTCAAGCCATTCGAAAAAATGTTTGACGCCGTACCACTGGCTCTGCCATTTGCCGCTCCAGTCCTCGTCTCCTTCCCAGACCCAGCGGCGGTCATTCTCGCTCAGTTCTTCAAAAGGCGTCGTCAGACTGATGCCGCGCTTGGCGGCATAGTTCAGGAGCTCTTCCTGGCATTCCTTGAAGGCGTTCGTCGTCCAGGGTTTGATGGCTCCTTCGGCCAGGGTTTTCGTGCGGTCGGGAATCACGAGGTCGGGATCAACGCTGATGATGCGTCCGAATCCCCGGCAGGATTCGCAGGCGCCGAGCGGCGAATTGAAGCTGAAGAGCGCGGGAACGGGTTTCTCGAAACTCAGCCCGCAGTCCGCGCAGACGAAGCCGCGGCGGTAGCGGGCGAGCAGCGTCATGCCGCGGCTGTCGGCGGTATAGACGGCCATGCTGCCGGCCCCTTTATCCAGCGAGCGCTCGACGGCTTCAACGGCACGGACACGTTCAGCGCCGGACGCCCGGAAACGGTCGGCCGCGACCGTCAGCACGGTGCCGTCCTTGCAGGCGGTTCTTGCAAGGATATGGGTGAAGCCCTGTGCCGAAAGACCGTTTTCAGCCGTTTCGACCGGGAGCGATTTCGGAACCGTCAGGTCGAACGTGATGTAGAGGCGGCTCTCGAGGCCGTCCGGCGCATCCTTCAGCCGCAGACCGATATCTTCCCAAATGCTCTGCGGCGTATGCTCACGAACCCGGCGCCCGCAGCGGGGACAGTAAAGCTCGGCATGATGGGCGAACAGCAGTTTGATGTGGTCGTTGAGTTCAGTCATCGTGCCGACGGTCGAACGGGACGTTCGGACCACGCCGTTCTGATCGATGGCGATGGCCGGGGGGACGCCTTCGATGCGGTCGACTTTCGGACGATCCATGCGGTCGAGAAACTGCCTGGCGTAGGGACTGAATGTTTCAACGTAGCGCCGCTGGCCTTCGGCATAAAGCGTATCGAAGACAAGAGAACTTTTTCCTGAACCGGACAGTCCGGTGACGACGGTGAATTCGCCGGTTTTCAGGTTCAGATCAAGATTTTTCAGATTGTTTTGGCGGGCGCCGCGGATGCGGATTTCGCCGTCGGAGGAAGGAAGGGCCGTCTCCGAGGGTGTCGGAACCGTATTCGTCATGACTAACCGAGATAAAAAGACTGTTGGCAAAGCCTAGCGCAAACCCGTCCGGCTTGCGCGCCTGAGTTCGGCACGGCCGTCAGAAGAAAGCCCGCACGGGCGAAGCGGCGTGCGGGCTGATGAGGGCGGCGTGAAAAACTCAGACGAGATTGCGCTCGACGATGCGGGCGAAAATGCTGGCGCCCACTGGAATCAGATTGTCGTCGAAGTCGTAGGACGGATTGTGCAGGGCGCAGGGACCGTCGCCGTGTCCGGGATCGCGGTGGCTGCCGTCTCCCGCGCCGAGGAACATGAAGGCGGAAGGCGCCGCATTGGCCAGGAACGAGAAGTCTTCCGAGGGCATGACGGGATCGCAGTCGGCATTCACGTCGGTGACTTCGCGGGCCGCCTCGACGGCGATGCGGGCGGCTTCAGGGTCGTTTTTGAGCACTGGGTACTGACGGGTGAACTCCAGTTCGGCGGTATTGTTCCAGGCGGCGGCTGTGCATTCGACGATCCGGCGCATGCGCTCTTCGATCAGGTCGGTGACGGCGTTGTCGAAGGTGCGAAGCGTGCCCTCCATGAAGGCTTCGGACGGCGTCACGTTGTCAGTGGTGCCGGCCGTGATGTGGCAGATCGACATGACGGCAGCGTCAAGCGGGTTCTTGTTGCGGGTGATGATGCCCTGAAGCGCCTGCGCCGTCTGAATCAGTGTAAAGACCGGGTCCTGACCGAGGTGCGGCATGGCGCC
>JAXEEN010000230.1:0-4064 GCA_034104065.1 Sutterella sp.
AAGTACGCCAAGATCACCGGCGCCAACGAAGTGTCGCTTTTCCGCCGTAACGGTCATACGGAAGTGCGAAACTTCAGCGGCCGCCTGCTTCGCGTCGTGTGCTGATCACGGCCGACGGGCATTCGTTTCGAGCCGCCGTCCGCCTGCGGACAGCGGCTTTTCCTTTGTCCGGGACTTCAGCCTCCTCCTGCAAATTCCGCACACGATGTGTTTCATGTTTTTGCCGGCGCCGGCCGATGTCTTCTAGACCGCTCGGACATGGTGTAATGTATTGACATCGCTTCGGCTGTTTTCCCCTCATGCCGAGGTTCCCCGCCTTTTTATCGGACTCTTCAAAATGATTCACAAGACCCTTATCACCGCCGCCGTCTGTGCCGCCGCGCTTGCGCTCTCGGGCTGCGCATCGGACGGCAATCTGTACCGCTCCGACGTCTACACGGCCGGCCAGGTCAATCAGAAACAGGAAGTCAAGACGGTTGAGATCATCTCGATCACCCCGGCTCAGGTCGCCGTGAGCAACACCGAAAACCGCGACCGCGCTCAGATGACGGGCGCCATTCTCGGCGCCATCGCCGGTGCGGCCATCGGCAACCACAACAATCACTCGACCTCGTCGCGCGTGATGGGCGGTCTGGCCGGCGGCGCACTCGGCGGTCTGGCCGGCGACGCCGTGGGCGGCAGTTCCCGCACGAACTATGTCGACGGCGTCCAGCTCGTCTACCGGACGTCGGGCGGCAAGGTTTATCAGTCCGCCCAGGTGGGCCGCCTCTGCGAATACAAGATGGGCACCGCCATCATGGTTTCGGCCCGCTCCGGCGAAACCCGCATTCAGCCGAACAATCCCTACGGCTGCGCCAAGCGCTGATGACGTTTTTTTAATGAGGATTCCCAACATGCAGAAATGGATCGTCACCGCTGCCGCCGTCGCTGTCGCCGCCGTCACGGCGGGCTGCGCCTCGAACGCCGACCGTCGTCAGGCGCAGTATGCCGAAGCCGGCGGCAATATGGAATACAGCATTGCCGTCGTTCAGTCCGAACAGAACCGCCTGCTTGCCGAACAGGCCAGGCGCGATGAAGCGGCCCGCAAGGCTGCGGCCCAGAAGGCCGCCGCCAAGGCGAAGGCCGACAAGGCCCGCGCCGAAGCCAACGCCAAGGCCGCCGCCGAAAAGAAGGCCCGTCAGGCCAAGCTTGACGCCTACTATGACCGCGAACGCGAACTGAAGCTTCAGATGCAGGAACTTGACGTCAAGGCGCGCGCCGCCCAGGTCGACGGCATCGTGGCCACCGAACGCGCCAAGGCCGAACGCGCCCGCGACAAGGCCGATCTCGAACTCGAACAGATCCGCGCCCAGATCCGTCAGATGGAAGCGCAGCAGAAGTAATGCCGGCGCACTGATCTGCTTCGGAAATCAAACGGCGGTTCCTCTGCGGAGCCGCCGTTTTCATTTACCGGACGATTACTCGAACAGCTTGTCGACCGCCCGAGCCTGAGCCTCGCGGGCCTTCTTTTCCTCGAGAAGCCTGTCCCACACGGCTTCGGCCTTCTTCACGCCGTCAACGCCGGCATAGAATTCCAGACTGCCCTCCTTCTGGCTGAACCGGATCACGGGCGGCCAGACGTTTCGCGCAGGCGCATCGGCCGTACGGAATTCGCCCTCGCGGCCGGTGGGACGGTAGCGCTTTTCAAGCGCCGGCAGAACCGAAGCAAACCCGAGCGGATCGCCCCTGCTCTGCAGGAAGAGTCTCGTAATTCGGCCGTCGTCGGCTCCCGTCCAGACGAGGGTCTGGTATTCGCCCGGAATGCCGAAGCACGCGCCCGTCAGCGAATAGGTTCTGGAGCCGTCCTCCTGAGTTCCCGAGGGAATCAGCCGGCAGTCGCGGCCCGCAATTCGTTTTTTGAGATCGTCCAGCGTCGAGCGGCCGATCAGCAGTCCCGCAAACCGCGGGCAGTGTTTTTCCGGATCCGCATCGATCCAGGCGCGCGTCTCCCGAACCTGACGGCCGGTTGCGCCGTATTCCAAGGTAAAGTCCGCACCTCGGGGCGCACCGACGGAGAGCTCCGTCGTCTTGGTCCGCCAAAATTCGCGGCCGTCCTCCTCCTGCGCCCAAATGCCGTCGGGATGCATGGCGGGCGTCATGCCGCGCAGGGCCGACAGCACGGACTTGCGGCGGTCTGTCGGAATACGGAGAAACACGTCGGACACCAGACCCGTATCCGTGTAGTAGACCAGCACGCTCGTCACGCCGAGATCGAAATCCTGACCGGTGATGATGTGGCGTTTGCCGTAGCGTCCCTCTTCGTAGAGCCTGGCATTGCGTCCGAAAACCTCTTCAACGTCCTTCAGGGTCGTCACATAGGGCATGAAATCTAAGAAGGGCGGCACCAGCGCGATGGGACCGGACGACGCTGCCGGCGCGGCCGGCGGTTCGTCGGGCGCCTCAGGCTGAGCCTCCGGTGCCGGAGCGGCCGATTCGGCCGGGGCAGCGGATCCGGCCTCCGACGCAACGGCAGGCGCTTCGGCGGATGCGCCTTCACTGCCGGACGTTTCGACCGCATCGGTCTGTTCGGCCGTTCCTTCGGCTGAAGCGGACGACTGCGCCGGCACGCCGCCCTCGGACGGCGCTTCCCCGGCATCGCGGATTTCCGCCCCGCCGTCCTGCGCCGCTTCGGACTGCGCCGCTTCGACGGGGGCCTCGACGGCCTCGGAAGACAGCTGCCGGACGACGCTTTCGAGCGCGTCCGCCTGCGGCACGGCGGCAGGCGTTTCCGCGGCCGGCACGGCGGGAGCGGGCTTTTCGACGGGAACGGCCGGCGCCACCGGCATCGTTTCAACGCCGGCGGCGTGCACTGCTCCGGAAAGAGCCAGACCGACGGCAACGGAAATCATGAGGGACGACTGATGCATGGCGGAAGGCCTCGCGGAGTCTAGTAGGAGTCTGATTAGAATTAGTCTCTCAATGTTAATGTGTTTCGGCGTGCTTGCAAAACCGCTGCCGCCTTCCCGTCTTTTTCCCGCCGATTCCGTGCCATGTCCCGACAGAAGCTGCTGACGCTTGCCGCCCTGCTGATTTTCTCGCTGCTTGCCGCAGTGCTGACGGCATGCGCACTCGAGCGTCTGCGCGCGGCGCCGTTTGATCCGAGCCTGTCGGCGCTGCTGCCGGTCACGCTGACCGAAAAAGGCGATCCTGCGGTTGAGGCGGCGCTTCGCGCCAGACTCTCGGGCGGCGAAGCGCAGACGGTCACCGTCCTCGTCACCGTCAGGGCGCCTGCTCTGTCCCGACGCGACCGGGAAACGCTGGCCGTCCGGGCACGCGAGGCGGCCGCCGGGGTCTTTCTTGCCTCCGGCCTTCTCCCCGCCGCCGGCGACACGCGCCGCACCGCGGATGCCTTTCGTCCGTATGCCGGCCGTCTGATGACCGATGCCGACCGCCGATTTCTGAAGGAGGCGCTTGCCGCCGGCGAAACGGCGCCGCAGCGTCTGCTCGAACGCGCCGTGCGCTGCCTCACCGTACCCGCGCAGCCGAGACTTCTCGGGTTTCAGAACGATCCGTTCTGTTTTTTCGACGGCTGGGCAGCCGAGCGTCAGGCGGCCGCGGGCGTGATCCCCGTCGTCACCGAAGCCGGAGCGGCGCCGATGACCGCCGCCGACGAGCCGGGCGAATCCACGGCAGTCCTCGTCATGAAGGCGCCCGAAGGTCTGGCGGAAAAAGGCACGGGCCTCCTGAATCAGTCGGTCGCATCGGCCGAATCCGCCGCACGCAGCGTGCTGAAGGACGCCGATGCGTCGCTCAGTCTCACGGCGGCCGGCATTCCGCTCTTTACCGATGCGATTGCCTCCCGCGCCCAGACCGAACTCACGCTCATCGGCACGATCTCGTCGATCGGCGTCGTCGGGTTCGCCCTCCTCCTTTTCGGCAGTCCCGCCGCCGCGCTCGAGAGGGCGGCGAGCGTGAGCGAGGGCAGGAGCCGCCGCTGATGCTCGAAGCCGCCTTCGCCTCTGCCGGCCATGCCGGCAAACCAGTGCGCGCTGTAGTCGACCGTCACGCCGATCAGCGTGGCGCCG
>JAXEEN010000231.1:0-7490 GCA_034104065.1 Sutterella sp.
AGTTCGACCACGGGCACCTTTTCTTCAGGATGAAGTCCAGTCGGAATGCCGCGGCCGTTGTCTTCCACCGTCACTGCGCCGTCCTCGTGCATCGTCACCGAAATCCGGCTGCCGAAGCCCGCCAGCACTTCGTCGGTGGCATTGTCCACCACCTCCTGGATGATGTGCAGGGGATTGTCGGTGAGCGTATACATCCCCGGACGCTGCCTGACGGGCTCGAGCCCCTTGAGCACCCGGATGGAGGAGACGCCGTATTCCTCGCTTTTGCCGTTAACCTTCGCCATATGATGTTATTTACTGCGGTCTCTGCCGTTCAAACACAAAGCGGCCGCTGGCTCCCATATGCCCCGGCCGAATCTATAGATTTTAGCCGATGAAGCAGAAATTCCCGCGCCCGGCCTCCTTCGCCGGACCGGACCGTTCCTCGAAGCGGATGCACTCGGGGACCGCCTCCCGTCCTCAGTCATTCAAAACGACTCACGCCCAAGGAAAATCGACGGCCGACGGGACTTGCGGCGGTTTGGCGGAGCGCATTCTGGCCTGATCAAAAGATCTTCGGAAGGAACAGAGGCATTCGCCGCTGAATTTCTACACCTTTCGACGTAGACAGCATACGTCTAACGAATCCTGTTTTTCAGTCTTTCGACCATTGTGGCGGCGGGACTGCTCACGTAGACTTTCCCCATCGGCTGAAGCGCCCCGGGCAAAGAGGAAAACCCGGTCAGTTTTCGTCTGAGCCTTTCCCTTCGGGCAGCAGCTGATGTTTTTCTCTGAGTAGGTCTAGAGAGAGTTTCGGTGCCTCAGCCCAGCGCTGACGGGATCGGAATTAATGGGGGGAAATGCGCGGCAGACGTCAAGTCGGTCGCGCATTTCTATTTGGAGAACGCCTTTTTTCAGCGAAGGCGCTCGTGCGGCAGAAAGCCGTGCGTGAGCACCAGCCGCCGCCCTTCCTTTTCCACGACGCCCTGAGCAATCAGTGCCGAAACGGCCTTGCTCACCATGCCGCGTTCGGCATTCACGATCTGCGAAATTTCGGTCACCGTGATGTCCCAGGGAAGCGCCGCCCGTTCACCGTCGAGCCGCACGCCCGCAGCCTGCGCCAGCACGTCGAGCGCCAGCAGCACGCGGTCGGGCACGCTGCAGAGGTCGTTGACGAGAACGCCCTCGAGCTGGCATTCGGCTTTGGCGATACAGCTTCTCATGACCGCCTGCTCTCTGTCGCGCTCGGCAGCCACCCACGTTCTGAACATCGGCGCAGGCACGGAAAAACCGGATACCTCGGCCAGGGCAACGGCGGTAATTTCCATGCGCTCGCCGAGATGGCCGAGCGAGCGAACGCCGCCGAGCAACGTGCGCCGGCCGAAGAGACCGATGAAGCGCGGCATCTCGCCGCCCGTCGTCGGAAACGTCGCGCAGAGCCCGTTCTCGATCCAGAAAATCCGCGGATCCCTGCCGAAGCGGATCTGCTCGCGCCGGGCCAGGTGAAAGGCCGCACCGTGCTCGCGGAAGTAGTCGCCCGCCTCCGGCAGGTCTTCGGACATCAGCCAGGGACGCCTGCCGTAGACCGGAACATAGTCGGCTCGCTTCATATCTCCTCCCTGTCAAACGATTTTTCCAGTTTAATCAAGCCTGATTCGGTTGAAAATCCCCTGTTTTCCCAAAAGGCAAAGGCGCCCGGCCGAAAGCCAGGCGCCTTTGTTCGATCAATTTATGCCTTTATCAGACAATCCGATCAGCGCTTACTTGCCCTGCTGAATGCGTGCAATGGCATGTTCTGCAGCCACGCGTCCCGACGTCATGGCGAAGGACGAAGCGGAGCCTTCGCAGCGCAGGTCGTAGCTCGAGTCATAGAGACCGCCGATGTCCTGACCGATCACGTAGAGGTTCGGGATCACGTCGCCCTGCGGGTTCTTCGCTTCGAAGTCCGGCGTCACGGTCACGCCGCCCAGCGTCAGGAAGAAGGCGCGGATGGCCTTGAGGGCGTAGTACGGACCCTTCTGCAGGTTGAACTTGACGAGATGTTCGGGCTTGCGGCCGAATTCGGGATCGTGGCCCTTGTCGGCGTAGCCGTTCACCTTCGTCATCGTCTCGCGCAGGTTGGCGGGCGGCACGCCGATCTGCTGAGCAAGCTCTTCGATCGTCTCGGCCTTGAAGGCCCAGCCGCGCTGCTGACCGATTTCCCAGGTCTTCGGCAGCGCCTTGAGCGGCGTGCCGGCGAGTACGATGGCGTTGAAGGGAAGCACGGCGCCCTGATTGATCAGACGGTCCATCATGGCCTGGTCGAAAATCGTGTAGGAGACGCCGCCCGCGCTCGTCATGGCGTTGTAGACGTCGACGAACACGGAACCGCGGGATTCATTGAAGAAGCGGCGGCCGGTATGGTCGACCCAGAGCCACGGCTGGGCGAGTGCGCAGCGGCCCTGCTTGAGTTCGTCCGGGCCGGAGAACTGGTTGATCGGCGGCGTATCCGGGAGGTACGGCGCATTGCCGGCCACGGCATGCATGCCGGCCACGCCGGCACCGACGAGGCGGGCCATGTTGATGCCGTCGCCCGTACGGCCGTCGACGACCGGGCTGCGGAGCCAGATCGGTTCGACCATGCCGAGTGCGGAGGAGTCGAAGACGTACTGCGCCAGCATTTCCTTGTTGGCGGCGAAGCCGCCCGTGGCGATGATCACCTTCCTGGCATGGACGATGAGCTTGTCGCCCTTGGCGTCCGTCGCTTCGACGCCGGCGACGCGGCCGTTTTCAACGATGAGCTTGGTGGCGCGGGTCTTCGTGAGCAGAATGCCGCCCTTTTCGCGGATGTGCTTGATCCAGCGCTTTTCGACTTCAGCCGTGCCGCCCTTGAAGAGGTGCCAGCACATCAGCGACTCTTCCTTCGGATACATCGTACGGATGCCGCGCATTTCGACGCCGAGGTCGGCGATTTCGTCGATCGTGCGGGTGGATTCCTCAATCAGACGGCGAAGCACGGCCGGATCGGCGCGGTAGTGATGGAACTGCAGCGCGGCGTCGAGCACCTGCTGAGCGGTCGTCTTGATGCCGTGCGCCTTCTGATAGCGCGTGTTGATGCCGAGAGAACCTTCGGGCATGATGCCGGCGCCGCCGAGGAAGGGCAGCTTTTCCAGCACCACGGGCTTGCAGCCCTTGTTCACGGCAGCGTAAGCGGCGGCCAGACCACCGAGACCGCCGCCCACGATGACGAGGTCGGTCTTCTGTTCCCTGACGGCGGCCATGACTTCGGGCACGGAGCCCATTGCGGCCGCGGCGGCGGCCGTTCCGAGAAGCTGACGGCGATTGAGTTTCATGATGTGTCTCCTTTTCGGTCGAGGCCGTCTCGTCGGGTTCGGACGGCCTTCGGTTGGGTTGTCGGGACTTATGATGACGTTCTTTCGCTTCGCCGTCTGTGCGAATTCACACAGCCCAAAAAGAAAAAACGGAGCCGGACCACCCCTGTCCGAACTCCGTTTTCCGCCGGCCCCGAAGGGCCGGACTTTTCAAATTCAGCAGATTAAGCCATCGCGGCGAACTGTTCGCCGGCGATCATGCCGAACGTGAGGGCGTCGATCACGGCCACCGTGCCGAGACGGGAGGCGCCGTGCACGCCGCCGGTGATTTCACCGCCGGCGAAGAGGCCCTTAATCGGCTGATGAGTCGTGCCGGAGATGACCTGAGCCTTGTCGTTGATCATCAGACCGCCGCAGGTGTGGTGGATCTTCGGGCAGCATTCGATGCCGTAGAACGGCGCCTTCGAAACGTCGAGACCGTTGTTGAAGGTCAGGATGCGCTTGAAGTCTTCGTCGTTGTTGGCCTTGACGAAGCCGTTGAAGCGCTTCACTTCGGCGAGGAACGCATCCTTCTTGATGCCGAAATGATCGGCGAGTTCTTCGAGCGTGTTGAACTTCTTGACCGTGCCCATTTCAAGCGGGAGCTTGACGAAGGACGGGTTGATGGCCTTGACGATCGCATCGTCACAGACGGCGATCGGGTAGTTTTCGTCCGTGCCGATCACCTTGAAGAGGGCGTCGGACTTGATCTTGCGGCCGGCATGTTCGTCCATGAAGCGCTTGCCGGTCTTGCGGTCGACGACGAGTCCGAGGTCCATGCAGGCATGGTTCGTGAAGTTCACGGACACGCCGAAGCCCTTTTCACGCGGGTTGCAGTAGGGCAGGAACTGGAGCCAGCAGAGCTGAACCGGAGCGGCGCCGATGCCGAGGGCCTTGACGAGCACGCCGGCCGTTGCGCCCGGCTGGTTCGTGGAGTCGGTCGTCGGAACAACGCGCGGGTCCTGAGCCTGACGGAACCAGATATCGCGGGAGAAGCCGCCGGCGGCGAGCATCACGCCCTTCTTCGCACGGATGGTCTTCTTCTTGCCGCTCTTGTTTTCGAGGTCGTCGGAAACGAGCTTGGCGTCGAAGCGGTACTTTTCACGGCAGACGATGCCGGCGACGGAGCCGTCGTCGTTCATGATGAAGTCGTCGAACTTGCAGCGCGTGCGGATCACGACGTTCGTGATCTTCTTGAGTTCCTCGTGCATCGGGCGGATGTAGCCGGAACCGGTGCCGGCCTTGATTTCATAGGAACGCGGAACCGTGTGGCCGCCTTCGAAGAGCATCTTGTTGGGCACGAATTCGCAGCCGCAGTCGACGACCATCTTGATCGTGTCGTTGCAGCGGTCGGCGATGGTGGCGAGCAGGTTCGGATGGTTGATGCCGAGGCCGTCCTTCAGGCAGTCGGCAATGAAGAGTTCCTTGCTGTCCTTGATGCCCTGGGCCTTCTGGACGGGGTTCACCGGGCAGGCCACGTTGCCGCCGCAGATGGCGGAGTTGCCGCCGACCGTCACCATCTTTTCGATCATCAGGACCTTGAGACCGGCGCGGCCGGCCTTGAGCGCGCAGGCCATGCCGGCGAAGCCGGAGCCCACGATCACGACGTCGAATTCCTCGTCGTACTTGGCGACGGAGGAAGCGGGAATGCCGGCATTGGCGGCGGCAGCCGTCATCATGGCGGCGGAAGCAGCGACGGCGGACTTCAGAAAGCCGCGGCGGCTCGTATCAACAGTGGTCATTTTTCACCTCGATGAGTTGGTATTCGTTTCGATCCGGGCTTCATGCGCAGCCCGGCCGACGGCGAAATTCTCGTTCCCGAAGCACTTTCCCCACCACAGACCAAAGTATGTTTTTCAACTATTCCCCGGTATGTATCCGCCTGGGAATGCGCGTGCTAGGATGCCTAACACAGTCTGACGGCTGCCTCCGATTCGGCGGCCGATCCCGTTTTCCTTTTTTTGAGATCCGCCATGAAGACAGTCCAAGCTCTTCTCGCCGCCCTCGCGCTGACCGCGCTTCTTTCGGGCACCGCTTCCGCCGCCGATCCGAAGGTCGGCGCCGACCGTCACGTCGCCATGGGCCTGCAGTGCGAAACCTGCCACGGCCCCGACAAGGCCAATCCTCAGGAACCGACGCTGCAGACCTGCACGCAGTGCCACAACGTCAAGGCCCTCGTCGAAAAGACGAAGAACGTCAAGCCGGCCAATCCCCACGTGTCCCCGCACTATCAGGATCAGCTCGACTGCATCAACTGCCACGTGATGCACGGCAAGACGGAAAACTTCTGCGACCAGTGCCATCAGTTCGGCTTCAAGGTGCCCTAATCCGATTTCTATCTGATTCATCCTCAAGACATTTCAGCCTTCTTTCCGCACGGAGAGAAGGCTCTTTTTATATTCCTCCTCCCTCATTCGGGGTATCCGCTACAATAAATCCACTATAAAAATTTTCTTTCTCTGGAGTCATGCATGGGCAAGCTTTACATGGGCTTTGACGCCGGCACGCAAAGCGTCAAGGTCGCGGTCTACGACGAAGAGTTCCGCTGCCTCACGAGCCACAGTCTGCCGACCCATCTCAGCTATCCGAATCCGGGCTGGGTGGAAATGAGCGCCGACGAGTTCCTCAACATCACCGTTGCTTCCATGAAGGCCTGCACGGATTCGCTGCGCGACATGGGCCGCGATCCCGCCGACGTCTGCGCCGTCATGGGCGACGGCATCATCTGCGGCATCGTCGGCGTGAACGCCGCAGGCGACGCAGTCACGCCCTACATCAACTATCTCGACAGCCGCACGACGCCCGACGTCGAAGCCATCAACGCCATGGGGCTCGAGATCTGGGGACGAGAAACCGGCAACCCCGTTGCCTCGCCGATGTTCCCCGCGATGTTCGCCCGCTGGTTCCTGAAGGAAAACGAAGCCTTCCGCCGCGACGGCGTGAAGTTCGTACACAACGCGCCCTACATCCTGATGCATCTCGCCGGCCTCAAAGGGGAAGACGCTTTCATCGACTGGGGCGCCATGTCCGGCTGGGGCTTCGGGTTCGACGTTCAGAAGAAGGCCTGGTCGGACGAGCAGCTCGGCATTCTCGGCATCGACCGCCGCTACATGCCGCGCATCGTGAAGCCCTGGGACCGCATCGGCGGCCTGACGCCGGCCATGGCGGAACGCACCGGTCTCAAAGCCGGCATCCCGATTCTCGGCGGCGCGGGCGACACCATGCAGTCGATGCTGGGCTCCGGCATCTTCGAAGCCAATCAGGGAGTCGACGTCGCCGGCACCTGCGCGATGTTCTGCGTCTCCACCAAGGGCATCATTCCCGAACTCTCGAAGCCCGGCACGGGCCTCATCTTCAATTCCGGCACGCTGCCCGACACCTACTTCTACTGGGGCTTCGTCCGCACGGGCGGCCTGTCGCTTCGCTGGTTCAAGGATCAGGTCTGCCGTAAGACCGACGATCCGCGCTACTACGGTCCGCTCTCCGAAGGCGCGGCCAAGGTGCCTGCGGGCAGCAACGGCGTGCTCTTCCTCCCGTACCTGACGGGCGGTTCCGGCGAAGAGAAGGAGGCGAGCGGATGCTTCCTCAACATGACCATGGACGACGATCAGTTCGTCATGTGGCGTGCCGTGCTCGAAGCCATCGGCTACGACTACATGGGTCTTGCCGACAGCTACCGTGCTGCGGGCGTTGACCTCAACCGCATCACCGTCACCGAAGGCGGTAGCCGTGACGGTCTCTGGAACCAGATCAAGAGCAATATGCTCGGCGCCGACATCGTTCGCTTCAAGAATGCGGGCGGCGCGGTGCTCACGAACTGCATCCTTGCTTCCTACGCCGTGGGCGATGTGAAGGACGTGAAGGAAGCGCTCGCCGCCAACATTGCGCGCGACGCCGAATATCACCCCGATCCGGCGCTCACGAGGCGTTACCGCACGCTCTTTGAAATGCGCAACACGCTCGTGCGTCACGACATGAAGGAAGCCTTCAGCCGTCTCACGAAGATGCGCGACGTCGACTGAGACCGTTCGCTGATCCGCCCCCCAACAACGCGCTTTGCCCCTGCCGGCAAGGCGCTTTTTTCTTTTCCGCCGTATTTCCCTTTGGCCTTCGGCCCCGGCATAAGATCCCCGACGAGCAGCTCCTCCCCAACGCGGAAAA